>JAFXSR010000060.1 GCA_017525505.1 Bacteroidales bacterium
ATTTGCGAGATTCAGATAGCCGCAGATAAGACGTTGACTCAACGCCTTTTATATATGTTTGTCGCCCGCCTTCCACCCATTCGGCTTCGGAACGAACAACACTGCAAAATTAATGAAATTTCTTTAACCTAAGCAAGAACGGGGGAAAAAAGTTTCGTTTCCTCCTCATACACTCTTCAACCCCTCTTCTTAGAATCTTCTAGGAGTCTTCTACCTCTTTAGGGTACTTACGACTGATTTGGGTTGTCACCTAATGTATCTTACGACTGATTCAAGTTGACGGGTTGATAATTGACGACTGGTTTAAGTTGTCAGTCTGTGTGCGTTTCGCGGCAGGTGGGTGTCATCATCAGGGCAAATGCCCCGTGTGCCGCGAAGGAAGGAGAGATAGTCTGCCCACCCCAGAATGCGGCCTGCGGCCTTGTCAGGGGTTAATTGCACTGCGTGCGTAAAGCCTCTGCGAGGCTTAAATGGCACGGCTGCGCCGTGATATATGTGTCACTACCCCGGCCTTCGGCCACCCGTTGGGGGCTACGCCCCCTTTCTCCTCCTCGCTCGGCATAATCAAAGCAAGCTTTGCTTCTGCACTTGTTTCTTCGTTGAACCTCCAAGAAGGGTAGCTGGACTTTTTGTAAGGCTAAGCCCTGACGCTACATCCTCTAATTGTTCACCAACGGATGCATTCGATGCGTCCCTCCCCTCGAACGCAGTGAGACTCCCCAAAATAATTGGCACATTAGCACATTGTCTCATTGGCACATTAAAATCATTTGCTAATTTGCACATTAACTAATTTGCTAATTGAAAAAAAGTGTATCTTTGCAAACTTTAAATTCAGAACACTTAAAAACGTATAATTATGAGCGAAATTATTGGTATTGTGGGTCGTCAGATTCTCGACTCAAGAGGAAATCCTACTGTTGAAGTTGATGTTTATACCGCTGCTGGCGCCATGGGCAGAGCCGCTGTTCCGTCAGGTGCCTCCACTGGTGTGCATGAAGCTTGCGAGTTGCGCGATGGCGACGAAAGTGAATATATGGGCAAGGGCGTACGTAAAGCCGTGCAGAATGTGAACAAGATCTTGGCAGAGGAACTGAAGGGGATGTATGTTGAAAACCAGAGCGAAATCGATGCCCGCATGATAGAGATTGACGGTACTCCCAACAAGTCCAAATTGGGTGCCAATGCCATTTTGGGTGTTTCTCTAGCTTGCGCCAAGGCCGCTGCCCAGGAAGCCGGTATGCCGCTGTATCGCTATGTGGGTGGCTGCACCTGCAACACACTCCCCGTGCCGATGATGAACATCTTAAACGGCGGTTCTCATGCCGACAACTGCATCGACTTCCAGGAATTCATGATCATGCCCGTGGGTGCTGATACTTTCGAGAACGCCCTGCGTATGGGTGCCGAGGTGTTCCATAACCTGAAGAAAGTGCTGAAAGCACAGGGTTATTCCACCAACGTGGGCGACGAAGGCGGTTTCGCTCCCAACCTGAAATCCAACGAAGAGGCTATCGAGGTGATTTTGCAGGCCATCAAAAATGCCGGCTACAAACCCGGTGAAGATGTGTGCATTGCGCTTGACCCCGCTTCTTCAGAATACTTTATTCCCGAAGAGAATGTATATCATCTGAAGAAATCCACTGGTGCCAAATTAACTCCTGAACAAATGGTTGATTTTTGGGCAGAATGGGTTGAGAAATATCCTATTGTTTCCATCGAAGACGGTATGGCCGAAGATGACTGGGACGGTTGGCGCATGATGACCGACAAGTTGGGTGACAAAATCCAGCTGGTGGGCGACGACCTGTTCGTGACCAATGTGGAGCGTCTGGCCCAGGGTATCGAAAAGGGTGTGGCTAATTCCATCCTGATCAAAGTCAATCAGATTGGTAGCTTGACCGAAACCATCAATGCTGTGAACATGGCTCACAAGAACGGTTACACCGCAGTGATGTCACACCGTTCGGGCGAGACCGAAGACACCACTATCGCCGATTTGGCAGTGGCTTTGGGTACAGGTCAGATCAAGACCGGTTCGGCCAGCCGTACCGACCGTATCTGCAAGTACAACCAGCTGCTCCGTATCGAAGAGCAATTGGGCGGTCAGGCTTATTTCCCCGGCACCGATTTCCCGTACATGCCGCAGAAGTAGTTGACAGTTGATAATTGACAATTATAAAAAAGAGATGCGTTAGTTCGCATCTTTTTTTTGCTGCTATATTTCAGCTATAAAGATATATTGATGCTTCAGGAATAAGTCCATTAGAACTCATAGATTTTCTCAATTTCGGGATAGGTGAGCAGGTCGGATCAGAAAATCAGGGGAGGAAAGAGGGGCACTTTGTGTCTCCGTCCTTGCGACAGGTCAATGTCCAGTTCGGTTTTGTAGATGAACCATGCCAGTTCGGTGCAGTAAAAGGTGCTGCTGTCTTGGTCGTCAAAGGCACTGTCAAACAGCAGTTGCCGACGGTATAGGTTCAGCCCTTTTTGCAGTAGTTTCAGCGTGTCGTCTTCGGCAAGGTGGATGCGGTATATCCCTCCTTGGGAAGCTCTGTCGGAACGGAAGAATACACTGAGATCCTCTAATTTGACGCTGTCTTTCTCGTTTCCAGACGCCCGCTCGTTAGGCACGGCGTGCAGCACCTGCCAGCGATTTCCGGTCCATAACAACATGCCCACATGCGAGTATGTGCTGTTCTGGTCCGTCAGGGTGACGGTATGGCTGACCATACTGCGTCCAGTTCTGAAGACCAAATCCCCGGATTGGAGGTGGATGTTGCCGGGTAATTGAAATTCCCGGGTGTCCGAATCGGTATGGCAGCTGGTTGACAAGATAATCCCCAAAAAGAAAAAGGTAGAAATGAATAGTATCCGATTTCTACCTTTCCCATGGATAAAAGGAAGAATTATTCCGCCGAGATTACCCATTTTCCATCTTCGTTGACCAGATTGAGCTTCTCGGTTTTCTCTTCCGGATTTTCATTGAAAGAGGACGTAAAGGTGTATTTCACTTCCACGGTGGCGCTGTTGCCGTCTTCGGCAATTTCTTCTTTGACGATTTCGTAGTCAGACACATTCAACCCGACACCTTGCATTTTTTTGACACTTTGCTGGATTTCTTCGGAATTGGTCATGTTGGTGTAGGTCAAAGCTTTCTCAAAGTCCCCTTGCTTCAAGGCTGAGTAATAGTTGTTGGCTACATCTTTAGGAGAGGTTTTGCTACATGAACTGAAAGCGAAAACCATCAGCAATGCTGAAATAAATAAGGCGATTTTTCTCATGATTTTTGAATTTAGGTGAATAAAATATAAGTGGACAAATATACAAAAAAAAGGATTCATAATTTATTTCTTGGAAGAAATGTTTTTATTTAGGAGAAAAACAGGGGGATAATTCAATTTATTTGTGTATCTTTGCAAAATTGTGTTAAGTGTAAACAGATGAAACGTCTTGTCTTGTTGGTTGTTATTTTGTGGTGTATGAGCTCTTTGCGGGGGCAGAACTACAACATGTCCAATGGGACGGTGACGATTTCCTGTCCGCAAACAGTGCATTTCTATGATCCGGGCGGTCCCAACGGAAATTACAGTAACAATTCGGATTATACCCAGACATTTGTCTCTTCGGATCCAAGCAAATGTTTACGGGTGACTTTCACTTCTTTCCGTTTGGAGTCGGCGACATGGGATTACTTGAAAATTTACAATGGAGCGAGTTCGTCATCTTCGTTGATTGGCTCATTCGGAGGAACAGGTTCTCCGGGAGTCATCACTTCCACAAATGGCGCTTTGACTTTTGTGTTTCATTCAGACGGTTCTGTCAACTATGATGGTTGGGCGGCCACTATCACTTGTGTGGAGTGCTCTGCAACGCCAGATTATCCGGAGGATTGTATTCCGCAATCTACTGCCAATGGCTCACCATGTGCGACTAATGGTATTCATCCATTTTGTACAGAAGATAATGATTTTAATGTAGCCTATCCTTCCGTAACAGGTTCTCAAACTGCAGCGTCTTTTTTAGGTAGTAGTGGATACGCATGTTTAAGCACTTCACCTAGGCCAAGTTGGTATTATTTGCAGATAGAAAATCCCGGTAATTTGTTGATATACATACAGTCGCGAGCGAGTGTCCTTCCCAATGGTCAGCCTAATCCAAGTTCTACGGGTAGAGATATTGATTTTGCCTGCTGGGGACCTTTTGAGGCTCAAAGCCAAGAGGATTTTATTGAGAAATTATGCTGTGGTTTTTATAATCTTGATGATATAGACAATGATAGTCACAGACCTAATGGTGGTAATCATTCCACACCGGATGCGGGAAGTAACCCTCCTGCTTGGGGCGGTTATCCTGATGGAAATCTGATAGATTGCAGTTATGACGCGGCATCTACAGAATGGTGCTATATTCCCAATGCCCAACAGGGACAATGGTATCTGCTTTTAGTTTGTAATTATAGTTCCAGTTCAGGCTATTTTGGTTTTACTTCTCAATCGACAAGTTCGTATGGAGGAATACAAGCCACGACCAATTGCAGTTTGTTGGCTCCTATATCTTATAACAATCCTTTATGTGAGGGCGACACCTTGGTGTTGACATGCACGAGTCCAATTACGGGGGCTACTTATCATTGGTCAGGGCCAGGCGGATGGACGGCCACCACAAGTGTGCCGACGGTGAGCATTCCCGATGTAGCAGTCGCTCAAACAGGTCAGTATAGTTTGCAATTGACAGGCCCCGGTATCACGGTGACCCCTTCACAAATTGAGGTGACGGTTAATGCCATGCCACAGGTATCACTGACGGCGACGGCAGATACCATTTGCCGGGGAAATCAGGTGACATTGCAAGCCACGGGAGCAACCAGCTATTCGTGGTCTCCATCTGGATCGGGAGCTTCCCGCACATTCTCGCCGACCACCACCACCACATACACGGTTACAGGTTCCAATAACGGTTGTGCGGCTACTGACTCATTGACTGTCGTTGTTCATCCGAGACCTACGGTGACCATATCCGCCAATCCGACTAACCGTGTTGTTTGCAGGGGGGACACGGCCACCCTGTATGTGACCGGTGGCGAAAGCTATGAGTGGCTGCAAGGAACTACAGTTATTGGTACTGATGACTCGTTATTGGTGTCACCAACGGCCAATACTTCTTACCGGGTAGTGGCAACCAGCGCTGAAGGCTGCACTAATTCGGCAAGCACCTCTGTCACCGTACGCCCCTTGCCAACGGTTGCCATTTCCGGTCCGAGCGGAGTGTGCCAGGGTGGCAGTGTGCAGTTGACTTCCACCTCGGCAAGTCAATACCAGTGGAGTACGGGTGCCACAACACGAACTATAAGTGTGCAGCCTGCCGAGACTTCGGATTATTCGGTGACCGTGACCAACAACTATGGATGTACGGCTTCGGATACAGTGCAGGTGCGCGTCTTTCTCTCGGATACAAGCACGTACAGGGACACTGTCTGCTGGAACAGTGTGTTCCAGGATGCGAATTTCAGCTTGACGGAAATCTTGCCGCCAGGCAACCATCAGTTTAGTGTTACTTACCAGACCGCCGCCTCTTGCGATAGTGTGGTGATTCTTGAGTTGACCGTTCTTCCTATGATTCCGGTGGTGTTCTATGATACTTCCTGCGTCTCGTATCAGTGGAGAAACAATACTTATTCGCAGACAGGGGTCTATATTGATTCGGTAATGGATGCCCATGCTTGCTTGCAGGTGGACACCTTGCATTTGACTATTCGCGAGGCCTACGAAACAGTAGATACGGTGACCGCATGCGAGTCCTATACCTGGATTAACGGGCAGACTTATACTGAAAGTACTGAAACACCAAGCTATACGATGACCTCCTCCTCGCTCTGCGATAGTGTGATTCATTTGCACTTAACCGTTTATCATGCCATTCATGAGGTGACAGAAAAAGATACTTGCTCCTTTTATGCATGGCATGGTACAAGTTATTTTGAAACAGGTCTTTATACCTTCTCGTCAAACGATGCGCACGGCTGTCCCTATACCGACACTTTGTTGCTTTCCTTGTATTTTGCGTCACCAGCCTCAATGGATGCCCAAGCTTGCGACTCGTATGAGTGGAATGGTGTGGTTTACACCGAGTCCGGCGTATATACCCACGGACATGCGGATGCCAATGGTTGTTGGCAGGTGGACACCTTGCACTTGACCATCAACAGGCCGGTCCATGCTTCTGAAACTCATACCGCCTGTGAATCGTACGAATGGCATGGCACTACCTATACCCAAAGCGGGATGTATCTGCATGCTTTAAATGATGAGCATGGCTGTATGCAGGTGGATACTTTGCATCTGACGGTGCATCATGCGGTAGGCACTAATGAAAGAGTAATTGTATGTGAACCGTACAGTTGGCATAATACCCAGTACGATGTCAGCGGTGTCTATCTCTATAATTATGATGATTTTCATGGCTGTCCCTGTGTCGATACCTTGAACTTGAGGGTTACCTCGGAACCAGAGTTGCTGCTGGAGGAGGTGATTAATGCCACTTGTAATCAAGACAATGGGTCGATAAAGGTTTTGCCTTCAGGAGGAACGCAGCCCTATCGCTATGTTTTCCAGCCGAGTGGGGTTGAGGCGCAGTTCCTTCATTTGGCCGTCGGCAATTATCATTTGCAGATGATTGATTCCATCGGCTGTACGGCAGAGACCGAATTTTCAATAGAGAATATTATTCATCAAGTGAATCTTGTGCAGGTCACTGATGCCCATTGTGGACGTGCTGATGGCCGTGTGGAAATTGCTGCTACCGGTGGTTTCGGGGTTTTCTCTTATCAGTGGCCCACACCCATTGTCAGTGATGGTCCTGTGGCGGAACAGGTTGCTGCCGGAAACTATAGTGTGGCGGTGGTAGATAGCAATGGCTGTAGCCTGACACTCGCTTTTACGGTTCGTGACATTCCCGGTCCCAACGCA
The DNA here is from genome assembly GCA_017525505.1 of Bacteroidales bacterium. Classification (GTDB taxonomy): domain Bacteria; phylum Bacteroidota; class Bacteroidia; order Bacteroidales; family WCHB1-69; genus RUG11690. Next base: position 6,969 of record JAFXSR010000060.1, read on the forward strand.
TGTTTCTATTTTAGCGCATCGAATGAGAAAAGTGTGATCATGGTGAACTGTACGCCTGAAGAGGGGCTTGTTCGTTGGAATTGGACCTTTGGTGACGGGCAGGGCTCAACGGAATGGCAACCCACGCATACTTATGATGATCCTGGGCAGTATCCGGTGGTGCTTACTGTGGTGGATGATAATAATTGCTCGGATTCGTTGTCGCTTATGTATGTGATTCATGAGGTGCCGACGATGTATTTGCCATCAGCTTTTATTCCTGAAAGCGAGATCGCCGAAAACCGTGTGTTCAAGCCGATAGGTAACTCTATTTCCGAAGAGCATTATGAGATGCGGATTTATGACCGCTGGGGACAGCTGATTTTTGTCAGCCGCCATCCCGACAATGGCTGGGATGGGCACATCAACGGGCACTTGGCCCCACAAGGCACTTATTCCTATCAGATTAATTATATGGATTTGGATGGAAAACCCAATTCCCGCACAGGTAGTGTTTTGTTGTTAAGAGGAAGGGGAAACTAAGAGTTGAGAATTAAGAGTTAAGAATTAAAAGTTAAGAGTTAAAAATCTTTCTTCTTGCAAAATCCTACCTCAACTATCAATTGTTAATTGTCAATTGTCAATTGTCAACTATCGTATCAGCGTGATATTGCCGTCGCGCTCGAAGTAGTTGCCGTTAACATCTCTGTATTTGATACGATAGACATACACACCGGAGATAGCTTCCTTGCCATTGGGCAGTGTGCCGTCCCAGCAGATCGCAGGATTGTAACTGAGGAAGACCAAGCTGCCGTGGCGGTCGTAAACAACCCAAAGGAACTCTGTTTCTTGAACGGTTTTGCCGATAAGGCATATTTCATCATTGATGCCGTCTCCGTTGGGGGTGAATGCGTTGGCAATA
>JAFXSR010000061.1 GCA_017525505.1 Bacteroidales bacterium
AACCGACAACCACCCTTGCATATTGGCGATTTGTTGTTGATGGTTTGTGGCGTGTGCGTTGTCATTTTGTAGAGCCGCGGTGCACCACGGCTCTACAAAATTATTATCGCACCGCGTTCCCACAAAATTATTATCGCACTGCGCCCCCACAATATTATCATTGCACTGCGCCCCAACAATATTTCTCCGTTCGTAGGGTATTTTGTCGTGACGGATCGTAATGATTGAATGTATGTGATTGGGCATTACTACCCACAATGGTATTTCTGCATAAGGGTAATGTTTCTGTACGTTTTGGAATTGTTCATCGGTGAATTTCCCGATAGGGGACAGGTTCATTTGTTGTCTGCCCTCATTATTTGTTATTTCTCCAAAATAATGTTTTCTGCCTTCGGTGCAGATGGTGACAAAATACATTCCATCGCTATAATTATGCCAGGCTGCACGTACGGATGGAATACGATACTTATTTTGGTAAACTTCTTTAGACATGGTATCTATCTTTTTTGTATAACAACAGTGTTCTTCCAAATTTGTGTGTTGTTCTTTGTCGTTAGGTTGAAGCTGTTTCATTAGATTATTCTAAATTGCAAAAATATGAAAATATTCCGAATAATTTACTATAAATTATTGAAACGATTAATCTTTTGTCACTAACTTGTTGATATGCAGCGGCAAAAAATTTCTCCTTATCGTTGCAATATTGAGATGCTTGTTGTATCTTTGCCATCGAATTAAAACACGAATGAATGATGGAAAGTAAGGAAAAGAAAAATCCCATCGAAGAGGCCCGCAGGTATGTGGACAATGCCAGGAATGTCATTGTCCAGGCCAACTATGATGAGGAGTTGAAAATGTACACGGATGGAAAATACGTGAAAATGGCAGGAAATACTTTGTGGAATGGGTGTCTGGTGGCCCTGGACGCAGTATTTGGTATTCGAAAATACAAGGGTCGTCCTTCTATTGATAAATACAAAGAAATGGCTGCCCAACGAGACCGTAAACTATTGGCTGCAATAGTAAAAGGATACGACATTATGCATCTGTCAATGGGCTATGACGGTATAAAAAGCAAAAAAGTATGTATTGTGGGTTTCGATAATGCCAACGCCATCATAGACCGCTGCGCTTTGCTGTACCCTAATGAAGTTGAAACCTGTAATCTGTAACCTGTAACCTGTAACCTGAAACCTACTTGATATTCTCCTCCACCATCTCTTTCAAGTAGGCGATGATTTCAGGATCTTGGATGGAGACACCGTCGAGGGCTTCGTTCACTTCGTCAGTGTCAAACACATAATCTACATCCTCACGCTGGTAGTGGAAGATGAAGTGGATATCGGGGTAGGCGGAGGCGGTGAGTACCACCGTTCCAGCCAGGTCGCCCATGGGAGGGGTGTCGATGTTGGTCAGACCGAAAATGGCGGTGACCGTAGTGCCCTTGCCCTTTTCGGAGTCGATGGTCAGCGAGCCGCCCGTGCGTTCGGTGTTCTGTTTCAGCAGTGGCAGTCCTAAGCCGACTTTGCGGGTGGTTCGGGTGGTGAAGAAGGGGTTGACGACCCGTTCGGCCGTCTCTTTGTCCATGCCGCAGCCGTTGTCGATAAAGCGCAGTATCAGCTGATCTTTGGCCTTGTCTTCAATCACCTCCAAGGTTATGTCTTTGGCTCCTGCACGGGTAGAGTTCTGCAGGATGTCCATGATATGCATTGATAGATTGTTCATAATCAAACTTTTAATAATACTCTTCTGCCGTTTTCCTGATGCAAAGCCATGCGGATTTCCTCAAATGAGCGTGTCTCAATCTCGAAATAGCAGGGCGCGATGCCCACTCGGTCGGGAATATGTGCATCCGAGCTGCGGGTGAAAGTCTTGTCTTTGAGGTAAGGGTGTTGCTGAATCATCTTTTCCTTGTCGCCTTTTTCCGACAATTCCACGGCATCGTAGGGCAGGTCGAAGGGAATAAAACCCAGCTGCGAGATGACGCTGTTCTTGAGTTTGTCGATATGGGCGGGTATGAAGATGCCGTCCAGTTCCTTGACCTTGGCGGCGATTTTCTCAATGGGCTCGTCCAGACCGGAGGTCAGCAGGCGTGGCTCCTCATAAACGATGTTCATCTCCTCGTCAATCTGCACCTGGTCGCCAAAGAAGTCTGGCGAGTTGGGGATGTTGGGCAAGTGCTCGTCCAGATAGGCTTGGAACTCGTCCAGCAGCTCGTGGTTTTTGAAATAGCAGGTGACGTGGGCCTCTTCCTTGGTGGTCACCTCGGCGCCGCAGAGCACGAATATGTCGCGGTTGTGCGAGTAATGCTCGGCTAAGCGGCAGTGGCGGGTGGCGTTATGGTCGGTGATGCCGATGATATCAACACCGCGCTGCAGAGCCAGCTCGATGATGTACTCGGGTGTCATATCCAGGTCGCCGCAGGGCGAGAAGAGGGTATGGGTGTGAAGGTCGGCTTTGTATATGTTCACAATAGGGGTCAGGTTTCAGTTTTCAGTTTTCAGTTTTCAACTTTCAGTTTTTCAGCATTTTATAAATGATTCCGGAGGTCTCGAAGGTCTGTTTGTCAGTACCTAAAATAGGAATACCCTCCTCAATAGCTGCTTCCAGAGTGTCGTCCTCGGGTTTGTTGCCTTTTACCAAAACAATGGCGGCCAGCTCTTTCAGGGAAGCGATAGCCATCACGTTCTTGTGGGTTTGCAGGGTTACCCATACATCGCCTTCTTTGGCGAAGCCCATCACATCGCTGAGCAGGTCGGAGACATATCCGCCCTTGATTTCTCTGTCCAAATTGTCGGCACCGCAGAACACGGTGAGGTTCATCTTTTCTACTAAATCTTTAACTTTCATTTTGTTATGGTGTTGATAATGTTTTTGTTTATGCTGATAATAATCGGAAATATTAATCTGCAAATTTACATAAAATTCTTCAAATGCACAAAGATTTGTGTAAATTTATCAGAGTTGAGGTTCTGTAACGAAAATGCGATGTATTGTTGTGGCGTACCATATCTTAGTATCGCTACTGTGGATTGCGCGATATGCATTTCGCGGCGACGGGTGTTGTGCTTCGGCGCAAATGCCCCCTGCGCTGCGACTAGATACGAATGTCATCCCCATCCAGGGATGGCGGCGGCAACTTCTACGTTTTCGGCGAACTCGACAACCCATTTTTTTTGTGGGGTGATTTTTGGTGCACATCACTTCGTCTTCTGATTTTCTCCGAAGATTCAATCTAAATTTTAACAAATGTTAATTAAAATGTTTATCTTTATTTTTATTTTACTGATTTACAATGATAAAGAAATTTGCTGTTGATTTTGTTGAAATGGCATTCTTGTTGTATCTTTGCCTTCAGAAAAACGATTATTGAATTATGGAAAATATGGAATTACAGAATCCCATCGAGGAGGCTCGCAGATATGTGGCTAACGCGGAGGAAATTATAAAGAACTCCGTTTATAATCCGGAAATAAAGCAGTACAGGGACAAGAAATACGTGCGGATTGCTGGCGACACCTTATGGAAGGGATGCCTGATAGCGCTTGATGCGGTGTTGAATGTCCGTAAAGGCAAAGGCCGCCCGTCAATTGAGAAATACAAGGAGGCTGCAAAAAAACGTGACGGGAAGTTGTTGTCTTTCATTTTGGCCGGCTACGACACTATGCACCTTGTGATGGGTTACGATGGGAACAAAACTAAAAAAGTTTGCGATGCGGGTTTTGAAACCGCCAATGATATCATCGACCGTTGTGCTTTGCTGTATAACACGGAAATGGTGGTTGCATAACCTTTGCGGTGCGCTATAAGCCTGTGCCGATGCACTGAACTGGCACACCACGCAACGGACTCATCGTGGCTGAAAGGAAAATCATGTAGTAAAAAAAATTAGCACATTAACTAATTAACTCATTTGCTAATTATTTTTCGTATCTTTGCAATTTGGACTTTCAAATAATAATGCATGCCTGAAATTTGCAGATTTTATGGAAACAATACCCAGAATTAAAAGTATAGAAAAACAGCCCGATTACAAACTGGTGGTTTTATTCGAGGACAATCGGAAAGTGCTGTATAATGAGGAGGAAGACATCGACTCCATAGACGCGTTTCGTCTCTTGAAGGAGACCCCTGGCTTGTGGCAGCAGGCGCAGGTGGATAAAAGCAGGACGGTGGTTTCTTGGAATGACATTATAGATTTGCCTTCTGATACTTTATATGAATACGGGAAAGTGATTTATCAAAGTAGTGATGCTTCGTCTGACAAGGCTGCTGAGAAGTCAGTCCCCTATAGTGCTGTTGAGTAAGTCAATTGGTGTGAGAATATAAATAACTCAAAATAACTGTTATATGGCAAAAGATGCGGTAATTATTATCTCCGGAGGCATGGACTCCACCACGATGCTCTATGAATACAAGGATGAGATTGCGATGGCTATCACCTTTGACTATGGCTCCACCCAGAACGGTCGTGAGCGTATTTGTGCCGTGACACATTGCCAGCGTTTGGGTATCAAGCATATTATCGTTCCCCTCGAATTCATGCACCGCTATTTCAAGAGTACCCTGCTGATGACGGCTGAGGATATTCCGGAGGGCAATTATAACGACGAGAACATGAAATCGACGGTAGTGCCATTCCGCAATGGCATCATGCTGGCCATCGCTGCGGGTATTGCGGAGAGCAATGGCTTGCGGCGGGTGATGATTGCCAACCATGCCGGTGACCATGCTGTCTATCCTGACTGTCGCCCGGGTTTTGTCGATGCCATGTCGGCGGCAATGGCGGTGGGCACATACGAGCATGTCGAGGTGTGGGCACCTTATACCTTCTTGAGCAAGAAGGAAATAGCTGAGCATGGCAAGGCTATGGGACTGGACTACACCACAACATATTCTTGTTACAAGGGTGGCGAGAAACATTGCGGCAAGTGCGGTACCTGCCGCGAGCGCATCCAAGCCCTGAAAGACGCCGGCATTGAAGACAAAACCGAATACGAATCTTAAATCATATACAATCCCAAACGGTCCTCCAACACCTACCAATACCCAATCTATATACTATAAACTATAAACTATAAACTTTAATCTTTACCAACGAACAATGTATTACGTAAGAAAAACCTTGGAAATCTCCTCCTGCCACCAGCTGTATCTGGATTATGAGAGCAAATGCGAAAATCTGCATGGACATAATTGGAAAGTCAATGTGTATTGCCGTGCTAAAGAGTTGGATAGCAATGGTATGGTATGCGATTTTACGGAGATCAAACGCTTGGTTCACGGGAAGATAGACCATAGAAATCTCAATGAGATACTGGATTTTAACCCTACCGCCGAGAATCTGGCCAAGTGGATTGTTGATACCGTGCCGAACTGCTACCGTGCCGACGTATGGGAGTCGAGAGACAACAAAGCGTCGTACATCAAGGATGATGCCGTGCAAAATTTTGACTAATTGTTTGATAGAAAGGTGATCATGTCATTCCTTGATAGATGGTTGATACAGCTGTGCCTTTGAATGACTGCTTTTAAGATGAATTTATTGGTTATCAGTCAATGAACGCTTATAAAATCAACGAGATTTTTCACTCCCTGCAGGGAGAAGGGTTTCACAGTGGAACCCCGGCGGTGTTTGTGCGCTTCAGCGGTTGCAATCTGCGGTGTGAGTTCTGCGACACACAGCATCAACAGGGAACAAAGATGTCGCTTCAAACTATTGTGAGTGAAGTGAATAAGTATCCAACTGCTCCCTTGCTGGTGTTGACAGGCGGCGAACCTTCCTTGTTTATTGACGAGGAGTTTGTCTCTGCTCTGAAAACTGGTACAGGCAAGATGATAGCCATAGAGACCAACGGTACTCGTGAACTGCCACAAAACATTGACTGGGTGACACTTTCACCGAAGTCGGCTTTTGCCGGAGGTGAGGCCGAGTACTGTGTGTTGACCCGTTGCGATGAGTTGAAAGTGGTGTATCTGGGGCAGGATTTGTCGCAATATGACATGATTGAGACCGCTCATCGCTTCCTGCAACCGTGTTACAGCCCCGATGCGACATTACGCCAGCAGCAGATGCAGACGTGTGTCGAAGCCGTGTTATCCCATCCCCAATGGCGCCTGTCGTTACAGATACATCGTTATTTAGGGATACGATAAATTTGAAAAAAAACATATAAATGATATGTAAAATAAAAATTTTTTGTATTTTTGCAATCTAAAAAATAATAAAAATATGGAAGATTTTGTTTTTACTGAAAATATGGATACGGCAACAATGCCAAGAAAAAAGAAAGTGAAATCAAGGAAAAAAGAGCCCTTGAAAAAAGATGTCATTCCTGAAGGGTATATGTCTCTACAACAGTTTGAAAAAGAATTGGTTGATGCTGTTGTTGAGAGATTATGTTAGAACGTCAAGTCATTCTGCCGTTATCGGTTAGGGGTTGTCTCAATGAGATTGCGGGCTATATTATTGAGCTCAGTACTATCGAACATGCAATACGCTATGTTCATGAGTTGGTTGCTGAGATCAATGACTTGTCTTATCTCGCGGATAGTCTGCCGGCCTCCACTTCGCCATTTGTCCTCCAATATCACGAGAATGCTAAACGTCACAATGTAAAACAGGGGGTATGGTGCGTGATTTTTCATATTGAAGGGGCTTTCGTGATAGTTGATAGATTATTGCCTGCAAAAATGGTGTTATAAAGTATTAGCACATTATTTTTTTTTGTATCTTTGCAAGAATTTAAATGATGAAAAATCACTTCATCATTGTAGTGTAGAATTCTTTATAACAGAGATTTATGGATAATTTTATCGTTTCAGCCCGTAAGTACCGACCGACGACTTTTAACTCCGTGGTGGGTCAGGAGCATATCACCTCCACTCTGAAGAATGCCATCAAGACCGGCCAGATCGCGCAGTCGTTTCTGTTCTGCGGTCCTCGTGGGGTTGGTAAGACCACCTGTGCCCGTATCTTCGCCAAGGCACTGAACTGTAAGCACTTGACCGTCGATTTCGAGCCTTGCAACGAGTGCGATTCATGCCGGGCTTACAATGAGTCGGCCTCTTTCAATGTGTATGAGCTGGATGCCGCCTCCAACAACTCGGTAGATGATATCCGCTCGCTGGTGGAGCAGGTGCGCATCGCTCCGCAGGGCGCCAAGTACAAGGTGTATGTCATCGATGAGGTTCACATGTTGTCGTCAGCGGCTTTCAACGCCTTTCTGAAAACCTTGGAGGAACCGCCTGCCTACGCCAAGTTCATTTTGGCCACGACCGAAAAACATAAGATTATCCCGACCATTTTGTCGCGATGCCAAGTCTATGATTTCAAACGTATCAACGATAATGACATCATCAAACACCTGCAATATGTGGCCAAGAGCGAGCATGTGGAGGCCGAAGAGGAGGCACTTCGCGTGATTGCCGCCAAGGCCGACGGCGCCTTGCGTGACGCTCTGTCCATCTTCGACCAGATTGTCAGTTTCTCGGGTGGTAATATCACTTACAAGCAGACCATTGAGAACCTGAACGTGCTGGATGTCAACAATTACTTCAAGATGGTGAACCATCTGTTCAGCGAGGAGGTGTCGTCGGCATTGCTGCTGTTCGATGAGATTTTGTCCAACGGCTTTGAAGCCCAGCATTTTATCGCTGGTATGGCCAAGCATTTCAGGAATCTGTTAGTGGCCCAGAATCCGTCCACCGTCCGGCTGATGGAAGCTTCAGACAGCATCAAACAGCAGTACTCCATGCAGGCCCAGAATATTGACAAATCCCTGCTGCTGAGAGCGTTGGATTTGACCAATGAATGTGATTTCAATTTCAAAAGCTCCAATAACAAACGACTGTCAGTGGAGTTGTGCCTGATGAAAATCAACGCCAACTACGTCTTCATGAAAAACAAGGCGTCGGCGGCTAAAGTCAGGCAATCACGGGAGTGATTCATCCGAGCAAAGCGCGGCGCCAGGTGTTCCAGGAACATTCTCAACCGCACCCCGACAGTCACGGCAGGCCTTTGTGCCTCCGGTTGCTGCCCCCGTCAAGATAACCCCGAAAATCAGTGATGTGCTGCAAGATCCGGTACTGACGACCCCTTCGCCGCAGCCAGCGGTGGCGGAACAGCCAACGGTGAGCACTGAATCCTCTGGTTCACAAGTTATTCAGGCCAGTGCCGAGCCCCAGGAGAGAACGGGTGGAGTTTCTTCTGAAAACTCTGCCGCTGAGGCACAAGCGGAAAACCATACAGTCTCAGAGGCACCGGGAAAGTCCATGGGTACAGAAACCACGGGCTCCCCGGCGGAAACCGAAGTGCCCCAGACTATTTCCTCATCGGACGAGAAGTTTGTAAACGCATGGAACACGATGTTCGAGTTGCTATTCCGAGAAATCGCCACCATTTACTATCCCCTGAAAGGGGTGGTGCCTTCCATAGAGAATAATATCATCCGCGTGAAGGTGAAGAATGAGATGATGAAGGACAACTTCGAGTCGCGTGTCCGTCTGGCATTGGAATATCTGCGCAAAAATCTCGACCCGCGTATTGATGACATCAAGGTGGAGGTTGAGGTGAACCCGGCCCAGACGTCCAAACTGATTTATGACACCCAGGACAAGATGAACGATCTGAACAAAGAAAACCCTGAATTGCCGGAGTTTTTGAAGATTCTGAATTTGTCAGCCAAAGATATGTAACCAATACAAATGCTTATGAAAAAGATTTTTACCCTTTTAAGCCTTTTAGTTCCCAGCCTGCTTTTTGCGCAGGTTAACGCCGTAAATGGAGTATGTTTGAACAGGGCGGTGCCGGATGGCCGTGTGGACAGTGTTTACCAAGGTATAGACTTGCCGCAGGCCTTCAAAGGCGAGGATGTCATCATCGGGGTCACCGACTGGGGCTTCGACTATACGCATCCTGTGTTTTATGATTCAGAGCGTCAGCATTACCGTATCCTGAGAGCATGGGATCAGTATCGCAATGCCGGACCTGCACCGACTGGCTTTGACTATGGTACAGAGCTGGTGGGACAAGAGGCATTGCTGGCTGCCCATTGCGATACATTCAATGTGTACGAGTATGGCTATCATGGCACGCATGTGGCCAGTATCGCTGCCGGTTCCGGTACAGAATCTGCTTTGCGCGGAGTGGCACCAGAGGCGGATATTATTTTATGTTCTATACTTGTCAGCGAGCAGGCTGCCGTCGATGCCTTCCGTTGGATGTACCAGGTGGCGCAACAGGAGCAGAAACGACTGGTCATCAATATGAGCTGGGGCTTGTATTATATGGGTTTTATGGATGGGTCTGGAGCCATTGCCGAGGTGATGCAGGAACTGAATGATGAGGGAGTTGTCTTTGTGAGCAGCGCTGGCAATGACGGGGATGTGAAATTCCACTTGCATCAGGATTTTGATGCCATCACAGATACCTTGAAGTCCATTATCGGTTTTTCCGATTCTTATGGTAACGAACAGTATCGTTATGGACAATGCGTTACCATGACCAGCTCGCCGTACACCTCTTTCAGCTATGCCGTTGCTGTTGTTGGCGAGGGTGGCCAAATTTTAGGCTCGACTCCTTTTTATGATACAGAAAGCGGAGACTTCAATTTGGACACCATTGTCTATGTGGTGGGGTACCCTGTTGAATACAAGATTGAAAATGTGGCTTCTATTGTGCCGAATGCCCGTCCCCATGTGAATATGCGGGTGAAGAAATCCATATATGGTGGGATTCAGTATGCGCTGGTAGTTGCCGCTGAAGAAGGTGATTTCCATGCTTGGAATGTGATAGACCTGACCAATGGTGTGGGCAACTGGGGTGGTGCGTTCACTTCCGCTGGAACAGGGTGGACTGCAGGTGACAAGGAATATGGTATCGGAACTCCGGCCAATGTGCCGTGTGCTATTACCGTTGCGGCTCACCAGGCCAGACAGAAGAACAATACAAGCGGAGAGTTCACGGGTATTGGCAGTATCGCCAGCTTTTCCAGCTATGGCCCCGTGATTGATAATCCTGATAAACCGGACATTTCTGCTCCGGGTGTAAATGTGATGGCGGCCTTGTCAAGCTACACTTCATCTACTGAGCATACTCCGACCAATACCATGAGTTTCAATGGCAGAACTTATGGCTTTTGCCAGCTGTCGGGGACTTCCATGTCGTCACCTTTTGTGGCCGGTGTGGCCGCCCTGGTGCTTGAAGCAAATCCCTATCTGACACCGGAACAGGTGAAAAGCATTCTCAAAGAGACCGCTTATCAAGACGAATATACCGAGGCTGGCACGCCGATCCGCTTCGGTGCCGGCAAGGTGGATGCCTATCAGGCGGTGCTGAGAGCCCTGAATTACACCGGGGTGGCGCAACATAGTGTGAGCGACAGCCGCTGCCGCGTGTATCCGAATCCGGTCTACTCCTCCGCTTTCGTAGTGATAGAGAGCGACGCCAGCAGTCTGATAGCCACCTTGTACGACATGTCGGGCCGTCAGTTGTTGAGCCAGACCATGAACTCCGGTGTGAACACTCTCGACATGCAGGCTTACAGCCCAGGTTGTTATTTCATCAGAATCAATGATGGCAAAGACATTATCACCAAAAAGATAATAAAACAATAAAAATCATCAAAACACACATATTAACTCATGCAGACCCCTTATATCCCGAATCCGGAACTCGAAAACAAGATGATTGTCAGAAAATACCGTGAATTGCTCAGCTATATGTATGACAAGACCACGGTGGAACAGCGCAAGCTCATCCGCAAGGCTTTTGCCTTGGCGGTTCACGCCCATAAGGATATGCGCCGCAGAAGCGGTGAGCCGTATATCTACCATCCTATCGCCGTCGCGAAGATTGTCACCCAGGAGATTAACCTGGGCACGACCTCTCTGGTATGCGCTTTGCTGCACGATGTGGTGGAAGATACCGACTACACGCTGGATGACATACGGGAGATTTTCGGGGACAAGGTGGCCCGGATTATCGATGGCTTGACCAAAATCGAGGATTTGGTCATTGACAGCAATGTGTCCATCCAGGCGGAGAATTTCAGGAAAATTTTCCTGTCCATGTCGGAGGATGTGCGTGTGATTCTGATCAAACTGGCTGACCGACTGCATAATATGCGAACTTTGGGTTCCATGCCGCCGGAGAAACAGTGGAAAATAGCCTCCGAGACCCAGTATTTCTACGTTCCAATAGCCCATCGTCTGGGTCTTTATGCCATCAAGAGCGAGCTGGAGGATTTCGCCATGCAATATACCGACCCCGTCACCTATCGTTTCATCGCCAACAAGCTGAAACATACCGAGGCCGACCGTCAGACTTTGATTTCGGATTTTGTGAAGCCGATACAGGACAAGCTGAAAGCCGAGGGCATTGAGGCTGAGATGTCGAGCCGTACCAAGTCGGTGTATTCCATTTATCAGAAGATGAAACGCAAAAACATCAATTTCGAGGATATCTATGATATTTTTGCCGTTCGTTTTGTGTTTGATGCCGATCCGAAGGATGAAATCCGCACCTGCTGGGCCATTTATGCCATTGTGACCAGCCTGTATGAGACCAATCCGGAGCGGGAACGCAATTTCCTGGCTCATCCCAAACCCAATGGCTACCAGTCGTTGCACGTGACCGCCATGAGCAAGGCCGGCAAATGGGTGGAGGTACAGATACGTTCGCGCCGTATGGACGAGATTGCCGAGAAAGGCTTCGCCGCCCATTATAAATATAAGGAAGAGAATCGCACCCCCGACGAGTATGACAACAGGGTAGAGGAGTGGTTGCTGAAAATCAGGGAGGTGCTGAACAGCGATAAAACCAACGCCATTGATTTCTTGAATGAAATCAAGCTGAATCTGGGGCTGAAGGAGGTGTTTATTTTTACCCCTAAGGGTGATATGAAACAGCTGCCGGCGGGTTCCACGGTGCTGGATTTGGCCTACGACCTGCATACCAAGCTCGGTGACCAGTGTATTGGTGCCAAGGTGAATTTCAATATTGTGCCGGTGAATTATGTGCTGAAAAACGGCGACCAGGTGGAGATCATTACCTCCAAGAAGCAGTTTCCCAAGCAGGAATGGTTCGACTTTGTGAAAACCTCGCGTGCCCGGGAACGCATCAAAGACGCTATCCGACTGGAACAGAAAAAGTCCACCAACAAGGGTATGTCCATCCTGAGACGTTATTTTACCTACATGGGGCTGGCCTTCACCCCTCAGAATATCGGCATGGTGCAGGCCGAAACGGGCATTAAGTCGCCCATCGAGTTCTGGGATTATGTGTCGCAGAACAAGTTGTCGGAGGACCGTGTGCGGAAGATGTTCTCTGGCGAGAAGAACAGCGAGTTGGAGGAATTCCAGAAGAAGGTGACCGACGAAATCACCAACAAGCCTTTGAGCCAGCTGATAGAGGAAGAGCTGACGACGCACCCGTCCATGTTCATGATTGACGATACGTCCGAGAATATCCGTTACAAGCTGTCGCCCTGCTGCAATCCGATTCCAGGTGACAATGTGGTGGGCTTTCAGATGCCTAATAATGAGATTATTATCCATCAAACCAAATGTCCCAAAGCCATCGAGCAAATGTCCAAGTTCGGCAACCGTATTATCAAGACCAAATGGCGTAAGGAACAGAATCTGGCATTTTTGTCGGGCTTGCGCCTGACGGGTTTCGACAAGAAAGGCATGCTGAAAGATATTATAGATATTGTAACCTCCCAGTTGAATCTTAACATCCGCTCGCTGAATATTGAGACCAGGGACAATGTTTTTACGGGTACGTTGATGCTATATATAGAAAATGTACATGCCTTGAACGAGCTGATTGCAAAGCTGAAAAAAATCGACAATTTGGAGAAAATTGAGCGAATTGGTTACGATTTTGAGTAAAAAGGGGAATAATGTTAAGGAGGCAAAAAGTTGAAAAGGTGTAATTTAACATTTTTAAATGCTTGAATGGTAAAGAATTGAATTGTGCAGTTGGCTGTTAAAAAAAGTTAACGACTATGTTGAAAAAATATGGTATATTTGCAGTCAAATTTAAAATGAATAACTATGGCAGAAATTATTGACAAAGTACAAGCGATTATTGCTGAAAAATTAAGTGTTGATGCAGCCGAGGTTACCCCGGAAAAAAGTTTCACCAATGATTTGGGTGCTGACTCATTAGACACTGTTGAGTTAATTATGGAATTTGAAAAGGAATTTGGCATTCAGATTCCTGACGAAGCAGCAGAACAGATTTCTACTGTTGGGGATGCAATTAAATACATTGAGAATACTATCAACAAATAGTATTTTTTCCCCCTTCTCTTTTTTATGAGATTAAAAAGAGTAGTTGTTACCGGTATCGGCGCACTTACACCTATCGGGAAAGATGTCCCCGCGTTTTGGGACAATTTGCTGAATGGTGTAAGTGGGGCCGCACCGATTACTTATTTCGATACCGAGCATTTCAAGACGAAATTCGCATGTGAGGTCAAAGACTTCAATGCGCTTGATTTTATAGACAGTAAGACAGCCCGCAGGATGGATCCCGGGTCGAGGTTTGCCGTAGTGGCCACACAGGAGGCCTTGGACGACAGCGGCTTGGATCTTTCGCAGGAAGATCCGCAGCGCATAGGTGTGGTAGTGGGTTCTGCTATCGGTGGCTTGCAGTCTCTCCATGAGGCTTTCTACACTCTTGTCGAGAACAAAGGGGTGCCGCGTTTCAATCCGTTTCTCCTTCCGATGGTGCTGATGGATTCCATATCGGGAAATATGGCGCTGCATTTTGGCCTCCAGGGGCCGAATTACATGACTTCTTCGGCGTGCGCCTCCGGGGGCAATGCCATTGTTGATGCCTACAACTTTATCCGCATGGGCCGGTGCGACATTATGGTTGCCGGCGGTGCGGAGGCTTGTATTACTCAGCTGACGGTGGGAGGCTTTGATGCCATGCGAGCATTGTCCACCCGTAATGATGAGCCGCAACGCGCTTCCCGTCCCTTTGACAAAGACCGTGACGGTTTTGTGATGGGCGAAGGTGCCGCGATGCTGATTCTGGAGAATCTGGACCATGCTTTGGCCCGTGGTGCCCATATCTATGCGGAGATGGTGGGTGGCGGCTTGAGTTGCGATGCTTTCCATATCACGGCTCCGCGGCCTGACGGCGCCGGCGCAGCCATGTCGATGCGCCTCGCACTGGAAGAGGCCGGTTTGCAGCCCCGTGAGGTGGACTATATCAATGCCCATGGCACGTCCACCAAGATGGGCGACGTTTCGGAGTGCAACGCCATTGCGGATGTTTTCGGCGAACATGCCAACGAGCTTTTGATAAGTTCAACAAAGTCCATGACGGGTCACATGCTGGGAGCGGCTCCCGCCATCGAGAGTATCGCCTCGATTTTGGCCATGAACAAGGGTATGGCACCGCCAACCATTAATCTTGACCAGAAGGATGCCGATCTGCCAGACTGGAATTTCTGTCCGCATAAACCTGTGAAAAAGGATATCAGAGTTGTATTGTCCAATTCATTCGGTTTTGGTGGCCATAATCTCACCTTGCTCTATAAAAAATATGAATAGAGATGTCCTTGTTCCATAGAGATCCCGCCTCCCAAGAGATTGTTTCTTTTATCAAAAATGTTTTCGGTTTCAAGCCGAGGCATTTGGACATTTATAAAATGGCGCTGATCCATCGCTCCTCGTCGGTGACCGATGGGGTGGGAGGGCGCCTGAACAATGAACGCTTGGAGTATCTGGGCGATGCGGTGCTGAATTTGGTCGCGGCGGATTTTCTGTTCAGGAAATATCCTCTTGTCCCGGAGGGCCAGCTGACCGAAATGCGCTCGAAAATCGTTTGCCGTGAGAATCTGAATGCCCTGTCACGACGGATTGGCCTGGACAAACTGGTGTCTATTGACGCACATGTGCATGCCAAGTCGGTCAACGGTGACGCTTTCGAGGCGGTGATGGGAGCGATATATCTGGATTTGGGTTACGAGAAGACCAAGGAGATTTTTATCCAGCGGATATTGATGACCCAGCTGGATTTGGAGTCGTTGCTCGCGGCGGAGAAGAACTTCAAGAGCAAGGTGCTGGCATGGACGCAGAAGCGGCATCTGTCGGTGTCGTACATTCACGAGGAACAGGGCAATCAGAATAAGAAACTTTACAAAGCCATCTTGCAAGTGGATGGCAAGCCTGTGGCGGAGGGCCTGGGCTATACTGTGAAGCAGGCCGAGCAGGCCGCTGCCGAGCAGTACTGTGAGAAGGTTGTTGAATTTTGAATTTCTCCTTCTAACTGTCAACTATCAATTGTCAACTATCAATTGTATTGCCTTGCCGAAGCACTTCGGGATGTCGGAAGCAATAATTGCCGACGGGTGCCCGTGCTGCGCTGTTGCGCAGTCACCAGCGGCGCCGTGCAGCCATACCCCGATGAGGGCTGCTGCCGCAGGGGAGTAGCCTTGGCTCAGCAGTGCCAGCAGCAGCCCTGTCAGCACGTCGCCGCTGCCGGCAGTGGCCATGCCGGGGTTGCCGGTGGTGTTGAAGAAAACCCGCCCGTCTGGCATGGCCACCGCCGTATGGGCCCCCTTCAGAATGACGATAACCCCGTGCTTCCGGACAAAGGCACGCAGCTTTGCGATGCGGTCGAAGTCATCGTCCGCTTTGCCCGCTAAACGCTCAAATTCCTTGAGATGCGGGGTCAGTATAGAGTTGGCGGGCAGAAACCCCAGCCAGGTCTTGTTCAGTGCCAGTATGTTCAATGCGTCAGCGTCCAAAATCAGTGGGTCGCCGACTTCATCCAACACGCTCTTCAAGCCTTGTGTGGCAGTAGGGCTGGTGCCTAGGCCACAGCCGATGGCCACGGCGTTGATGCCGGGATGCCGCTCCCAGTCAATGCGACTGAAACTGTCACTGTGGGCATCTCTGCTTAGAATTGCTTCCGGGATGGCGACTGGCAGCAGGTCGCAAACCTTTGAGGGACAGTGAACCGTCACTTTGCCGATGCCACCACGCAATGCCGCCGTGGCGGCCAGGACGGCCGCACCTGGCATGTCGGCACTGCCGGCAATCAGCAGCCCGTGCCCCATGCTCCCCTTGTGCGCATGTTTATATGGACGATGAAGCAGGTGTTTTATGGTTTCTGTTTCAATAAGTTGCAATTCGTAATCTCCCGTAGGCAGACGCAGCCCGATGTCAATTACACTGACCTCCCCGCAGCGGCGGTAGGTCTCGGGTAACAAATAAGCCAGCTTGTAAAACTGGAAAGTGTAAGTCTCCTGGGCCTCGACACTGAGTGCTTTTTCATCTGTGTGTCCATCCAATAGCATGCCCGATGGCGTGTCCACTGCAATAATGTAAGCTCCTGACTGATTGATGCTTTCCACCAATCTGGCCTGGTAATCCCGCAACGGTTTTGACAAACCGATGCCGAAAACAGCGTCAATCAGCAGTGTGGGGTGGTGCCACAGCAGCGCTTCCCCCTCTTGGTAACGGTGGGTGTTTACTGTCTCTTGTGTTGCCGTCTCTTTTTCTGCCGTCAGTGCCTGCCAGCGTTCCCAATTGGTATCGAATTCGGGGGTGGTGCGCGCGCCTTCAGGTATCGCCAACAGCACTTTTACGGGCAGTTGCCGCGAAAACAGATGCCGCGCAATCACCAGCCCGTCGCCTCCGTTGTTGCCGGGGCCGCACACCACCACAATCTCCGCGAAGCGGTCCACCGGGCAATGCCGCAGCAGATGCTCGGCAAAGCGTGTGCCTGCACGCTCCATCAGGTCAATGGAAGGTATGGGCTCTTCGGCCATCGTCATCTGTTCGCTCTCGCGAACTTGCACAACCGATAAAACAGCGGCTTCCGTCATGCTTATCTCAGTCGGTCGGCAGAACGCACCAGACGTTCGTCTTTTCTGATGAAACGGTTGGCCAAAAACATGCATACGGGCGGAATCACGAAAATCATGATCCAGTAGTTGAAACGGAATACGTCACCGTCTTGCATCAGGCCTTTGCGCTGGAAAATGAAATCCGGGAACAGCCAGATCATCATCATCACGGCGATGAGGAAAATGAGCATGTTGAGCGAAACGATACGGGTCTGTTTCATCCGGTCTTTGTACTTGAAGATAGCGTAAATGCTGATGCATGCCGATACAATCAGTGTCAGTGCGATGTACAGGGTGCTCATCACCGCTTTGCCGTCAGGCAAATGCACATTGAAACTGCTGAAGGTGTATTGGGCCTCGGCCGTGTAGATGTCACCGATGGGGATGAAAAGCAAGATAATGGTCACAATGGCTGCCACAAGCAAAAAAACTGATTGGATACGTTGAATCATAGCGTAATTTTTTAGGTTAGTAAAAATGGGCGGCAAAGATACAAAAAAATAATTAGCAAATGAGCAAATTGGTTAATGAGCAAATTGGCACATTAAAATTTCGTATCTTTGCAAAAAATTTGAAGTTATGTTGGAATTATTGATTGCTGCCGCTTTGAAGGATGTGCTGAAAGAATTGTATAATCTTGATATTGAGATAGATAAAAACTTGGTGCAGAAGACCCGCAAGGAGTTTGAGGGCGATTTTACCATTGTGGTCTTCCCTTACGTGAAGGCCGCCCGCAAGGCTCCCGATGCCGTGGCTAACGAAATCGGTGCCAGATTGCAGGAGAAACTCCGCACTTTTGCTACCGCCGACGGCGTGCATGGCTCCATCAGCGCTTTCAATGTGGTAAAGGGCTTCCTGAACCTATCGGTCAGCAAGGGCTTTTGGCTTGATTTCCTGAATCAGAATATTGATAATGAGAATTTTGGCAAGAATACCACAGTGGATGAACAACCCACATTGATTGAGTTCTCTTCGCCCAATACCAACAAGCCTTTGCACCTGGGACATGTGCGTAACAACCTGTTAGGCAACTCAGTGGCCCTTATTCTGGAGGCCTGCGGCAAGCATCCGGTGAAGGTGAACCTGGTAAACGACCGCGGTATTCATATTTGCAAGTCTATGTTGGCTTGGCAGCGCTTCGGCAAGGGCGAGACTCCTGAGTCGTCGGGCATGAAGGGTGACCATTTGGTGGGCAAGTATTATGTGGAGTTCGACAAGCAATACAAGGCCGAGATGCGGCAGCTACAAGAGCAGGGCATGAGCGAGGACGAGGCGGCCAAGAAGTCGCCCCTGATGCTGGAAGCTCAGGAGATGCTGCGGAAGTGGGAGAGTGGAGACGAGGAAGTGCGCGCCCTGTGGAACAAGATGAACGGCTGGGTGTATGCCGGCTTCGACCAGACCTATGCCAGAATGGGCATTCGTTTTGATAAAACATATTATGAATCCAATACCTATCTTCTTGGAAAAAGTATCGTGGAGGAAGGCC
This sequence comes from Bacteroidales bacterium, assembly GCA_017525505.1. Lineage (GTDB taxonomy): Bacteria > Bacteroidota > Bacteroidia > Bacteroidales > WCHB1-69 > RUG11690. The sequence goes on from JAFXSR010000061.1 coordinate 18,361, forward strand.
TGCAGAAAGGCGTTTTCTATCGGAGAGAGGATGGCTCGGTATGGGTGGATCTGACTTCTGAAAACCTGGATGAAAAACTGTTGTTGCGTAGTGACGGCACTTCGGTGTATATGACACAGGATTTAGGCACCGCCCAGCTGCGTTATGAGGAGTTTCATCCGCAGAAGATGATCTATGTGGTTGGCAATGAGCAGAATTACCATTTCGATGTGCTGAAACTGGTGCTGGGTAAGAAGTTGGGGAAAGAGTTTGGCCAGCATATCTATCACCTGTCGTATGGCATGGTGGAACTGCCCAACGGCAAGATGAAATCGCGTGAGGGCACGGTGGTGGATGCTGACGACCTCATGGACGAGATGTTTGTGCAAGCCAAAGAAAGCACCGAGGCTTTGGGAAAACATGAGTTCGCACCTGAAGAAGCCGCCAAATTGTATGAGATGATCGGCCTGGGTGCTTTGAAATATTTCATTCTGAAAGTTGACCCGAAGAAGAACATGTTGTTCAATCCGGAGGAATCCATCGATTTCAACGGCAATACGGCTCCGTTTATCCAATATACCCACGCCCGTATCAAGTCGCTGCTGCGCAAGGCTGTTGACAATGGCATTGTGTTGGAGGCTGCTGCGGACGAGGCTTTGCTGGGCGCCGCCGAGCAGGCGCTGCTGAAGTCGCTTTACGCTTACCCGCAGGTGGTGGCCGCCGCTGGCGAGAGCTATAGCCCCTCATTGATTGCAAATTACATGTTCGACCTGGCCAAGGACTTCAACAGCTTCTATCAGGCTTCTCCAATTTTCAAGGAGGAGAACGAGGCGTTGCGGGCTTTGCGTCTGCGCCTATCGAAGATGGTGGCTATGGTGCTGAAATCCGGTATGGCATTGCTGGGAATCGATGTTCCGGAAAAGATGTAAGATGAAAAACGAGCCATCATCAAACGTGGTCTCCAAAATGGGGGTAGCGGGTTTGCTAAAAAAGCTCCTCCCGTATGTGCTGCCTTACAAGTGGCTGCTGATTGTTACGTTGATACTGACTTTCGTGGGGGCCTTGATGGCACAGGTCAACGCTATTGTATTGGATCGCACCGTGGATGCCATCAACGAGTTGATGCACAGACCTTTCTTTGCCTGGGGGGAAGCTGGCAAATTGCTGCTGATTGTCAGTGCGATACTCTTGGGCAAGGAGTTGCTGTCGGCACTTTTCACCTTCGGCCAGCGTTTTTTCGGCGAGAAAATACGTATCAATGTGAGCCGCGACTTGTCGCTAAAGGTGGTTGACCGGGTGCTGACCTTCAGAATGGCTTTCTTTTCCGCCGAAGGCAATGAGCCCGGCAAACTGCAGACCCGTATCGACCGTGGCGTGATGAGCTTGAGCAATACGGTGAAGAATTTCTTCATCGACATTCTGCCCTTGTTCACCAGCGCCATCTTGGCCTTGGTGCTGATGTTCGCCGCCAATGTGTATGTGGGCTTGGTGGCTTTGGTGATTGTGCCCATCTATTTTGTGATCACGTCTATACAGGCCAAGCATCTGAAAGGCTGGCGGCGTAATGTTTTCGGTACGCATCAGGAGTTGAACAACGGCATCATGAACATCATCGAGAGCATGAATGTTATCAAGTCGTTCAACCGCGAGTCGATGGAGAGTCAAAAACAGGCCGACTTGCAAATGCGTTCCATTCACCAGCAGATGGAAACCCGCAAGATTTCTTTCCTCTTCGAGGGATTGAAAACCTTTATGGAACAGATTGGCACCGTGCTGATTATCATTCTGACGGCTTATCTGGTATTGATAGATTACCCTGGCATGACCATCGGTAAAATCATGTATCATGTGATGCTGTTCGGTAATGTGAGCGCACCGATACGCCAGTTGCACCGTATTTATGACGATTTGAATGATGCGTTGATTTATGCCGAAGGCTTCTTTGGCATACTGGAGGCCGACGGGGAAGTGGAGAAGAGTGGTGCGTATCGTCCCGCAAAGGTGAAAGGGGAGTTTGATCTTAAAAATGTGGAGTTTGCCTATAGCAACGGCACCCATGCCATCCGTGACCTGTCTATGAAGATACAGCCGGGCGAGACAACGGCCCTTGTGGGCTTGAGCGGGGCAGGTAAGAGCACCATTGTCAATCTCTTGGACAAGTTCTACTCGCCCGACAGCGGCAGCATAACCTTGGATGGTGTGCCTTTGGAGGAGTGGGATACACAGGTGTTACGAGACCATATCGGCTTGGTGCTGCAGAAAAACCATATTTTCAGTGGCACGATAGAAGAGAATATCCGCTATGGGAAGCCATCGGCTACACACGAGGAGGTGGTAGAGGCTGCCAAAAAGGCCTATATTTACGACCAAATTATGGAGCGACCCGGCCAGTTCAACTCGCAGGCCTTGCAGCTGAGCGGCGGCCAGCAGCAGCGTATCGCCATTGCCCGTATGTTCTTGAAAAATCCGCCGATTATCTTCCTGGATGAGCCTACCGCCAGCCTCGACGCTATCGCCACCGAACAAATCAAGAACAGCATCGATGCTATCAAACAGGGCAGAACGGTGATTGTGATTTCCCACAATATTGGTCAGATTATCGATTCAGACAAAATTTACGTGCTCCAAACCGGACATGTGGAGCAGTCGGGCACCCCTGCGGAAGTGTATCGCCAGGGAGGCTTGTACAAAGATATTTTCGACGCCAGCGCCCGCAGCATGAATGTCGATAAAATCGCCGACACTATAGGATAGCAGTAGTTTTTTTGCATTTTTTGCGAATTTGTTTATGTTTTTCTGCTTTTTGTGAAAAAAGTTATCAACAGTCCATTGTCAATTAATGGGTTTTGCCTAATTTTGCACGAAGATGTATTTTTCGTTATTCGAATCAAGAAAAATTAAATATAAACGCTTATGAAAAAACTTTATTTGTTACTGACATTCTTTGCCCTGTCCTGTATGAGTAGTATTGGACAAGTAATATACTCAGAGGGCTTTGAAGATTTTGATGTGTGGCCTACATCCTGGTCGCGAGATCAATGGGACAATGACAATTTTAATTGGGTGGGAATGACGGATCAGTATGGTGCTATGTTTGGGACAAATTATGCTGTTTCCTTCTCATTTATCAATGGTCAAACGTTGACCCCGGACAACTGGTTTACATCCCCAGCCATTCAAATTAACACGCCCTCATCACTTTCGTTTTGGGTTCGTTCTTCGAACTATCCGGGAGAACATTATGCCGTGTATATTGCAAATTCAGATGTTTATCCCCATCTCGAGAATTTTGAGGTATTGGTGCCTGAGCGGGTGGCCGCTGCTCAGTGGGAGAATGTAAGCGTTAGTATTCCAGCGGCCTATTGGGGAAGTAGTGTGCGAATCGCTTTCAGACATTTCAATTCGGTAGGTATAGGCGAACTTGGTCTGGATAATGTGGCGGTGACTATGGCATTAGGGGCTATTAACACCATGGGAGTGAGTGACGTGACCCCTGTTTCCGCTACGGTCACGGGTTACATCAATCCTGGTATGATGGCAGGCTATACTCCAGACCAGGAAATCCAATATGGTTTTTATTGGTCCACTTCACCTAATCCGGGTTTTGATCCATTTGATTCAAATCTGGACATGGTTTATTTTTCTGATCATTTGTACGCACCGATGTCTTTTGATATCCCTATTACCATGCTTCAACCCAATACCACTTATTATGTTCGTTCTTTTTACGAAGTTTATAATGATACGCTTGAAATGGGTAATGAGTTGTCTTTTCATACTCCGGTATGTGAATCTGCTGAGGATAGGTATGAGACAGCTTGCGGTGAATATCAAGGTATCACTGAAAGTGGCACTTATACGCTGACTTATACTAACCAGTATGGTTGCGATTCGGTGGTGACTTTGCATCTGACCATTGTGGATGATTTTGTGATCGGCACTTATCCGGTACAAAATGTCACTTCCAATTCAGCTTCATTGGGTGGATATTTGGACTTTTCGTGTGATAATGTGTATCCGCAATTGGGCGTGTGTTATAGCACATCCCCCAATCCCACTGTGGATGATACATATATGTTAGCTCCCATGTCACCGGGCAGTACGGTGCCGGCATCGTCATTTACCCTTACTGCCGAAGGCTTGGCGGCGAACACCACTTACTATGTGCGAGCCTTTGGGATCACCAGCGAAGATACTGTTTATGGACAAGAGGAGACGTTCACCACATACGGATATGCGGCGTTTAATGGTACGGTCGTCTCTATAGCCACGGGTTTGCCGATTGCGGGTGCTGAGATATTGATAAGTGCGGCGGAGCTACAAAATGAGGGAGGCATGCAATATTGGTACAGAGGAGAATCGATAAAAGAAACCGTAACGGACAGTAATGGTGTCTTTTTTGTTGATTCTATCGTTATGTCAGACTCTTTTGTCAGAGTGTTTGTTGACTTGTGGGCTGAAGGTTATCAAAGTCGTGCCTATCTTTCTAACCTGAATACCGGAATCAACAGCAACAGCTATATTCTGGAGTTGGAGCCTTGCTACGAAGTTCCTTATATGGTTCACTGGGAGGAACTGAATAATGGCAGCTATCAATTGAGCTGGTGGGCTATGGGTTATGCTCCAGGAGATTCTATTGATCCCAAATATAGCTATCAATTGACCTATGATGTGTATGAAAACGGGAGTCTGATTGCAGAAGGTCTGACCAACCAGTGGTACATGCTTCCTTCTTTCAATGCCAATTCCTGTTATCAGGTGCGTGGCATCTGTCCCAATGGAGTACTATCAGACACTTCTGAATGTGCCACCATCAAACCAGTGCCACCCGTGGTGGTGACCAATAATACAACGGAGATTACCGGCTTTACCGCTGTGTTAAGTGGCGAGATCACTTTTGATGGTAATTCCGAAATCTATAGCCGGGGTTTCTACACCAACACTATTCCCACATTGGATAGTGGAAATGTTCACTATTATTATGTGGATAGTGAGAGTTATACTTTCTCGACCATGGTGTCGAATTTGGAACCAGAAACTACGTATTATGTGTGGGCCTATGCGATGAATGAAGCGGGTGAGACCTACAGTAATATGACCAGCTTTACCACAACAAGAGCTTGTTATGCTCCCGCGGACTTCCAAGCCAGTGATGTGATGGCAAGCTCCGCTTTCTTGACTTGGTCTGATGGAAATGAACCCTCTTCTGCTTATTACGAGCTTTCGTACAAGGCTTTTGGTGCTGACAGCTGGACAGTGGTGAATCTTACCAATCCTTTCTGCATGCTAAGCGGCCTGCAGCAAAATACCTCTTATATGGCCCGTGTCCGCACGTTCTGCGAAGAGGGCTTGGCTTCTCCATATTACAGCTTGTCGTTCAAAACCAGCTGCGTCAGTGGAGGTCCCCTTGTGACTATCGGTGATAATTCAACCTATGGTACGGATGTCTTCCCTACCAATATATGTTATAATTACTCATATAATCAACAGATATATTTGGCTTCGGAGATAGGGGGCGCAAGGGAGATCAGTGAAATTGACCTGCAATGTTTTAATCAGACAACCCGTGTGCGTGATATGGAAGTTTATATGGGACATACCGACAAACAGTATTTCTCCAATAACGCTGACTGGATTCCATATACCGAGTTGCAGTTGGTATATTCAGGAGAAATTACCTTCAATGATACTCATGAAGGATATTGGTTGCCAATTGTCCTTGATAGTTCATTCGCGTATAATGGATCCGATAATCTTGTGATTGTTTTCCGTGATAATTCAGGTTGGTGGCAATGCGATGGTCAAAGATTCTACACCCATCCAAGTTCAGGCAGCAGAACGTTGTATGCATACAGAGATGGTAGCGCCTATAGTATGCAGAGTCCTGGTAGTGGTACAATGTCCTCCTACCGTGATAACCTGAGAATCCCGGGGGTGTGCTTGACTGGTGGATGTGACCAATCCAATGTGGTGGTGGTGAGCAAGACGGATCATTCGGCTCAACTGGCCATTGCGGCAGGAAACGGTGTAGAGGCTGTGGAATTGGAATACAAAGCTGTTAATGATAACGAGTTTACCCCGATTGCTGTCCAGGGTGATTCCTGTAATCTTACAGGCTTGATGGGCAGTACAGATTACGTGTTACGTATCCGTTCTCTTTGCACCGAAGATACCACAGACTGGAAGATGGTGTACTTTTCCACACCGGTAGCTCGTTACGACCGTCTGTATGTTACAACCACAGGTACTGGTAATGGTAGCAGCTGGGAGCAGGCTACCAACAATTTGTCTGCCGCCTTGTCTCTGGCAGCAATTATCAGAGAAGATTATGATTTCTCGCCTGAAATCTGGGTGGCCGAGGGTACCTATTATGGCGGTGTGAACACTTCCGAAGCTTCTTTTGTCCTCAATAGGGGCACAAAACTCTATGGAGGTTTTGCTGGTACCGAATCCTCAATTGAAGAACGCGACATTCAGGCGCATACTACCATCCTTGACGGGCAAAACAACCAGAGGGTGTTGTATCAGAATGAAAATTACTACAGCGTTAGTGACATGGATGTTGTTGACGGGTTCACCATTCGTAACGGTAATAGCGCCGATGCGGGTGGTGGTGCTTATCTGAGAGGTAATTTCGAGGTGAGAAACTGTCGTTTCCTGGACAATAGAGCTTCATCGAGTGGTGGCGCGGTTTATGTGCAGGCGAGTGGCAAAAGCAACAACTTTAATTTCCGCAATTGCGAATTCACCGGCAACAACACACCCTACCAGGGAGGCGCTGTCTGCGACTTTAACGATTACTGCAGTTATTTCAATTGCAAAATCAGCGGTAACCATGCGGACAATCAAGGCGGTGGCATTTACGGCGGTTCGAGAATGGTGCAGTGTGAAATTAGCAATAATACTGCTGGCTCATGCCCTGGCTTGTACGAATTTGCCGACACATTGGTGAATTGTAATATTGTGGGTAACGTTTCCTCTGGCAGCAGCTATGCGGGTTTGAATAGCTTCAATGGTGTGATGATTAACACCGTGGTATGGGGCAATATCGCTAATGGTAACCCGTTGGATATAAGCAATTATAGTGGTATTATAGCTTTCAATTCAGCTGTAAGGGGGCTGGACTACGAGGGCGTCATCAATTTGTCAGCCGACAATTTTGGCGGTGACACAAATAAGCATTATCCGTTCTTTGTGTCTCCCGAAAATGCTGACTATCGTTTGCGTGCCGGCTCTGCCTTGATTGAGGCGGGTATGGCATACAATAATTTGCCAGCATACGATATGGCGGGCGAGAGCCGTGTCTTTGGCGATGCATTGGAAATCGGCTGTTACGAATTCCACAATGAGCAATATTGCATTGCACCCATCCATTTGGCCGTCTCAGATGTGATGTCCAACTCAGCCCTGTTGACCTGGCAAGATGCTGGCAATTTGGATGAGCTTTCCTACTACGAACTGTCCTATAAGTTGGAGGGGGATGGCGAATGGACCGTGATGCCCGAACAGCTTCAGGGCAGCTATAAGATGCTGACAGGCTTGCTGCCTGATACCACCTACCTGTTGCGTATGCGTTCCTTCTGCTCGAATGACCAAAGCTCTGCTTATACCCCTGTATTGACATTTAAAACTTTAGTGTCAAGCGGTAGTTGCCCGTTTGGTGAGAATGGCTATGTGATGGTAAAAGATGATAATAATAATTCGGACTTCGGTGGTGTCCTTCCTTCGAATTTCTTTTACAATTATAGTTATAGTCAGCAAATATACCGTGCATCCGAAATAGATGGTGCGGGAGTGATTACCTCGCTGGCACTGCAATATTTCTATTCGACTAGTCAAAACAGAAATATGGATATTTATCTGGGACATACCGACAAGTCTTCGTTCAGCAGCAATACTGTTGATTGGGTGCCTTCGTCAGATTTGACTTTGGTATATTCAGGTACTGTTTCATTCAATAATAGTGGTGATGACAACTGGTTGACCATCGATCTTCAACAGTCTTTTGAATATAATGGTGAAGACAATCTGGTTCTGGTGGTTGATGACAATCATGGAAGTTATTACAATAATACAGAAAGATTTTATACGCATCAGTCTGGAACAGAAAATGTTGCAATGTACGCATATAAGGATGGTACAAATTTCGACCCGAACAATCCGCCTACAAGTGTCAATGGTAGAACATCAGTGCGCAATAACTTGAAGCTGAACGGACAATGTATTGGTAGCAGCGATTGCGAGCGTTCCAATCTGGTTGTGATGGATGTTACCTCGAACTCGGCGAAACTTATTTATGCTCTTGGCGTTGGTGCAACGGGTATTGAGTTGCAGTATGGCATAGAGGGAAGCGATTATTATGAAACCATGTCCGTTCAAGCTAATGAATATCAACTGACAGGACTCCGATACAATACTGCTTATGAGGCGCGTATCCGCTCCCTCTGCAGTGGTGATGAGCAGAGCTCATGGAAAACGGTGCACTTTACCACACAAACAGTTGATCTTGACCGTTTGTATGTGACCACCACGGGAACTGGTGATGGCAGCAGCTGGGAGAATGCCACCAATGATTTGGCATGGGCATTGAACACTGCGGCAATAATTAGAGAAACGTTTGGAACCGATGTGGAGGTGTGGATGGCAGAAGGTACCTATTATGGTGACAGCACCTCGAAAAGCGCCTTCACGATGGTGGATGGAGTGAATGTGTTTGGCGGCTTTGCTGGCACTGAGACCGAATTGTCACAACGTGATTTTAATGCACATCCTACTATCCTGGATGGTCAGAATAACCAGCGCGTGCTTTGCCAGGATGCCAATTTTGATACTCAGACCATTTGGGATGGCTTCACACTGCAGCATGGTTATGTCACCTCTAACAATAATAATGGAGATGGCGGTGCCGCATATCTACGGACCAATACTGTTTTGCGCAACTGTAATATTGTCAATAATACAGCTTATAGCGACGGTGGCGGTGTATATATTGTGGCAGAAAACTATAGACCCGTATTGCTGGATCATTGCAATATCTCTCATAACACTGCAATTGAAGATAACGGTGGTGGTGTTTACACCAGTTTTGGTATCTTGCGTTATTGTAACGTTTCTTATAATAGGTCATCCAATGAAAATGGTGGTGGTGTTTATGTGTATAATGCCAGCAATAACAATGGCTTTGGATATGCCTTGTCCAACTGCTTAATCGCTAACAACTCGGCTGCTTATTATGGCGGTGGTGTATATAACAGAAGTGCTAATACGGTGATTGCCAATAGTACGATTGTCAACAACAATAACACTTATTCCAACTATCAGGGTGCTGGCGTTTATTGTTATAGTTCAACCTCTATGATAAACAGTATTTTGTGGGGCAATGAGATGAGTAGTGGAATAAGCAATCTGGACGGTTCTTATTCTTGTCAGTATTGTGCCACGGAAGAGGTAGTGACAGGTACTGGCAATATCAGCTTAATGGCAAGCAATGACGAGAGCGCTTATTTCAGCCCGCACTTTGTGAATCCTTCTTTGGTGGCAGGTTATACCGACAATACCGACAATGTGGATTGGCATTTGAGCGATGCTTCTATAGGTGTGAACCGTGGTAACAATAGTTTGGTAGCCACTGCCGACAGCCTCGACCTTGACGGTAATGTCCGTATTCAGGTGCAGACTGTTGATATGGGCTGCTACGAGTCGCCATACAATGGCATTACGCTGCCCGAATATGGAGCTGTCGTTTATGTAAAGCAAGGCGGTAGCGGCACCATGGATGGTACCAGCTGGGCCAATGCCTCGGCTTCTATCCCCGAGGCTTTGTCTATCGCGGCCATGAACGACGCTGATATATGGGTGGCCGAGGGTGTTTATTATGGTGATAGTGTTTCGAATAATGCCTTCATCATAGTGGAAGGCGTGGATGTATATGGCGGTTTTGCCGGCGACGAGGCTGAGGATTACAACTTGTCGTTGCGTGACTTCGACGCTCATACCTCTATCCTTGATGGACAGAACAGCCAACGTGTGCTGTTTCAGTTGAATGATTTTAGCAACCAACAGGCCACGTGGGACGGCTTCACTATTCAGAATGGTCGCGCAGAATATGAAAATAATAACGGTCGTGGTGGTGGTGCTAATCTGAAAGGAGGTGTCACACTGAATCATTGTATTGTAACCAATAACTATTCTTATAATGGAGGTGGTGGTGTTTATTGTATGACCGACGACAACACCACCACTTATCTGTTGAACAGCTCTATTACGCACAATACGGCCAGATATGACTATGGCGGTGGCGCTTATCTCAATTCGAAAGTTGTAGCTGACAACTGTGAGTTTGCGTACAATACAGCCCAAAGTGGTGGTGGCGGTGTGTATAACTACAGCAGTACCATTAGAAATTGTACGATAAGTCATAATACAGCTTCAAGTGGTGCGGGTGTATATAACCATTATGGTACCATATCCTCTTCTGTGATTTCATACAACACTGCGTCAGGTTATGGTGGAGGTTTGTATTTGAACTCCAGTAACAGTAATACAGTGACTGTTTCCAATTGTTTGGTGGCTAATAATACTTCCAACAGTTCTGGTGCTGGTGTTTATAGTGGTAGTAGCCATGTTATTAGGAGTTCAAGCATTGTCAATAATAAAATTACTGGCAGCTCCTCCTCATACCAAGGAGCAGGTGTTTGTTCAGATTATAATACGTTGACTATTGCCAATAGTATTGTATGGGGTAACGAGAAGAATGGCGAAACCAGTGGTATTACAGGTACGCATGTTGCCAATTATGTAGCTTCCGACGATGCGTGTACAGGTGAGCACAATGTGGCTTTGATGTCTTCTGCAGATGCCATGTTCTCGCCCAAGTTTGTAAATCCATCCGTAGAGGCCGGTGCGGAAGATACGACCAGCGATGTGGATTGGCACTTGGCACAAGGGTCTCCGTGTGTGAACCATGGTGACAATAGTCTGGCTGCCACTTGCGATTTAGCGGGTGCCGCCCGTATTCAGCAGGATACCATTGATATGGGTTGCTATGAGTCGCCTTATAACAGCGTTGCATTGCCGGTTTATGACGAGATTGTTTATGTGGTGGAAGGGGGTGCTGGCACTAAGACGGGAGAGAACTGGGCCAACGCTATGGGCTCCCTCCAGGATGCGGTGCAGATTGCCTCCATATATAATGCCACGGTTTGGGTAGCTGTCGGTACGTATCGGGGAGATGGTACATCCGAGAATGCCTTTGTGATGAAACCCGGCGTGAACGTGTATGGCGGTTTTGCCGGCAATGAGACTCCTGACTATGACCTCTCGCAGCGTGATTTCACTGCCAACGCCACTATTTTGGACGGTCAGTTCAGTCAACGTGTGTTGATGCAGCCCGCTCACTTTACCGCCAATACCGCGGTGGTTTGGGACGGCTTTGACATCAGGAACGGACGGGTAAACGGAGATGGTGCTGGTGCGTATTTGCGGGCTTATTCAACATTGAGGAATTGCAAGGTGCAATACAATACGATTGCAAGTTCAACATACAGTTACGATTACAGATATGGTGCAGGTGTGTATGCGTATGGCTACAACAGTGGACAGCGGGCAAACATCAGCCATTGTAAGATTTCATACAATGGCTTTGAGAATGTCTATTACGGTGATGCGGGTGGTATTTATACACAATACGCTAATGTCGATCATGCTGAAATCAGTCATAATACCTCTACTTATCATGCTGGTGGTGCATACGTAGCCAGTTATTCAAAATATTCCAACTGTCTTGTTTTTGCCAATACTGCTCCGAACTATGCCGGTGGCGTGTATTTAACCAGTTCATCCTACATATATCTGTATAACTGCGATATTGTAAACAACACCTCGACCTCTTCTAACACTAATTGTGGTGGCGGTATTTACGCCAATAACAATAGCCCGGTTCTTACCAATTGTATCGTTTGGGGCAATAAGAGGGGCTATGTGGTGAACAACTTCAACCGAACTACCATGAGCAATGTTACCTATTGTGCTGTGGAGGAGGGTTATAACGGAACCGGTAACATCGCTTTGGCTTCCTCTAATGATGGTGTTGACAACACTATGTACTATGTGCGTTTCAATGATCCGCAAAACGAGGACTACCAATTGCACCCCACGTCCAACTGTGTTAATATCGGTAATGCCAGTATAGAGTTGGATGCCCTTGATTTCTATGGCAATCCGCGTGTGATTGGCAATATGGTGGACATGGGCTGCTCTGAGGTGCAGGATGAAAGCAATTGTAACTCGGTTATCAATTTGACGGCAAGCAATATCACCACAGTGTCTGCACAGCTGAACTGGCAACCTACCGGTGAAGAAACCCAATGGGTGGTGGTGTATGGTATGGTCAACAGTAACGAGACCACCAGCATGACGATTGATGATAATCCGTCATGCCTGCTCGAAGGTTTGCAAAATAACCGCCAGTACCTTGCCAAGGTACGCGCGGTTTGCGACGAGAGCTCCATGAGCATCTTCTCTATTCCGGTCAGCTTTCAGACCTCTTGTGACTCCAGTGCGCTGGATACGCTGCCGAACTTCAGCAGTATGAATCCTGTGAATGATGAGATTATTTATAATAATCACGTGAACTTTAGTTGGGCAACCATGGCGAACGCCACCTCGTATGATTTTTACTTGTGGAAATCCACCGAGAACGAGCCCGGCACCCCAACCCGTTCGGGTCTTACCCAGCCGATTGTAAACGACTTTACAGTTCCCAATTATGGTCCGGGACTTACTTACTATTGGAAAGTGGTGGCTTGGAATGAATGTATCAGCAAGACCAGTCCGGTGATGACCGTGCAGACCAATAAGGTTCCGGATTTGCATGTGACTAATGTCGTATGCTCAAATGCAAGTCTTGGACAATCGGTTACCGTGGAATGGACGGTGAAAAACGATGGCGAAGGTAATACTACTCCTGGTGTGGAATGGACGGATTATATCTGGTTGGTGCATGATGCGGATGTCCGCTATTATGACAGTCATGACAGAAATCTGCTTCAGATTGGTAGTCTGCAGGCTCTGAATGCGGGAGAATCCTATACTAACCAGGCAAATGTCACGATTCCTACCGATATTGAGCCAGGCAATTATTTCCTCTTTGTGTTTGCCGACCAACCCGATGCCTATAGTCCTGACTTTAGTCATTGCCCAGGTGGTGTGGCTCCTGTTCCCTACACGCCAAGTGTGACGGGTGATCCGTATCCGTATGTGAAAGGTCATGTGCATTTTGGCGGTGTGATTGACGAGGAGGAGAATAATGACAACTTCTTCTATATTCTGCTGACGATATTGCCACCGCCATCACCCGACTTGGTGGTGAGTGCAATAACTCACAGTGTCAATGCCCAATCAGGAGGTACGGCTAACGTAAGTTGGACTGTCACCAATCAGGGCGAGGCTGCTGCGATGGGTTCATGGACCGATGCGGTTTACCTCTCCAGCGACACTATACTCGACACGGAAAGTGACTTGCGTATCGGACGTTATGTTCACGAGGGCCCGATGGTAATTAATGGAAGCTATCAGATGTCTGAAGAGTTTACTGTTCCGGTGAATTATAGCGGTGATTATTACTTCATTATCGTGACCGATAACAATAACACGGTTTATGAGGGTCTGCAGGAAATGAACAATATGACTATATCCGATGCAATGCCTGTCACCATGACATGGCTGACCGACCTTCAGGTGGATTCTGTGGCCATGTCCGAAGTGGTCGATGCCAATGGTCTGTACAATTGTAGCTTTAAGGTGGCCAATAAAGGTGCTAGTCCTACGAATGTGAGTGGATGGACAGATGGTATTTATATCAGTCAGAATCCGGTGTTGGATGTTAATAATGCTACCCAATTGGCCAGTATTTATCATTCAGGAGTATTGCCCGCACAAAATCTGATAGATCCTGAAACTTCGTCCTATTGGACATCAGTGCGAGTTAGAATTCCTGCAAACATCACAGGCAATTGGTATCTGCATGTGAAGACTGATATCGCGAATAACGTGTTTGAATATCAAGCTGATGACAACAATGTTTATACTTATCAGCCAGCCCTGAACGTATTGAGTCCTGACCTGACGGTGACAGGCATTGAACTGCCCGATGTGATTGATCCCAACATCCCTGTTCGTATTCAGTGGACCGTACGTAATGAGGGACCTGGTAATGTGGTTGGCCGCAGTTTCACAGATAAGTTCTTCTTTAACGGCAGCCTGCTTTATACTGCCAATGTGCATGATGTCAATATCTCTGCCGGTGAGTCCATCGTTCGATACGCTACGATTCAAATTCCTTGTGTCGTGAACAATACAGCCGAATTGACCGTCACTACGGATGTGGATGCCCAGATGCTTGAGGCCGACGAAAATAATAATAGCCTGACTGTGAACATGTTCATTAACACACCTGATTTGGTGGTGAATGGGGTTGCTCCGATTATCAGTGCCAATAATACCAATAGCGCATTATGGAGCGGCACTGCCGCAGAGTTGTCCTATACAGTGACCAATAGTGGCGAGCTGGCCATTGCGGGTGCAAATATGACGGATAAGGTTTATTTCAGTACCTCTGCTACCAGCTATCAGGCTTCCGACTTGATTTACACGAATGTTCATTCTGTGAATCTGGGTGAGGGCGAAAGCGCCACCTACCAGTGTACGGTGACGATACCCAATGGTGTTAGCGGCAACTATTACTATCACGTGGTAATCAACGCCAATGACGGTATATGCGAGGGCACCAATACGGGTGCCAATGAGAATGCGAGCGATGCTGTTGAGGTGATGCTCAGCCCTTCACCCGATCTGGTGATTGCCGAAGTGACGGCTCCCAGCCAGGTTTATATTGGCGCAGGTTTCCAACTGACCTATACCACCCAGAACCAGGGTACGGCTGCTATCAACCAATCTGTGGTACAGAAATTCTATTACTCCACTTCGCCCACAGTTTATGATACTCTGAAATTGTTGGCTACCACCAACGATTATCTGAACCTGGCAGTGAATGGCTCGGTGACCAATGTGTTGAATGTGACCATGCCTGCCAATGTTAATGTGGGCAATTATTATATCCACATGGTTACGGATGCCAACAATCAGGTTTATGAGCACAATGGTGAGGCTAACAACCATAACCATAGCAACAATGTTTTGGCCAGTACCTATCAGTTGGATTTGCAGTTGACACAGCTAGAAGGTCCGGATGTGCTGCAGTGGGGACAGACCGCTACTTATACATTGCATGTCCGCAACAATACCAGCCTGCCCACATTGGCATCATCATGGGATGATGTTATTTATCTGTCAACTGACGATGTGCTGCAAAACAGCGACAGGCTGATGCAGTCGGTGCGCCATACTACTGTTTTGGAGGGTGGTGCCGAGTATGAAGTGGAAATTCAGGTGACCATTCCTTATGGAACATCTTCCACTGCCTATCTGATTGCTATCACTGATTTCAATAGTAATAATCCGGATATTAATGTCAATAACAATATCTTAACGAAAACCTTGACTATCAACAGTGTGCCTACTCCTGATTTGGCAGTGAACGAGGTGGTTGTTTTGGATGATGTATATGCCGGTCAACCTGCCCGCTTGGCTTATAAGGTAACCAATGTGGGAGAGGTGAACATCGCACAGCAGACTTGGACTGACAAGTTGTTCGTATCGTATAACAACACCTACGAGAACATTGATATCCAATTGCTGGGCAAAGAACGTAGCAACATGACACTGGCTCCGAATGAGTTCTACACCGACACATTGACATTCACCGTGCCTCTGCCTTACAATGGCGACCTGTACTTGTTGATGATGGCCAATGCTTCCAATAATCCGTATGAGGTGGTTCAGAATAACAACACCGCTTCAGTGGCTGTCAATGTAATTCTGCCGTTGCCGGGTGACTTGGTGGTGACAGAAGTGTCTTGCGATAGGGCTGTAGTTTCGGGTCAGCAGCTCCACGCCACTTGGACCATCCAGAATATCGGTGACAATGCATTAGGCGGAAATGGTCTGCGCTCACTGGTATATATCTCTACAGATACCACTTTCGATGCCAACGACCGCTTATTGGGAAGTGTGACCACAAACAATGTCAGTCTGCCTATTGATGCCACCATGCAGCAGAGCCTGGCTGGCCGTATCAGCGGTTTGGCAGAAGGTAGTTACTTCCTCATTGTGAAGACCGATGTCACCAATGCCTTTAATGAGGTGAGCGACAATAACAACACGGCTTGCTCAACTCATCCGTTCCTGGTGACTATCCGTCCGCTGCCATTCAATACAAATGTATATGATACTGTTATCAATGATGTGGTTTCTGACTATATGATTAATGTAGGCGATCAAGTAAACCAGACCGTACGTGTTCATATCAACTCCGAAGATTCAGCAATGGGAGCGGTGAACATGATTTACGCCACTTATAACAATATGGGTAGTAACTTGAATTACAGTTACTCCACTATCGGCCAATACTCGGCTAACTCTGAGCTGTATATCCCTGCCACACAGCCTGGTTATTACGGTGTGAACATTTACGGTTCAACTCCGACCAATCAACCGCAGAATATGATTGTTCGTGCCGATGTCCTTCCGTTCGAGTTGATGGGTGTACATGACAATCATGGTGGTAACACGGGTGTGACCACAGTAGAGTTGACGGGTTCGCGTTTCCGTCCCGACATGACCGTGTGTTTGCGTAACGGCAACGAGGTGATATGCGCCGATACGTTGATTTATGTAAACTACTACCGAGCTTATGCTCAGTTTGATTTGACAGGCCGCACCCCGGGTGTTTATGATGTGAGTGCGGTGAACTTCTGCGAGGGTGAGGCGGTATTGTCCAATGCCTTCACCATCGAGAATGGCCAGCCGTCAGGTCTGTCTTATAATCTGCTCTTCCCCAGCTCACCGCGTCCTAACCGCAATGTGGTCATGATGCTTGAGTTTGGCAATATAGGCAATGTTGACTTGCACGAGCAGGTGTTGGAGATCATCAGTGTGGGAGGTTCTCCCATCGCTTTGACACCGGATGGTCTCAGTCAGCATCGTACCGTTCTCCAAGTACCGCTATCCATTGACGGTGAACCCGCAGGACTGCTCCGCCCGGGCAGCTACGGAACCCTCAATATCTATTGCTATTCGTCGGGTGCCTTGATTTTCACCATTAAACCAGTTGAAGAATAAAAAAATAAAGCGATATGAAAACGATAAAATCAGTAATTACATCAGCTTTTCTGCTCCTGCTGTGCTTGACGGCGAAAGCCCAATGGGCAGGTGAAGACAAAGAGGTGCTCAGGGAAGAGGATAATTCCCAGACAGTGACCATCGGTGTTGCCGATGGCTCATCAGACAAATGTTATGAATGGTCGGGTCCCAACATTCAGGGCGATATTCATTCTGCTACCATTGTTGTTAAACCACAGGATCCGGAGCAAACCTATATTTGTACGCGTACCTCCTCCTGTGGTGTGGAACAGGATCAGGTAGTGGTGAAGGTGATTGACACCATCTCGATTGTGAGCGTTACGCCATTGAAAAATTGCTATAACTCCGGTGACCAGCTGTCTTTGACAGATTTCGAGATAGTAACCTATCCGGAAGGCTACCAATCTTTAGTGCAGTTTACCCCTACACAAGTGCATAACAATGCGGGTGCATCAGAAGAGGTACAAACCATTAACTTCAGCCTCACGTATAATGAGCATACTTCTACAAAATCTGCCTCTGTGAATGTCTTCAACGAGGATTTGGGATTGTCCTCAAGTTCAAGTGTGGATTTCCATAAGTTTATTGAAGATTTCAAGAAAATTAATGCCATGGTGGAGAAGGCCAAGGGATTAACGGATAAGTTAAACTCTATTGCCAAAGGCGCATCTCCTTGCAGCCCAGATTTCCATTTGATACTCACCATGCCAGAGGGTACGGATATACATGCCTGCTGTAATGGTGAGGAAATCGATGGATTTAAAATGGATTTGCCAAGCATTGACGCATACTTGGGTATTGATTGTTATATTCCCACAACGCTAAGTATTCCCCATGTGGGAGGCCTTCAGATTCATGTGGGTGCGGCCATAGGAGTGAAACTTGGCCCCTTGTCTTTTAAATTCAAACGTGAGTGTTCCAACATTACCATTCCTCTTGGCTTGTATGCCAACATTGCGGGAGGTGTACAGGTGTTCTTCGGAGATCCTGATTTCTTCTCCGCAGAGCTAAATCTGGTGGGTGAAGGCAGCACAAGCTTGACATGGACTGTTGGCGAGTCCATCAAATGGAGCCCCTTGAATGTCGGTCTGAAAATTGTAGGTAAAGTGACGTTGGCTAGTTTCTGGACCGAAGAGGTTGACTATAATTTGTTTACATATACATTTTTTAACTAATAAAGGCGTATGAAGATGAAAAAGTTATATATCATATTAGGACTGGCTGTAGCAGTCTTGTCCTTTATCCAGACACAAGCTCAGACTTGTCGTTACCCTTCATCGTATCAGACGACAAGTTATACATTGACCATGGATATGCAAATTGACAGTACATCTTTATATATGTCTGACAGTATTCACAATATTTGTGGTCTGGTGTTTTCTTACGGTGTATATGGTTTGACCCCGTCGGAGGATGACAGCCGTGTCATTTCAGTTACTGGTGGTACGCAGAATCCTTCTCAAGACGCTTCATTGCCGGCAGCTTTGTGCAGGTTGTTGCAAGCTTATCACAACCATGATGTGAATGGTATCACCCTGCAATATCGTCCGGTGGATGCGGCAAATATCAGTGCTATATTGGCGATTGACTCATTGCAGCAGCGTTATTTGTCGGTGGTATCATTGATTCAGCAAATGAAACTGTTGTTTACTTACGAGCAAAATGATTTTACGGTAGCGATGGTGAATTGCTATAATAGCGATACCCTTTTCACTACCATGCCCTTCGGCATGCAGATGGTGAACAACCAATGGTATCTTGCCGTGGTGAGAGACAGCTCGTCTTTGATGGGAAATCTTTTGCAGTTTATGGCCAAGAAAGGTGTGAGTGATTTTATCATCGGTGATGATTTGGATGGTGACGGTATTCCCAATAACCAGGATAATTGCCCTTGTACTCCGAATCCTAACCAGTTGGATGCCGACGGTGACGGAGTAGGGGATGCTTGCGACAATTGCCCTCAAACCTATAATCCCGACCAAGCAGATTTTGACGAGGATGGAGTAGGGGATATTTGCGATAATTGTATGTATAAGCCCAATCCCGACCAGTTAGACAGCGATCATGATGGTTTGGGTGACAGTTGCGACAATTGCAAGTTTTATCCGAATCCCCGCCAGTATGACTTCGATGGTGATGGTATCGGAGACGATTGCGATGACGATATCGATGGCGATGGCGTTTCGAATGAAAATGACCTCGATCAGGATGCCGATGGTGTTCCCGATGAGGCTGATAACTGTCCCTTCCATTTCAACCCCGGTCAGCACGACAGCGACAATGACGGTATTGGCGACGCTTGCGACAACTGCCCGTTAATCTATAATCCCGAGCAGGAGGATTTGGATGGTGACGGTGTTGGCAATGTGTGCGATACCGACCGCGATGGCGACGGTGTGGCCGATGACTCAGATAACTGCCCCGATATCCCCAATCCAGACCAGGAGGATATGGATTGTGATGGTGTAGGCGATGTTTGCGATCCCGACCTTGATGGCGACGCTGTTCCTAATGATATCGACAATTGTCCCAATTACTTTAACCCCGACCAACAGGATGCCAATGGTAATGGTGTTGGCGATGTTTGTGAATAAAAAAGAAAGGAAAAAGATATGAAAAAGATAAATAGAATTTTCTTTCAGATTTTGGCACTGGCAATAGTTTTGTCGAGTGCGGTCAGCAACGCCTTTGCCCAAGGCAGCATGTGTATTAATGCCTACATGTTGAAGGAAGAGTCATGTTCTCCCGGACATGATGGCATCGCCACTGTTTTCATCCCCACTGCTTTAAGTGGCAAATGCACTATCGAATGGAATTTGGGCGGTGGACAAACCTCTTCTTCAGAGATGGTTAACGGCTTGTCCAAAGGAACCTATAATGTGACGGTCAGGTCGAATACCTGCCCTGGTGTGGTGTTCTATAATGGCTCTGTCAACATCACCAAAAGTGAGGAGTGTGATGTGAAAGTTCACATTTCAGGGCCGACTTCCGTGACAGGGAATTGTAATGAGATTCCACCAGTCACTTTCACGGCTACAGCGTCAGGAGGAACTCCTCCTTACACTTTCTCTGGCTGGAACCAGATAAGTGCCAATATGGCCACCAAAACTCTCCATCCTGGCGAAGGCCATTTTAGCGTGGTTTGTATCGTTACTGATGCCGAAGGGAACCATGGTTGGGCTGATTTGGATGGGTATGCAAAGAAGATGGAATGTGCTCAGGATCCCAACGAAATCAAAGGCCCTGCTGGCTATGATGAAGAACGCCATTTTGTCAATAAGAGTGACAAAATGAATTATACCATCGATTTCGAGAATGATCCCGAATTTGCTATGGCTCCGGCTTCGCGTGTGCAAATCACTTACGATGTGCCCGACCAGCAGCGTTTGGCATCCTTCCGCTTGGCGGATTTCGGCTTTGGCGATTTCGTCTTTACCGTACCTTCCAATGTGTCTTCCTATAGCCAGCGTCTGGATGTGTCCGACTCTTTGGGTGTGTGGGTGGATGTGAATGCAGGTATTGATATTGTGAACAATCAGGTGTTCTGGATCTTCCAGAGTATAGACCCCGCTACGGGTGCCGAACCTGTGAGCTCTCAGATGGGATTCCTGCCAATCAACGACTCTCTGGAACATGGTCAGGGTTACGTCAGCTTCTATATTAATCCCGAATCCACTGTGCAAACGGGTGACACCGTTGGAGCCGAGGCACTGATTGTATTTGACGATAATGCGCCCATCGGTACTAATGTGTGGACCAATACTTTTGATGTGACCGCTCCGACTTCCATACTTCATGCTGAAATGAATGCGCTGGATTCCCTCTATTGCACTTTCTCCTTTGAAGCACAGGATGACCCCAATGGATCGGGAGTACAGGGTGTTGAGGTGTACGTGTCCGCCAATAATGCAGATTATTTTACCATCGGCAGCGCTCATCCTGACAGTACCCTTTCCTTTGTGCTGGAAAATGGTGTCTTCTACCAGTTCATGTCCATCGCTACGGATAATGTGGGCAACAAGGAGCCTTTCAAAGCCCAGCCTGATACCGCTATCAATTACAATACCGCACCTATCGATTTGGTGTTGAACGGAAATTCTTTCTATGAATATGATCCGATCAATTCTATGATAGGTACCTTATATACTTTGGATAATGATGTGAATCTGCCCTTCGTATATGAATTGGTAGCTGGTGAAGGAGATGATGACAACAGCCTTTTCACCATAGAAGGAAATACCTTGAGAACCAACGCCAATTTCGTTTGCAGTCATCAGACTGAATACGCAGTGCGTGTGAGAACCACCGATATCGGAGGCTTATACTTTGAAAAGAGTTTCACACTGAATGAAGTGATTCAGCATGTTACACCGATTACCCGTCTGAACAAGGAAATTTGTGATGGCAGCAGCATCGATTTCTATGGTCGTGAACTTACAGAAGCCGGTACTTATACCGATACCTTGACTACTGCTGAAGGTTGCGACAGTGTCATTATATGGTATCTGAAAGTGAATCCTTCTTACGTGGTGAACCTTGACACAACAGTTTGTGACCAGTTTGTTTGGAACGACAGCACCTATACCCAGAGTGGCCTCATCAGCCATACCTACATTTTGGCTACAGGTTGCGACAGCACGGTGAATTATAACCTGACGGTGAACCACAGCACTACCGGCGTTGATGAGTTGGTGGCATGCGACAGCCTCACCTGGATTGACGGCATTACCTATTACGAAAGCACGTCAATTCCGACTTATACCTACGTGGGTGGTAATGCTGTTGGCTGCGACTCTGTTGTGACCCTGAACCTGACCATCAACAACAGCACCACTGGTGTGGATGAGCTGACTGTTTGTGACAGCCTCACTTGGATCGATGGCATCACCTATTATGAAAGTACGTCAACCCCGACTTTCACGCTGACCAACGCTGCTAATTGCGACTCAGTGGTGACCTTGCACCTGACGGTGAAATACAGCACAGCCAGTGTTGATGAGCAGGTGGCTTGCGACAGCCTCACTTGGATTGATGGCATTACGTATTACGAAAGCACATCAACACCAACCTATACTTATTTCAATGGTAATGCCGTTGGCTGCGACAGTACCGTGACCTTGCATCTGACAGTGAACTACAGCACTGCCGGCATTGATGAGCTGGTGGCTTGTGACAGCCTCACCTGGATCGATGGCATTACGTATTACGAAAGCACGTCAACTCCCACTTATACCTACGTTGGTGGCAATGCTGTAGGCTGTGACTCTGTTGTGACCCTGCACCTGACCATCAACAACAGCACCACTGGCGTGGATGAACTGACCGCTTGTGATAGCCTCACTTGGATCGATGGTGTCACTTATTACGAAAGCACGTCAACTCCGACCTTCACGCTGACCAATGCGGCAAACTGCGACTCAGTGGTGATCCTGAACTTGATTATCAACCACAGCACAACTGGTGTTGACGAGTTGGTGGCTTGCGACAGCCTCACCTGGATTGACGGTATCACCTATTACGAAAGCACATCAACCCCGACCTTCACGCTGACCAATGCTGCTAATTGCGACTCAGTGGTGACGTTGCATCTGACAGTGAACAATACTGCATACGGCGATACTGAGGTTGTGGTGTGTGACAGCTACAGCTGGTACGAATATGTGGAAATCACTGAAAGTGGTGACTATGCGCATCGCTTCAACAACCCCGCAGGTTGTGATAGTGTCGCTATACTGCACCTGACAGTGAACCACAGCACTGCCGGTGTTGATGAGCTGGTGGCTTGTGACAGCCTCATCTGGATCGATGGCGTCACCTATTACCAAAGCACGTCAACTCCGACTTATACCTACGTTGGTGGCAATGCTGTTGGTTGCGATAGTACCGTGACCCTGAACTTGACCATCAATTACAGCACAACTGGTGTTGACGAGTTGGTGGCTTGCGACAGCCTCACTTGGATCGATGGTATCACTTATTATGAAAGTACGTCAACTCCGACCTTCACGCTGACCAATGCGGCAAATTGCGACTCAGTGGTGACCCTGAACCTGACCATTAACCACAGCACAACTGGTATCGACGAGCTGGTGGCTTGCGACAGCCTCACCTGGATTGACGGTGTCACTTATTACGAAAGCACGTCAACGCCAACTTATACCTATGTTAATGGTAATGCCGCTGGTTGCGACAGCACCGTGACCTTGCACCTGACAGTGAACTACACCGTTTACGGTGAAACAGAGGTTGTGGTATGCGACAGCTACGATTGGTATGAGTATGAAGGTATCAGCGAGAGTGGTGACTATATGCATCGCTTCAGCAATCCCGCAGGTTGCGATAGTGTTGCTATTCTTCACCTGACCGTGAACTACGGCACGCACAATGTGTATGACACTGTTGTATGCGAAAGCTACGATTGGAATGGTTCAACCTACACCCAGACCGGCACTTACACTTACGAGTACACCAACAACGAGGGCTGTACAAGTGTTGACACGCTGCGCCTGACCGTGAACTACGGCACACACAATGTGTATGACACTGTTGTATGCGAAAGCTACGACTGGAACGGTTCGACATACACCCAGACCGGCACTTACACCTATGAGTACACCAACAACGACGGATGCACAAGTGTTGACACGTTGCATCTGACCGTCAACTACGGCACACACAATGTGTACGACACTGTTGTATGCGAAAGCTACGATTGGAACGGTTCGACCTACACCCAGACAGGCACCTACACTTACGAGTACACCAACAACGAGGGATGCGCAAGTGTTGACACGCTACACCTGACCGTGAACTACGGCACGCACAATGTGTACGACACTGTTGTATGCGAAGGCTACGACTGGAACGGTTCGACCTACACCCAGACAGGCACCTACACTTACGAGTACACCAACAACGAGGGTTGCTCAAGTGTTGACACGCTGCACCTGACCGTGAACTACGGCACACACAATGTGTATGACACTGTTGTATGTGAAAGCTATGATTGGAACGGTTCGACCTACACCCAGACCGGCACATATACTTACGAGTACACCAACAATGAGGGATGTACCAGTGTTGACACGCTGCACCTGGCCGTGAACTACGGCACCACTGGCATTGACGAGCAAGTGGCCTGCGAAAGCTACACTTGGATTGACGGGGTGACCTATACTGCCAGCACGACGACACCGACCTTCACGCTGACCAATGCCGCCGGCTGCGACTCAGT
Source organism: Bacteroidales bacterium (assembly GCA_017525505.1). Classification (GTDB taxonomy): domain Bacteria; phylum Bacteroidota; class Bacteroidia; order Bacteroidales; family WCHB1-69; genus RUG11690. The sequence continues at coordinate 42,833 of JAFXSR010000061.1, forward strand.
GGTAACCCTGCACCTGACTATCCACCATGGTTCCCACAGTGTGATAGATACTGCCGTATGCGGTAGCTTCGTTTGGAATGGCGAGACCTATACTCAGTCGGGTACTTATACTTATGAGTATTCCGGCACCACGGGTTGCGCCAATACAGAGACTTTGCACCTGACGGTGAACCAACCCACTGCGGGCATTGATGAGCAGGAGGCCTGTGACAGCCTCACCTGGATTGACGGTATTACCTATTACGAAAGCACAAACACTCCCACCTTCACGCTGACCAATGCCGCCGGCTGCGACTCGGTTGTGACTTTGAATCTGTCACTCAACCACTCCGTAACTGTTGATTACTACCTTACCATCAGTGATGATGATCTGCCATACACGTTTGGCGACACCACCTTCCTGCCAGGTACGGTACAGTCGGGAGATTACACCGTAGTGCTGGAGACTGCTGATGGTTGCGACTCAGTGGTGACCCTGCACCTTACCGTGACAGGAATTGAGGACTACCTGATGAACGTTGCGATGAATGTTTATCCGAACCCGACCAATGACAAAGTCAATGTACAGCTGAGTGTGAACAATGCTGTATTGACACCGAAAGCGGAGATTCAGCTGTACGACATGTATGGTAAGTGGCTGAAGACATGGAAGGTGACGGGCGAGACGACCGTGATAGACTTGTCGCCGTACGCCGCCAGCGTATATTTCATCAAAGCTATTGACGGCCAGCGCACGATAGGTGTTCGCAAGGTTGTGAAAGAGTAATAGTTGTGCACTGCGTTCGTCCGCATACTCGGACGCACCATTTGTATTCAATAAACACCAAAAGAGGATGACCGCAGGGTCACCCTCTTTTTTATCGCTTACTGCATACGGCTTATCGCTTACCATTGGAGGCGCAACCTCCAATGGGTGGCCGGAGGCCGGGGTAGTGGCGCATATATCACAGCGAAGCTGTACATTATTCAGCCGAATGTATTACACCAAAAGAAACCGACCCTGGGAATGGAGGCGGAAAACTGGTTTTGCATGTTGCTATGATACGTTCAGTCTGTTATTGTTTCATCCAATTTTCGAATAGAAGCCCTGGTACACGATTAAAATGCTTGGTATTACCTGTGACCAAAATAAGGTTTTTTTCCAATGCTGTGGCTGCAATGAAGGTATCCATGTCGCCAATCTTCAGACCTTTGCTTTCAAGGAACCACCTAATCTCTCCATATTTTCTTAATGAATTGATGGGGTATTGTTCCATAAGATTCATGATTTCAGATATATCGATAAAATGATTTCTTTTTCCGGACTTATAGGCACCAAAGTATAATTCGGCAAGCGAAATGTTAGAAATCTTGCAGTTATGCGCCCCTGCTTTTCTGAAACGATCAGCGACGTTCGTATCTTTTTTCAGTAGAGCTATGCAAATATCTGTGTCAAGCAAATAAACTCCATGTGAAACCATAACTATCATATTTCAACGTCACGAACAAAATCAGCCTCATGTCTCAGTTCGGCAGCTAATTCCTGAGGGGTCTTGTCGTCGCACCAATTGCCACTCACTTTTGACAAGAAAACGTCAAGCTTCTCATCGTCTTGCGCTTTCAATGCAGCTGCATCAGCCACTACTTCATGCTCTATTTGTTCCTCCAATTGTTTGGCTATCAAGCGGCGGTCGTTGAGACCCATGCCTCTGAGTATGGCCAAAAGATTGTCCATGGGTATGCTTGCTGTGTTCTGCATAATTCCCTTTTTTTCAACTCTGCAAAAATACAATAAAATCTCATTGACACTCCGGAAAATTCCAAAAAAGTGATGAACTATACGATTAAAATGACTTAGCGACACTTTTCTTCCCCTTTTCTGCATCTCCCTATCAATAATTGTGCAAATACCTGATCTCCTCCTATCTCTGTATTTTTTCAAACAGAAGTTGCAGGTTTGTTCTTTTTTGTAGTTTTGCAGAGTGATATTACCGAATGGTGAATTTTATTTTTTTCTTACAGATGATATGAAAAAGTGTATCTTAATTTTTTTGTCTATGTTTGCGGTTGGGATATACTCGAGTGCACAAACGTTTGTCCACTTTGCCGATAACACATGACCGAATTTTCAAAAGAGATAGGATTGGACGGGAGATATACCAAAACTATCAGATTGAAAAACGAAGAGTACAGGACTTCTAATTATGCTAACAACAGACCAAGATCACAGATGCGAATAATCTAGAGCGAATACTATTTTCGCGATGCCAAGAGGTTACATTTACAAATACACATTCCCAGATGGCAAGGTCTATATAGGTCAGATACGCCGTCCACCAGAAGAACGCCATCGTGAACATTTTGACAATACAATTGGGAAAGCAAATCCGGAATTCTGGGAAGCGTATCAAAAGGTCGGTACACCAGAATTTGAGGTTGTTGAGACTTTTGAGTGCGACAGGGTTCAGGATTTGGTTCAGCAGTTAAATGAGTCAGAAGCACAATACATTCAGCAATTCAAAGCAGCAAATCCGAAATATGGATATAATGTCCGGGAGAGTGCTTATGTCGCCATTCCAAGAGATGCTGTTCTGGATGCGGAGTTTGAACGAATATGGATTGAGCGGGCAGAAAAGTGGTATCCGACATTCGTTAGTGTCCAAAACAAATGTTTTCATACTTTTGAACCTTTGGATGAAGATGAATTGAAATTTTGTAAAAAGATTTTGAGAGAGAATGTTTTCCAAGGTGCTGTTACGGAATTGGGATTCGACTTTCAAAACTTAAAAGTAAATTCTGAAGACGCTCGCTTTTTCTTTTATGAGGCACTTTCCTATGCGGAGATGGTTTTCTGTGAGGACAATTGGGGAGAAATTAGAAACTACATTGAAGAAAACAAGGAAAAGATATTGTCGGAAAAACTTCCAGAGACTACAATCATACAGATTGACAAAAATGGTAAAGTTGTCAAAGAATATGTTAGTCCATCGGAGATAAGAGACGAATTGGGCATTTCCAATCTGAACAATATCTACAATGCTCTTGAGGGCAAACAACGGCACGCATACGGTTATATTTGGCGATACAAGAAAGATTTGGTTGAGAAGAAACCACAGGATAGAGATGGACAACTGGATATTGATTTTGGTGAGTGAAATGTGCGATTTGTAAAATGGTCTTTGTGTTGTAGTAATAATAAAATGTGTAAAAAAAAAGGAATTTCCTTCGGAAGGGATTACTGCCCTGCTGCGAGCGGAGGCAATGCCGACGGTTGGGCATGAGGTTCCGCTGCACTCACGGTGTGAGTTGGAGGAATGGGTGTGGTGTGGAGGTGAGAGGGATAGGTGGGATTTTGGATGATGGATGATGGGTTTTGGATTGAAGGTTAGAAAGGTTAGAAAGGTTAGGAAGGTTAGAGTGGTTAGGAGGGTTAGGAAGATTGTGGATGATGGATGATGGATGATGGATTGGAGGGTAATGATTTTCCGGCGGTAAGTGCGGCCGCACAGGCTCGTACGTCCCAACCGTCGGCCTGACCCTCGCACGCAGCATCATGGCTGGATTTTCTTTTCTAGTTTGGCTAATTTCTCTTTCAATTGTTTGATTTCATCATCATTTTCCCGTTTTACCGAGTGTTTGAATTTGAACATGGCGAGGTTTAGCTCGAAGGAGGTTTCGCTGCTTTGTTTGGGGAGGATGTCGCTCATAATATCCTCTACCAGTTGTCCGCCGCGATGTAAGAGCACTTGTTGCTCTGTGCTTTTGTCCTCGTGCTGTGGTACTTCTACAATGACACGCGACAATTCTTTTAATTTGGCGTAAGTTTCCACAATGGCGATGGTGGTCTCCACAGCCTTAGGGCTTTTCAGTATTGTGGCCAGCATATAGAGTCCTTTTTCGGTAAAGGCTTTGGGCGGATATTTCGAGTGTTGACCTCTACCACCCTCCTTTAAGGTCAAAATTTTTGACCTTAAAGATACAATCTCTTGATTATCAAGTTAAAAAATATATCCATCTGGAAATTTCTTGGGGTTGTTACTTACAGCTTGATTTATTTCTTTGGTTTTTACACCATACAATTCAGCTACATCTGAATCCAATATCACCTGCTGATTCCTCAGGTTGATGATTTTCTTTTCTACTTCGGGGAGTGAAATGTCGTCCATAGTATTAAAATTTAGGGTTTGTACTGCCTGCAAAGTTACGACATCGAATTCTTAAAATCAAGAGGTAAAACGCTGTTAATTTGTTAAAAATCAATAGTATAAGAAATTGCAGTTTTTGTACAAAAAGATGATAAAAACGTGCAAAAAGGTGCAGATATGGTGTGATGTAAGTTTTAGGCTGTTGCGTCAACTAGGAGCGGCGGCTATGGAAATTTAGAAGTTTTTTGCCCTGATGATACGTGCGGAGGGCCCCGCCGACGGTTGGGCATGAGGTTCCGCTGCGCTCACGGTGTGAGCTGGAGGAATGGGGGGGATTTTGGAGGATGGATGATGGATTTTGGATTGAAGGTTAGAAAGGTTAGGAGGGTTAGGAGGGATTTTGGATGATGGATGATGGATTTTGGATTGAAGGTTAGAAAGGTTAGGAGGGTTAGGAGGGATTTTGGATGATGGATGATGGATTTTGGATT
>JAFXSR010000004.1 GCA_017525505.1 Bacteroidales bacterium
CGAGGTCTTTACCAAGACATTGATAGGTGAAGATGCTGATAATCCAAAACTTGAAATCAGCATGGATGGCAGGGGAAGAGCCACGGATGACATCTACATTGAACGTTTCTGGCGGAGCATCAAGTACGAGAACATATACCTGAACGCATATGAGACAGGTGTGGACTTGTATGAAGGAGTCAAGAACTACATCAACTTCTATAACTACTCAAGACCACATAAAAGCATTGGATATCAGACACCTGAATATTTTTATCAAAAGGCATCCTAAGTAATGGGAAAATGTTGTACATTTGCAGAACAGAAAAAACAAAACTGACTTTTCAAAACGGAGGGGTTGCTTGCGACCTCTCCTGCGAAAAGTAATTATATTAGAAACAATGAAAAACTGTCCAATGATTGGGGAGTACTATAGCCGACACTTGCATTGGTTTAATGGACAGCATCGTGCCAGTGGAGGCAGTGGTGATAGGTTGAAAGAGTCGCCTATTTTCTTTTCTTTGCCTTATGCCCGAAGTTGTAGCCTACGCGGATGGCAGGCTCGATGCATCTCGTTTCTTTAGCCAGGGAAATGCCATAGACGAGTTCGCCCATGATGTACCAGTTGTTGGAAAACTGGCGGCCAAAACGGAACTCGATGGGCAAAACCAAGTCCATATCCACATAGCCTAAGCCAGTGCCTGGACCAATGCCAAGAATGAAAGGCTTGTTGTTGATGTCGCCAAATTCCATCAGCAGGCCAGCCGACAGTTTGATGACGGCGGAGTATTTGTCATATTCGTTGTATGGCTTGAAGGTGCCTAAGAAACCGCCACCTCCGCTGATGTAGAAGCCCATGGCGAATTTGTCGCTGATCGGATAGGTGAAATCACCACCGATATGGAGATTAAAGCCTGCGGCCTTTATGTCGTAGCATTCAATGGGAATGCCAACACCAAAGTTCATGCCTTTCAATCCTGGCAACCCGGATTTGCTGTTTTGTGCAAACGCCATTATTCCGCATGTTAATGCTATTGTCAATATGATGATTCTCTTCATAGTTTTTTTAATAATGTGTTATACTTATGTCACTACTTTGGCCTTCGTCCATTTGTAGTAGGCTTCGCCTAGATATTTGCGTCACTACCCCGGCCTTCGGCCACCCCTTCTAAGAGAAGGGGAATTAAAACTGTCAATTGTCAACTATCAATTATCAATTATTAATTGCCAACAATCTCTTTATGGCTCTTCAGTATGGTCTTCGCCGTGCCTTTCTTGTTAGAGAACTCAAACATCGACATCGAGTACCAGCCCTCGTAATCAGGTGCCCAGTAACGGATACCCGCCATGCCATGAGTCTTGCCCCAGTTCATGACATCCATATAAATATTGGCTTGTCCTTGCTGGTCTTTCTCGTAACCTTTGAGTTTCTTGTTCCAGCCGGCGAAAGGTCCTTCCATCTTGCCGGAAGGGTAGGAGAACTCGCCGATGAATACGGGAGTGCCGCATTTCTTGTTGATTTTGGTGATAGTTCTGGTCAGCAGTTTTTTCTTGTTGAATGCCATGGCCGGTGCACTGGGATAGTAGCTGATACCAGCGGTTTCCATGGCATAGCCGTGTTTCTTCATGTATCGGAAGTAGGAGGCACTGGTTCTCGGCGTGAAAACTACGGTGGCGATATGGGTGGAGAATTTGACCTTGGAAGCGTCGATTCCAGCCTTTGCGTATGCCTTTAAGATGCCTGCCTTCACTGCGGCAAACTCTTTGACGTTGTAATTCCAGACATGTTTCTTCAGCCACCATGTCGAGAACATGGATGCCATATAGCGTTTCATGGCCGAGGCTTTCCCTAATTTGGCGTCTATGGCGGTCTCTACGCCCATGCCGATACCGGCAAAACCAAAGTTGGCCTCATTGCCAAGGTTCCAGTTGTTGACGGTACAGCCGGTGGCTAAAATCGAGTCGGCGATAAATTCCCCGTAAGCTTCAAGAACGGCACATACTTCATCGAGTGAAAGTTCAGACCACTCTTTGCCGTTTTGCAAGGCGTAAATCTCGGGATATTCCTCAAAACGTGGGGGTTGCACACGGTCCATATCCATGTAAGTGTAGGCACACATGATTTCCGGATTGATGGGGATATTCAGCGAAGCGGCTATTCTGCATAAACGCATTCCCTGGTCAAAAGTGTGTACATTGGCGTTCTCGTCAGGCTCGCCGTCTGTGGTGTTCTCTGCGGTTTTGTGTCGTTTGGTGGCGATTCTCACATACATCTCAGTAGAACCGAGACTGCGGTAAATGCTCTGTAACTGTTCAGGAGTGGTGGCAATGCTGTCTCCGATGACAAAGGTATAGCCGTCATCAAACTGGTTAAGAGAGAAAGGACTCAGTGAGAGGGCCACACGGAAACCTTCGGCATCATCTGCTGGCTGGGCATTTCCGGATTTTCTTTTTGTTGAAGTAAGAATGCCATTTTCTTCTGAAGGAGTTACAGCATTTCTTTTCATAAACTGAAATGTGAAGGTTTTTTCGGAGACTTTCGCTTCAGTGATGTGCTGGCTTTCCATTTCCATGCCGTTGATGGTGGCGTAACCCACATATTCCATCTGGTCGCCGGCTGGGGTCAAATACGTTCCCACAGTGCCGTTATATCCGATTTTATCCGCACCTTGTCCCTCGTTGCACACCATCTTGATGGAGGATGCATTTTTCTCCTGGCGGGCAGTTAGAATATAGGTGCCGGCATTGGCCAGGTTGATGCGGAATTGATGGATTCCTGGTTGTAGAGACGCGGTACTCCACGTCTCTACAACGCGACCATTCATATCGGTGATTTCCATGGTCACCTCACCAGCGTCAGCCAATGTCAGGTTCACATGGGTGCTGCCGTTGAAGGGGTTGGGGTTATTTTGTGATAATTGTAGAGACGCACGGCCGTGCGTCTCTACGGCATCAATATCGGTTCCGTTTTTCAGGGTCAGGCTGGTCTCAGGCCAGTAAAGGGTTTGTTGCCATCCTTTGCTGTGGTTGGTGATGACCACACGGTCCAACTGTATGGGCTGACCGTTGTTGTCTTGCCCTTTGAAGTTGATGGTAGTTTGCGCCGCAGCGAAGAAGCACATCAGCGCAAAGAGGGAAAGTGTTAAAAGTCGTTTCATATTTTTTCAGGTTTCAGGTTTCAAGATGCAAAGATACATCTTTCAACTTAGTCTGCATTATTCCCATCGCTTTCAAAATTGTTCTATTTTACACATTTTATGATGGTTTTTTGTTGAATTGTTGTATTTTTGCAGCTGGAAATTGTTTTAATTTACTTGATATATGACAGATAAGCATCTATTGGAAAATTTGCCAGTGTTACGGGAGATTGACAATATAACAAGTCTGGTAAGTCTTGGCGATGATTTGCGACTGACTGTCATGGAGGGAAGTACAACGTCCATGCCTGAATATTTCCAGACTTCCGTATATGCCATGAATCTTCTTGTGAGAGGCAAGGTTAAAGCACATATCAATCATCAGTTATATGAGATGAAAGCTCCTTGTTTTTCATTTGTTCTGATTAACCAGATCCTTGGTGTGGATGAAGCCAGCGATGATATGAAGCAATACATGTTGAGTTATTCCCCTCAGTTTGCAGAGGATTTGCATCTGAATTTTTCTGGGGATGCGCATGTACGGGCTTATATGCGTCCGGTTTTTCCCATGACGGAGCCCCAGACGCAAGTGGTTCTGCATTACCTTAACTTGTTAAGGGAAGTTGTACATACTCCCGATGTGAGCAATGTCCGTGAGGTGGCACTTAATTTGGTGCGTTCAATGGTGTATTTTGTTTATGGCATGTATGATAACTCCTTTTCCAAACTATACACGCCTTCCCGCTCTGAGGAATTGTCGGGTCGTTTCCTCGCATTGGTGGAGATGCATTGCCATGAACACCATAGCATCGACTGGTATGCTAATGAATTATGTCTCTCTTCAAAGTATATTTCCAATGTGGTTAAGAAAGTTATAGGCAGAAGTTCGGGCGATTGTATCACATATAATCTCATTCGTCAGGCGAAAATGCTGTTGCTGAACACTGCGCTTCCAATCCAAGACATTGCCGACCGTCTTGGCTTCCAGAACCAAAGTCACTTCGGCACCTTCTTCCGTAGGGCTGTGGGGGTGAGTCCACGGGCGTTTCGGAAGGGACAGTGATCTCTTCGGGTATTTGCGAGAAGAATGGGTTGTGTTAGACCACTTCCGCAATGATATTGGCGTTTAGTTTACGATAGCAGCATGAAAATGCCGATGCCGAGGTAATTGCCCACGGCATAGCCCAATAATCCGATGGCGATGCCCGGAAGTATGATGTCTTTGTTGTTCAGTACGGCGGCTACCATGGGGACAAAAGGCGGAGAGTTGATGAGCGCGATGGAACTGACTAATACAAGGTCTCCTTCAATCTTGAAAATCTTGGCCAGAATAATCTGTAAAGCCAAAGATCCGAATACGGCGAAGGCAATATAATACAAGATGAAAAGGTGTTTAGAGAACTCCATGTCGTGGATGTTGACCATAGTGGCCACCGCCAAACAGAATACATACACAAAATACAATCCTAAGTCGAAAGTCCCTTCCAAACGTTTAACGGGTTTGGTGAAGGAGAGCAGCAAGGAGAGTGTGGTGAGCAGGATGATAATAACCGCAGTGCTGTTTTCCAACGGAATAATCAGCGACAAAGCGTACGAGATGGCCACCACAACAAAAGCGACAATAATGGATATCGACCTGTTGAAAAGGATTGATTTGAAATCCTTAGGCTTGATGGTTGAATCTTCTTTGGCTGTGGCAGTATCAGTTTCTTTGGACTTTATGTGATTAATTTTGAATACTTTACGGATTATTGGTTCCCCGAAAAATACAATCAGAATAAGGTATAAACCCGTGACAATCAAATCATAACCTGAAACTATCAGGAAAAGGTTGTTGGGTAAGTTTACGGCTTTGGAAACGGGGGCGAGGTTGGGGATGCCTCCGGTGTAAATGCCCGTCATCACGGCACTGATTTTGGCGTAGTCGGCATTGGATATTTGGGCGGCATCAGCCATCGGATGAAAGATAAAGAACCCCGCAATAGTAGCGCACAATACGCTGAATAAGCCCAGCAGAAAGGTCTTGACAACCGCCTTCGTGGACCACATTCTGAAATCGCAGCCTAAAAGCATCAGGGGTATTGCCATCAACACCACCACATTGGATATGTTGGTGCAAATGTTGATGATTGTGGCATTGGAAAAGAAGGTGTTGCCCGCCGCCAACCCGATGATGTACAGGATAACCATAGGACTGATTTTCTGAATAATAGGCCATCGCTTGGCCATCAGCATTACCGCTAAGGGTATTCCGAATACATACAGGATTGTCAGGGCTGTCATCATTTTAGTCAAATAAGCGGGCAAAATTACACTTTTTTTGATTATGGCATTGAAGGGTGATCCAATTTTTTTAATACCGCTATCATAACCTCCACAGACTAAAAAAAGCACCTCGAAGTGAGATGCTTTTTTGTTTTGTATTCCAAATTTGGGATTTATCTTCTTGGAGCATTGCCTCTTGAACCGCCTCCGGAGAAGGAGCCTCCTGAGGGACGACTGCCTCCTGAAAAACCTCCTGAACCACCTGAAGGTCTTGAATAGCTGCCTGAACCACCTGAAGGTCTTGAATAGCTGCCTGAACCACCAGAGGGTCTGGAGTATGAACCGCTGCTTCTGCTGCTTGAGTTGTTGGAAGAGCTGTTGGAGGGTCTTGAATAACTTCCGGAAGAGCTGTTAGACGGTCTAGAATAGTTGGAATTGCTGTTGGAATTGTTATTGTTAGACGGTCTGGAATATGAGTTGCTGTTACTTCTGTTGTTGGAGTTGCTGTTAGAGGGTCTGGCGTAGCCTTCGTTGTTGTTCGAGCTGTTGCTGCTGCCTGCAGGTCTTGCAGTGCTGCTGTTCGGATTGTTGTTTGTTCCAGCGGGTCTTGCGTAGCTGTTGTTAGAGGGAGTGTTGGTGGAAGCAGGAGTTCTTGTGTTGGTAGAGGGTCTGCTGCTGTTGGTAGCGGGCGCTTTGCTCGAATAGGGGTCTCCTGAGATAGTGTTGGGTCTGGTATTGGTGGAGGGAGTTCTTGCAGCACCATTGCTGTTAGAGGCAGGAGAAGTAGTGTTGGCAGGAGCCTTGGTATTGGTACCATTGTTGATGATAGCGGGAGTATTGCCAGAGGGGTTTCTTGTAGCGCTATTGTTGTTAGAGGTCGGAGTGGTCGGGTTAGCGGGAGCCTTGGTATTGGTACCATTGTTGATGATAGCGGGAGTATTGCCAGAGGGGTTTCTTGTAGCGCTATTGTTGTTAGAGGCCGGAGTGGCCGGGTTAGAGGGAGTCTTGGTATCGGTACCGTTGTTGATGAGTGCGGGTTTGACATCGTCGGAAAGCGTGGGTCTTTTGCTGTCCGGTCTGCCAGAGTTTTTGCCTGCTGCCACCAAAGCGTCGTATCTTTCGCTGAAGCTGCCGGGAGTTACTCCTCTGCCGTTAGCGCCGGCATTGACACCGCTGCCATAGTAGTTGGCGTATGGACTGTTGGTGTAGTTGCCACCCCCCATGCCATTGCTGCTTCCTCCGTAGCCGCCAGCCATGTCGGGACGGTTTCCTCTGTCGTAGTTGCGGTCTTTGGCTTTGCCATTGTTAACCCCGTTGCGGTTGTAGTGGCCGTATGTGAATGTTCTGTTGCGGTCGTAGTTGTTGTGATAGTAACCGGCGTGTGTTCCATCGTAGTAGCCGTGTCTGTAACCATCGTAATAACCGTATCTGTATCCGCCAGGACCATAGTAGCCGGGATGTCCGCAGTAAACGCTGCCCCAACCCCATGAGTAGCGGAAACCGTAGCTGCAATATCCGTAGCTGTAAACGGGACGATAATATCTCGGCCAGCACCAGTCATAGCCTAAATAAATACTCACTCCCCAGTTGCCGGGATAGCAGTCATACCAGTACAGATTGGTGTAGTACGGGTCGTAGTAACCCCAGCTGTAGCAGCACGGACTGTGGAAACGTCTGATTCTGGCAGTGTAGGCATAGTCATAATAGTCGTCACTGTCATAATAGTAATTGTTGGTGACGTAAGTGGTGCCACTGCCATCTGTGTAGGTTTCTGAAGAAGAATAGGCGGGAGCGGCCGCAGCTTCTGTATAATTCTCTTCATATACATAATTGTTGTCTGAAGAGGTGTTGTCGTAAGTTTCTGCTGCTCTGTTGACGTTCACCGCTTCATATTGCTTGTCGTTCGAGCTCGTGTAAACATCATCATAATAGACGTTTGAGTCTAACTTGCAGGCTGACATAATTAATGCCAGTGAAACGACCGAAAGCAAAATTTTCTTTTTCATGACGAACCTCCTTTTAATTTAAGTCCATAATTTTTTTATCTTTGCAAACTCAAATTTATTGACGACAAAAATACTAAAAAGTTTAGCAAATATCCATCATTATGGCAAAAGATTTTTCAACAAGAGCAGAAAATTATTCTCAATGGTACAATGATGTTGTGAAAAAGGCTGATTTAGCGGAGAATTCGGCCGTCCGTGGTTGCATGGTCATCAAGCCGTATGGCTATGCGATTTGGGAAAAAATGCACGACGCCCTGGACAAAATGTTCAAGGAAACAGGTCACACAAATGCATATTTTCCTCTTTTTATTCCGAAATCCTTCTTCAGCCGTGAGGCACATCATGTGGAAGGCTTCGCCAAAGAGTGCGCGGTAATCACTCATTATCGTCTGAAAAATGATCCCAATGGCGGCGGTGTGGTCGTGGACCCCGAAGCCAAACTGGAAGAGGAACTGATTGTGCGTCCTACTTCGGAAACCATCATCTGGGATACTTATAAAAACTGGATCCAGTCGTACCGCGACCTGCCCATCCTGTGCAATCAGTGGGCCAATGTGGTAAGATGGGAAATGCGTACCCGTCTTTTCCTTAGAACCGCCGAGTTCTTGTGGCAGGAAGGTCATACCGCCCACGCTACCCGCGAGGAGGCTATCGAGGAAACCCGCAAAATGCTGAACGTATATGCCGATTTCGCTGAGAAATATATGGCGGTGTCCGTGGTAAGAGGCGTAAAATCCCCCAACGAGCGTTTCGCCGGTGCGGATGATACCTACTGTATTGAAGCGCTGATGCAGGACGGTAAGGCACTGCAGGCTGGTACTTCTCATTTCTTGGGTCAGAACTTCGCCAAGGCTTTCGATGTGAAATTCCTGAATAAGGAGAATCAATTGGAATATGTATGGGCTACTTCCTGGGGCGTTTCCACTCGTCTGATAGGTGCTCTCATCATGTCACATTCTGATGATAATGGTCTGGTGCTTCCTCCTGCCCTGGCTCCAATCCAGGTGGTGATCATACCTATATACAAGAGCGAGGAACAGTTGAACCAGATTTCTGAGAAGGTTCAGCCGTTGATCCAAAAACTGAAAGCCAAAGGTATCAGTGTGAAATATGACGACGATGATTCCAAACGCTCAGGCTGGAAATTTAACGAATATGAGGTGAAAGGTGTGCCGGTGCGTATCGCTATCGGTCCCCGTGATCTGGAGAACAACCATGCGGAGGTTTGCCGTCGCGACACCTTGGAGAAAACCAATTTGTCGCTGGATACCTTGGATGTGGAAGTGGAGAAGCTTTTGGCTGAAATCCAGCAGAGCTTGTTCAACAGAACCGTGAAGTTCAGAGAGGACAACACCCGCAAGGCCGACACTTGGGACGAGTTTGTGGACATCCTCGACAACCAGGCTGGTTTCGTGTACGCCCATTGGGACGGTACTCCCGAAACCGAGGAGCTGATCAAAGAGAAGGCCAAAGCCACCATCCGCTGCATCCCCTTCAACAATCCGCTGGAGGAAGGCAAGTGCATCCTCACCGGCAAGCCCTCCAAACAGCGTGTTTTGTTCGCCAGAGCCTACTAACAAAAAGAGCCGCATTTGCGGCTCTTTTTGTTAGTGAAACTGCATCAGATACGCTTTGATGAAGCCGTCTAACTCGCCATCCATGACGGCGGCGACATTGGAGGTCTCGTATTGTGTGCGCAGGTCTTTCACCATCTTGTAGGGGTGCATCACATAACTGCGAATCTGCGAACCCCACTCAATCTTTTTCTTGCTGCTTTCAATCTCGGAGATTTTCTCGCGCTTTTTTTCCAGCTCAATCTGGTACAGCTGCGATTTCAGCATCTGCATGGCTTTCTCACGGTTCATCAGCTGTGAACGGGTCTCCTGACACGAGACTACAATACCGGTGGGCTTATGGTGCAGACGCACGGCTGTTTCCACTTTGTTGACGTTCTGACCGCCAGGGCCACTGGAGCGATAAGTGTCCCAGAAAATGTCAGCAGGATTGACATCGATGGTAATGTCTTCATTGATAATGGGGTAGGCGAATACGGACGCGAAGGAGGTGTGGCGCCGGTTGGCGGAGTCGAATGGTGACAAGCGCACCAGACGGTGAACGCCGATTTCGCTCTTCATATTGCCATAACCATAACTGCCGTCCAACTCGATGGTAGCCTGCTTGATGCCGGCCACATCGCCGTCCTGACGGTCTAATATTTTGATGGCGAATTTGTTGCGCTCTGCCCAGCGGATGTACATGCGGAGCAGCATCTCGGCCCAGTCGCAGCTTTCCGTGCCACCGGCACCCGAGTTGATGGTGAGTACCACACTCAAGGGGTCTTCCTCTTCGCGCATCATATTGCGGAATTCCAGTTTTTCCAAGGATTTCATGGAAACAGCGTATTGCTTGTCGGTCTCCTCCTCGGTGGCTTCTTCCGAAGTGAAAAATTCAAATAATACTTTCAAGTCCTCATAATCTGCCACGGCTTTGTCGTAGTCCTCCACCCAGGACTTGATGCCGCTGATTTCCTTCAGCAGTTTCTCGGCTTCCTTGGGGTCGTCCCAGAAGTCGTTTTGATGGGTGATTTCCTCTTTTGCTTTTATTTCGTCTAGTTTTCCGTCGATGTCAAAGACACCTCCTCAGCTCGGCTATGCGGGCGTTAATCTCTTTGAGTTGTTCTGCTTGTACCATATTTTTTAAGTTGAAAGTTGAAGGTTTTTAATTTTCAATCTTCAGTTCCCAATTGGTTATTAGTTTTCAGTTTTCAGTTTTCCCTTTATTTCCTCGTATGTGTATCCTTTGGAGAGAAGGTGCCGGTAAAGTTTGGTGATATTTTCTTGGGTGACCGGTCCATGGCTCTGGACCCATTTGCGGAGGACTGTCTGGATGTTGTTCGTATATTGTTGAGGGTTAATGTTCTCTATGTATTTGTCGATGAGTTCTTTGCTGATGCCTTTTTGTAGCAGCCCCAATCTTATTTTTTGCACGCCCCACTGTTTGGTGTTGATTTTTCCCCGAATGAAACTCTGCACATAGCGTTCGTCATCGAGGAACCCGTCGTTTTTCAATATTTGCAGTACCTGTCGCTGTTCCTTTTCCTCTATCTGCCAACTGCGGAGCTTGGTCAACACCTCTTGTGTGCAGCGGTCCTGATAGGCACAGTAGCGCTCGATTTTGGTGAGAATTTCGGTACTTGTCATGGCTTAGTTTTCAGCGGGTGTGGACCAAAGCATGATTTCGTCCATATTCTTGTTGAAGAATTTGAATTGGGTGAGATAGTACCCTTGATTGGCCTGTAAGTGTATCCATTTGTGGTATTTGAACAGCCATTTCAGGCGAATAGAGGGGAAACCTTTGGTCAGATAAGCGTGTATGTAGGGGTGTAGACAGATGGTGATGCCGTTTTCCCCTTGTTTCTCAAATAGAAATTCCAAGGTGTTTTCCAGTTCTTCCTGAAGCAGGATGGAGGGCTTGATTTTGCCGGTACCATGACAGGCAGGGCATTGCTCGGTGGTCTCGATGATGGTGGCTTCTTTCACCCTTTGCCGTGTGATTTCCAGCAAGCCGAATTTGTTGAGGGGCAGTATGGTGTGTTTCGCCTTGTCATTGGCCATAAACTCCTGCATCTTCTTGTACAGCATGGATTTATGGGCAGGAGTGTGCATGTCGATGAAGTCGCAGGTGATGATGCCACCCATATCTCTCAAACGGAGCTGTCGGGCAATCTCTTCTGCAGCTAACAAGTTGACGTCGAAAGCGTTGTCTTCCGGGCTCTTGCTTGATTTCAGGCGGTTGCCGCTGTTCACGTCAATGACATGCATGGCTTCGGTGTGCTCAATGATGAGGTAAACACCATTTTTGATGGTGACCACTTTGCCGAAGGAGCCTTTGATTTGTTTGGCAACGTTAAAGTGCTCGAAGATAGGCTGTTTGTCATTATAGAACTTGACAATGTCGGTTTTCTCTGACGAGAAACTTTTCAGATAGTCCAGCACCTCGCGGTAGATGCTCTGAGAATCGATATAGATGGCATGGAAAGAGTCGTTGACAAGGTCGCGGATCAGGGCAGAGGTCTTGTCTAACTCGTCAGCGATTTTGGAAGGGGCGGTAGCTTTGTACAGCTTGTTAACGGCATTGTCCCAGCGCGTTTTCAGTTGTTCCATGTCGGCGGTGAGATCCTCCACGTTTTTGTCTTTGGCCACTGTACGGATGATGATGCCGAAGTTGCGGGGTTTGATGCCCATCACGATTTTCTTCAGGCGTTTCCGTTCCTCGTTGCTTTTGATTTTCTGGCTCACGCTGACTTTGTCCATAAAGGGTACCAGTACCAGATATCGGCCGGCGAAGGAAATTTCGGTGGTGACACGGGGCCCTTTGGTGGAGATGGCTTCTTTAGCCACCTGGACGAGAATTTTCTGACCCGAGGTCAGCACATTGCCAATCTTGCCGTTTTTTTCCACATCCTCGAGTTTCTGGGCTTTGGCAATGCTTTTTTTGTTGAAATTGATGGCCTGATTGACAAATTCATTGAAAGTGCGGGCATTGGTGCCCAGGTCAAGATAGTGCAAAAAGGCGTCTTTTTCACTGCCTACATCCACGAAGGCGGCATTGAGGCCCGGCATGATTTTTCGGACAGTGCCAAGGTATATGTCACCAACAGAGTGACAGTCGGAAGAGGTCTCACGGTGAATTTCGACGAGTTTCTTGTTTTCGAGCAACGCAAGCTGGACTTCGTTTGGATGAGAAGCGATGATTAATTCTTTAGTAAGCTCGTTGTTGTCCATATTTTCTGGTGAAGTATTGGCGCAATCCAGCGTTATTGGCATGTTCGCTGAAATTGTGCGGAATAGGTAATTTGCTAAATGTTATATAAACGAAAAACTAAATGACATGTCAGTGGCACATCATTTAGTTTTTCAAAATCTTTTAGACCCCATACGAGAAATTATCTCTTCTTATGTCTGTTCTTTCTGAGACGTTTTTTTCTCTTATGGGTTGACATTTTATGTATTTTTCTTTTTTTACCACTGGGCATAGCGCTGAGATTTTAAGGTTAGTTATTTAATTTTCTTTACTACGTTCACGAAAGTTTTGCAGGGTTTGAATGCGGGGATTTTGTGAGCGGGGATAACAATAGTTTGTTTCTTGGAGATATTTCTAGCCGTTTTTTCTGCTCTTTCCTTCACGATAAAACTACCGAAACCTCTTAAATAGACATTCTCATTCTTTGCCAATGAGCCCTTGACACTGGTCATAAAGGCTTCAACCACGGTCTGAACAGCATTCTTGTCAAAACCTGTCTTGTTCGAAATTTCGTTTACGATTTCAGCTTTTGTCATAATTGTTATTTTTTATGGTTAAATGATTGAAATTTTTTGGACTGCAAAAATACACTTTTATTTTATTCAAACGCAATATATTACAAAAAAAATTTTTGACCCTATAGTTTTTCTATGATTTTCTTGGCTAGACGGCTGGCTCCGATTCTAAAATATTGTTTGTTAAGCCATTTCTCTCCAAGTACATTTTCTAAAATTTTGACATAAATAAGCGATATTTCCGCTTCGGAGATGCCGCCGGCAGGTTTCATGCCGACCATCTTTTCATTTTGTTTGTAAAAATCCGCAATAGCATCCAGCATGATAAGGAAGGATTCCGGGGTGGCGTTTAAGGCGATTTTTCCGGTGGAGGTTTTGATAAAGTCGGCACCGGCTTCCATGGCTATCATGGAGGCCGCATAGATATTGTCGGCGGTTTTCAGCTCACCCGTTTCCAAAATGACTTTAAGACGCGCCTGACCGCAGGCTTGCTTGATGGCTACAATTTCGTCATATACTTCTTGGTAGTTCCCTTCCAGGAATTTTCCTCGGGAGATGACCATGTCTATTTCGTCAGCACCAGCCGCTACGGCATACTTGACCTCCGCCACTTTGAGGTCAAGGGGGGACTGCCCGGCGGGAAATGCTCCCGCAACAGAGGCTACTTGTATGCCGGTGCCTCTCAAAAGTGCTTTGGCCTGGGCCACAAAGGGTGGATACACACAAACTGCCGCCGTGCTGGGAATGTGACGGCTGTCATCTTTGAAATTGATGGCAGTTTGACATAAATCATTGATTTTTTGCTTGTTGTCGCTTCCTTCCAAACTGGTTAAGTCTATGCAGCCTAATACAAAACGAAAGGCTTCCGCTGTTGTGAAATGTTTCCATTCAGCTTTGCTGTAATGCTCAATACGCTGAGCGATTTCATCTTCCCTATAAGGATATTTCTTATATTCAATCATTTTAATAAATTAATTGTCAACTATCAATTATCAACTGTCAATTATCAGCTTTCAACTCCTCTTCGCCTTCATCGTTTTTTTCCTCGAGGAAGTATTGTCCGAAAAACTCCTTGACCACTATGCGTACCAGGGTATAAACGGGTACAGCGAAGATCATGCCTAAAACTCCGCCAACCTTGGCCGCGGCCAGAATGACTATGAAAATCTCAATAGGGTGGGCATGGACGCTTTTCCCGTATATGAACGGCTGCAAGACAAAGTTGTCGGTGAGCTGGGCACAAGCAAAAACTGCCACCACCTTTACTACATTGTACAGAACATCCATGCCCGTTGGCGACATGGGAATCATGCTGGTGCAAGAGATGATGACATTCAGGCACACGGAGATAAGTGGGCCGATGTAGGGGATGATGTTCAGCATGCCCGACAAAACTCCAATCAATACCGCATCGGGGACGCCTAAAAAGTAACAGGCAATGCCGTTAATCAGGCCGACAATACACATTTCTATGAAAACGCCGCCAAAGTATCTGACAATTTGGCTGCGGGTATTGGAGACAATATTGTCGAAATTGTTGCGCAGATTGATTGGAAAAACTTTTTTTGCGGTTTTCAGGATGATGCCGTCGTCACTGAGAGAGAAAAAGGTGAGGAACAAAATGGCGAAGATGGCGACAAAAACACTGGCGATGATTCCGACAAGATGACTGAAAAAGTTACCGATGTCCAACTTTCTGGCAAAATCCTGGAGTTGGACGACAAGAGCTTCGGAGATGTCAGAGGCGGTAACATCCACATTGTGGCGAGAGGCGAGCTTCTCGAACTGGGAAAGGAAACGGTCGTAACCGGCGGTGAGAACCTCCGGGTCAATGGAGGCCAGATTCTTGATTTCCTGACTGATTAGCGGGGTCAGGATGACGAAAATACCAAAAAAGATCCCGATAATAGCCGCTATGACAATGATGGCGGCCAAGGGACGGGGAAAATGGAATTTGCCAATACGGAGTTTGCATAACATTTGGACCACAGGCCGTCCTGCAATCGACAGCAAAAGGGCAAGAAGAAGATAGATGATTATATCGGAAAAGTACCAGCAAATGGCTGCCAGTACTACGAGGAACAGCAGGATGGCTATCAGTTGGGTGGTGTTGGTTTTCATTTGGCTTTTCTTTGTTTTTTGTTTTTGCTTTTCCGTTCTTTTTTGTTGATGTCGATTTTCACCTGTTCCAGGAAGTCTTCCGAGAAGTCCTTGCGGTTGTTGAAGTCTTGCTTGTACATCAGTGCTAAACCCACACCGGGAACTTTCTGATATGAATCAGTGACGTATTGGTCGTTGAAGTTGTACACTTTTACCCTCCAATTGCCCTTTTGGGTAATCAGGTATTCCAGACTGAAGTCCCCGTAAAAGTTCTCAATGCCGGTTTTCCCGTTATTGATGCGGCTGTTGTCATAATAGCCGATATTGGTCTCGAAAATCATACGGTCGTTCAGGAATTGCACGTTGGCGTTCAACCCGTATTCTCTGGCGGTTTGTTCATTGCCGTTTTTATAGACAATGCCGATGCCGCCGTGCTTCATTTGTCTCGACAGGAAGTTGTTGACCATATTGGTCACAATGCCAATACCGCCGCTTTCCATCGTGCTGGAGATGTCTTGGGAAGAGGCATTGTCGGGCATGAATTGGTTGGTGAGCAGAAAGATGAAGAATTGTTTGGAGCGGTTCTGCGGGTTGGAGGTGTCGATAGCCACAAATACTTGCTTGCTGAATTCCTGTCCCGCGTTGGGCATTTCAAACGAGAAGTCAATGGACGGGTATTTCATCAGTTGCCCGTCGAGGTGTATATAGGCGTTGACAGGTGTTCTGGTGGAGGCGAGAGCTTCCTCGGAGGGTATGATATTGGAGAGCGAGGTGCGGGCGGAGTAGTATGCGCTGGTGTGTACGACAAAATCCGCAACAGGGCCATTGAAGATGACTTGTCCCCCCGGCACAATCTTGAGCTTGGTGTTGATGATGTTTTCCAGGGATAATAGGAAGTCTCCGGACATGACCTCGAGGGTGCCGAAAATGTTTATCCCTTCAGCATCATTATACACCAGATGCAAAGGACCAGAGGTGTTGGCGCGCATGGTTCCGCCAATGGCAAACACATCCACTTGAACTTCCGTTTCAGGCGTCACATCGAAAATGAGGTCGAAATTCAGTTTCATCTGGTTCTCGTCGGCGGAGGCGACAATCACAGAGTCCTGTACAATGGTCTTGAAACGGATATTGCTATTCTCAGACACGGATTGTGAAGAGGTGATGGGGAAAACGACAGAGCTGCCTTTAAGGGTGGTGAGGCCGCTACTGTAAAAATTGAGTTGCTCCTCATCACCGGAAATTTGAATGTCGCCAGATACATAGCCATTGCCATAAAAACTGGAGTTGGCATTGCGGGGCAGATTCAAAGCCAGAATACGCTGCGTGCTGATGTCTAAATCTATCTTGATGTTCTTGAAAAGCTTATGGAAGATGTGCCCTTTCATGGTGGCGACGTTGTTGTCCTTGTCTTTCAACAGGATATTCTCGAAGATGATGCCTCGCTTGTCGAATCTGATGTCTTGGTTCTCAATGTTGTAAATGGTTCCCATTGCTTTGATTCCCATGGTCATGGTGTTGACATGGGCTTTGCCGTCAATGAAGGAAGAGTCGGGAGATGCGATAAAACTGAGTTCTCCGGAGGCGTTGCCGCTGATATTGTCGCTGAAAGAAGAAAGGAACGGCCCCAGAAAACCGAGGTCAAGACTGCCAATGTTGGCTTTGGCCACAAAGCGTTTGATGCGGCTGAGGTAGTAACCATTGATATTGGACAGCTTGTCTTGTT
This sequence comes from Bacteroidales bacterium, assembly GCA_017525505.1. Lineage (GTDB taxonomy): Bacteria > Bacteroidota > Bacteroidia > Bacteroidales > WCHB1-69 > RUG11690. The sequence continues at coordinate 16,532 of JAFXSR010000004.1, forward strand.
CTGTCTGGTAGTTCTTGATGGTGTATTCATTGATGATAGCGGAAGAGACGGGCTGCTCACGGCGGAAAATACCTCCGGAAAATCCCAACGACCCCATCTCGCCGATGCCCGCAGTCAGGAAAACATTGCCCAACGTGGTGTTGTTCAGGGAAAAGTCGGAGGCCAGCAGCTTGCCCACGATGAAGCGGTTGTCATCGCGCATGGTGATGTCGGCGTTGGCCGACAGGTTGCCTCCGAATGAGATGCCGCTCAGGAAATCGTTGACAGTGCTGATGTCAAAGTTGTTGACAGTCACCATCAAATGGTCGTCGGGTAGTTTGGAATAGGCTCCATTAACCTTGATGGAGCTTTTCTCGTCACTGAACACAAGATTGTCCACTACAATCCGGTCTTTCTGAATCAGGATGCCATTGTGGTTGTTGAATCTGAATGTGGAACCGTTGAGCAGAATCTGTGAGTCGGTGATGTGGCCCTCCATATTGCTTTTGTCGTGGGCGTCAAAATTTCCGTTAAGGTGAGAGTGTTGACCGGATGAGTCCGCTCTGTTTCTCCATGACAATTGGAAATCAATGGTCGATTGGAACACGTCCGCATTAAACAACAGCTGATGAAGTGACAGCATCGCTCCCTTTTGGTTGGACAGCGTGATGGAGTCGCTGTTCATCCCAACTATCAAATGTTTTTCTTTGGTGGAGTTGGCGTTTAATTCGAAATTGTTGAGCTTAAACCGGTCTTTGAAAGTGGTTTTGGGAATATGGATGTTGATTTTGTCTTGCTGGACCAAGCCATCCAGCTGAAGATCGATGCTGCTATGGTCGGCGACATAAAGTTCCGGCAGGAAAATGTACAACAGGGGTTCGGTGTTGAAGGTCTCAACAAAAAAATTGAAATAGCGGTCAACACTTTCTTCATCCGTTTGCTTTTTGTTTTTTCGCGGATGTTCCTCTCTTTGCGGCAGTATATTGGGAATGTACCGGTAGGCCACATTGATCAGGGAGTCCTTGATGTCTTTGTATTCGTAATTGGTGTTCAGCGTGGCGTTGACAATGTCTGAAGAAAGGATGTATTTGTGTAATCCGGCAGCGGTGTTGATGGCGGTGAAGCGAAGCCTGTCGTTGATAAAGGGGTGTTTCTCGTTGTAGATCCGAAGTCCGTCAAGACCGACATAACCATTCAGTTTTTCCAATGTGGTGCCGAGTATATTGGCGGATAGGGAATCCAGCTTGACTTCTACATTGGGGTGATGTTGGGCAAAGTAGATCAGACGGTCGAAGCCTTGGGCGTCGGCACTGTCTATCGGCGTGTGAAAGGATGCGATTTCACTAAGTTTGACACTTTGCAGTGAGAGGTTTGTCTGGAAGTTGGGTTCGAGCAAGGAAAAATCTACCAGCCCATTGAAAATGAAATCTAATCTAGGGTCGCTGGAGTTGATGTATGCGGAGCATTTTTTGTCTTGGTATCGACCGGACAAGCTGATGTCGGCGGCGGGATAACCGAAGAGGTCGATGCGAGAGATGTTGCCGCGAAGCTTGGCATTGAGGGAGTTCTGGAAATCGGGCAGGTCTTGCGGGTCGTCGCTCGTCCCTTCGAGTTCCATGTTGAAATGAACTTGGCCGAGATATTTGCTGCTGTTAATGAGCCGTCCCAAATTGAAATTGTTGGAATATAGTTTTCCTCCGAAACTGACTTGCTCTCCATGGTCTTTGGACGAAAGGTCGGTATTGATGTTCCCGATGCCTGTGGCGATATTCAGCTTGGCATCGATAGCGGGGACATAGCCGGCGAGTTTGCCGTTGACTTTGGCATAGCCCAGTCGTTTGGCGATGTCGGGCAATGGTATTTTTTTGCCTTGTGGCAGTGAGAATTCCGCCAATTCGTTCATGTTGAAATAAGACTCGCGGAAGTCCAGATTCCAAATGGCGTGTTTAAAGTCAGTGATGTTTTTCAAGGCAAAGTCGCCATTGAAATAGGTGGATGACTTGTAGTGACAGTCGAAATCTATGAGCTTGAGATCGTTGACACAGCCGCTGACCAAACCTTGGAAATGCAGATTGTCGTCCATGCCTCGGATAGCGCCGGCATAACAGGCGGCATCCGTAAGGCGGAAGTCGGAGGGACGCACGGTGGCGGTGATGTTCACACTGTCGAGAAAATCACCGAGATTCTCCCAAACACCATAGTCGAAGCGCAAGTCCAAGTCCAGTTTGCTGTTCTCGGTTCTTAATTTGCAGTCGTCAAAGCGTAGCAAATGACTGTTAATTTGGAAATCTCCAGAGCCTTCAATCAGGTGGAAGCCAAAATATTGGTCGTAGCCTATCTGCTTGATCAGGGCGGAAATGTCGTCATTGTAAACCTGGAACCTGTTGGCCCGGAAGTCAATATGGCGCATCTCGAAAAAGTTGGGGTCGAATTCCTGCCCTTCGACGTAAGGCGTTTTCTGCTGCTTGTTCTGGTTGGCAATGGAGAAGCGGGAGTTGATGAGACGGATGTTGTCAATTCGCAGGATGAAGTCTTTGGGATTCTTTTTGGACTTGGAAATTTTCTTGGCCCATGCGGAAATGTTGACGATGGTATCTCCTTCGTAGGAGACCAAGGTCACATCGGCCTCTGTGGCGGTGACACTGAAAAATGACAGGGTAAAGGGACTGGTTTTCAGTTTTTTGAATCGTCCTTTGACATGCTTCACGTAAATCATGGGCTGGTTGTGAAGGTCTTTGATGACAAAATCATCGGCGGCCAAACGCAGGGTAGGGGTGACGTAAATACGGCTGACCCCGATTTCAGCTCCCCATTTTTCGGAAATCAAACCGGTGACTTTGGAGATGGCATAGTTTTGCACAGACGGCACAAAGAACAATCCAACTATCGCTAAATCAAGGGCAATAAAAATACCGATGACCCATAGTAGCAGCTTTCCGATTTTTTTTATAATTTTGCCCTTCAAAATATTGTGTTTATGTCAGCCTATATTCTTGGTATCGAATCTTCCTGCGATGACACGTCCGCCGCTGTCATTGCTGATACTACCATCCTCTCCAATGTCATTGCCAGTCAGAAAGTTCACGCCGAATATGGGGGCGTTGTTCCCGAACTGGCATCCCGCGCTCATCAGCAAAATATCATCCCTGTTGTGGACACCGCACTTCACCGTGCAAAGATAAACAAAAATCAAATATCTGCGATAGGTTTTACAAATGGTCCCGGATTGCTCGGCTCTTTGCTGGTGGGAAGCTCTTTCGCCAAGGCCATGGCCTATAGCCTGGATGTGCCCCTGATTGAGGTAAATCACTTGCAGGCACACGTTTTGGCGAATTTTCTGAATAAAAGTGATGATGATCGCGCCAAGCCTCATTTCCCCTTCCTGTGCCTGACAGTTTCGGGTGGACATACCATGCTGCTGAAGGTGAACGACTATTTCGAAATGGAGCGTTTGGGAGTAACTATCGACGATGCTGCAGGCGAGGCATTCGACAAAGCGGCGAAAATTATGGGCTTGCCGTACCCCGGTGGTCCGGTGATTGACCGCCTGGCAGCAGAGGGAGACCCCAAGCGTTTTCAGTTTTCCATTGCCCATTTGCCAGGCCTGGACTATAGTTTCAGCGGTCTGAAAACTTCTTTCCTCTATTTTGTGAGAGATGAGCTGAAAAAAGATCCTGATTTTATCCAGAAAAATCAAAAGGATTTAGCCGCCTCGATGCAATACGCCATTATCAAGTCGCTGACCAACAAGGTGGTGCAAGCACTGAAACAATACGATTGCAAGGATTTGGTGCTGGCGGGCGGCGTATCGGCCAACAAGGGCTTGCGTACAGCCATGCAGCAAATTGCCGACCGCTACCATCGTAACCTGATATTGCCCACTATTGACCTGACCACCGACAATGCCGCCATGATTGCCGTGTGCGCTTATTTCAAGTATCTGAAAAAAGATTATACAACCTTGGATGTAGTGCCTTACAGTTCATGCTGATATTAGAAAGATTCAAATTTGTACATAGTATCTTATAGTTCATGCTGATATGGAAACTCCTGATTTGGTAAAAATAGACCCCTGGCTGAAGCCGTACAAGCACAGCTTGCTTCGCCGTCACCAGATGGCGGTGCTACGTACATTGGATCTTACCGATGGCAAATGTCCGTTGAAAGACAAGGCTAACCATCATTTGTATTATGGCCTGCACCGGACGGATAGTAAAACCTGGGTGTTCCGTGAAAAAGCGCCCAATGCCAAGCAGATTTTCCTGATGGGGGATTTTTCTTATTGGCAGGTGCAGCCTCAGTATGCCTTGCATCCTATCGGCAATGGCGATTGGGAAATCGAGTTGCCGGAGACCTTCTTGAAGCATGGCATGTTGTACAAACTGTGGATGGTATGGCAGGATGGCGCCGATGAGCGGCTGCCTTCCTGTGTGACCCGCGTGGTGCAAGATGATACCACTAAGATTTTCTCCGCCCAGGTATGGGAACCGGAAAAACCATATCAGTTTATGCACTCTTCTCCGAAGAAACCTGAAAATCCGCTGATTTATGAGGCCCATGTGGGCATGTCGTCCGAAGAAGAGAAGGTTTCCACTTATTGGGAGTTCAAGGAATATGTGTTGCCCAGAATCAAAGAGTTGGGTTATAATACGATACAACTGATGGCCATCCAAGAACATCCCTATTATGGATCTTTTGGCTATCAGGTGGCCAACTTGTTTGCCCCATCTTTTCGCTTTGGCACGCCTGAGGAATTGATGGAATTGATTGATACAGCACATGGTATGGGTATTTCTGTGATTTTGGATGTGGTTCATTCCCATGCCGTTACCAATGAGAAGGAAGGCCTTGGTCGCTTCGATGGCTCGGAAACCCTGTATTTCCATGGTGGTGAACGGGGTAAGCATCCGGTGTGGGATTCCCGCTGTTTCGATTATGGCAAGCAGGAAACGGTGACTTTGCTCTTGTCCAATCTGAAATATTGGTTGGAAATCTTCCATTTTGACGGTTTCCGTTTCGACGGAGTGACCAGCATGTGTTACTGGAACCATGGCATTGGGGTGGATTTTGTAAGCTATGAGCAGTATTTTGACGACAATGTGGATGAAGATGCGGTAACTTACCTGACATTAGCCAATGTATTGATCAAAGAAGTGAATCCGGAGGCTTTGACAATCGCCGAGGACGTGAGCGGTATGCCAGGAATGGCATTCCCTGTTGAACAGGGCGGTGTCGGTTTCGATTACCGCATGTCGATGGGTATTGCGGATTATTGGATGAAGATTGTAAAAGAGCGGAAAGACGAGGATTGGAGTGTGGGTGAGATGTTTTTCAAGATGACGGACCATCGCAAGGAAGAACGGGTGGTAAGCTATGTGGAAAGCCATGATCAGGCAATGGTGGGAGACAAGACTTTGATTTTTAGACTGATAGACAAAGAGATGTACACTTCCATGTCGGTCTTTACGCCAAATCTGGTGGTGGATAGGGGAGTGGCGTTGCATAAAATGATACGTTTGCTGACGCTGAGTCTCTCGGGGGGCGGCTATCTGAATTTCATGGGCAATGAGTTTGGTCATCCAGAGTGGATAGATTTTCCGAGAGCGGGAAATAATTGGTCGTATCAGCATGCCCGCAGACAATGGTCGCTAGCGGATAACAAGGATTTGAAATACCATGCCCTTAATGAGTTTGACAAGGCGATGGTGCACCTGATTACAGAGGAGCATTGTTTACAGTCGGATGTGAAATTAATCTTGCAAAACGAAGGCGACCAGGTGCTGGCTTTCAGCCGTGGTAACTGCCTCTTTGTCTTTAACTTCAGCCCTGTCAAATCGTATGCTGATTATGGGATAGAATGTCCTTCAGGAGATTACAAAATCGTATTGGATACCGATGACCCGAATTTTGCCGGTTTTGGCAATGTGGATCACAGCATGACATACACTTCCCGACTGCAAGATGGAAAAACCTCTGTACGTATGTATCTGCCGTCAAGAACAGCGGTAGTGCTGCGGAATTTATAGGCCCGCACACCTACGGCGTGCGAATTGTTAACATCGTTGTTCAATTTTACCAAGCCCGGCAGACCTAAAGGCCTGCCAGGGGTGTACTTTATCACGGATGAAGCTCCTGTTGGATTTCCGATGATGTGCGAAGTGATATTCTTTATTGTCATATGTGCGTGCCGCAGGCACGATATTCTATTAACCCCACACGAGCGTAGCGACGTGTGGGGTATGCGGAAATCTTAGCCGCTCATTCGTGTCGGAGACACGTTACATCATGGGAGGTCTTTATAGTAGCGTGTCTTCAACACGCTATATAGCATTGCAGACTCACTACCCCACACTAACGTGCGGGGTTAATAGGATGGTGTGCCTTTGGCACACAGGTCAATTGATATTGAATCCTCTGCGAGGATATTTTTCCCCGAAAGGGGATTAATATTAGTAGTTTTGGGCTTCCACCTGGAAGTAAGCTTGCGGATGGTCGCAAACGGGGCAGATTTTGGGTGCCTTTTTGCCGATGACGATGTGGCCGCAATTGGCGCACTGCCAGATGGCTTCGCCGTCCTTGGAGAACACCTTTTCGTCCTCAATGTTCTGCAGCAGTTTGCGATAGCGTTCCTCATGGTGTTTCTCAATAGCTGCCACCATCTCAAATTTTCTGGCTATTTCGGTGAAACCTTCTTCGCGGGCTTCTTTGGCCATGCGGGCGTACATGTCGGTCCATTCGAAGTTCTCGCCTGCGGCGGCGTCGGCCAGATTCTCGGCGGTTGAGCCTACTTCACCTCCGTGCAGGTATTTGTACCAGATTTTGGCATGTTCGCGCTCGTTGGCGGCGGTTTCTTCGAAAAGGGCGGCAATCTGCACAAATCCTTCCTTCTTGGCCTTGGAGGCGAAGTAGGTGTATTTGTTGCGGGCCATTGACTCGCCTGCGAAAGCTTCTTCTAAGTTTTTCTCGGTCTTGGTACCTTTCAGTGATTTGTGTGCTTCACTCATGTTTTTTTGATTTTAAGGTTTGATAATATGGTTGTAAAATTCAAATTTGATCGTGCAAAGATACTAATTATTCCTTTAACCACTCCAGCGCTTTCTCCAAAATTTCGTCGCGGCCGTCCTTGACGCCTTGGACCGTGGGCCAGACGTAGATGTCGGGGATGATGCCGACACGTTGGGTCTCGGTGCCGTCGGGGTAATATATGCCGATGCCGGAGAAATAAGAGTTGACCCCACCGGGAAGTTGGATTTTCACCACATTGCCGTCAGCACCCGCCGTCGTGTTGCCGATGACGATGCTGTTCGGGAGCGTGCGGTACATCATGGTGCAGAACTCCGCATGACTCTGTGATTCTTCATCGATGAGAATGGCAATCTTGCCAGGATATGCCTGCTTTCCTTTTCCAGTATAAACTGGTTTTGAAAAAGTGAACTGGCCGGGATTGACCATGTTGGCTTCTGTGGCCTTGAAAAATGGTCTTGATTTGTCAGACAAGATAGCGTAAAATTTATAGTTGATGGTCTCATTCGGATATTCTCTCAAATCCAAAATCAGTCCTTTGGTGCTGTGCAGGGTGTCTGCAATGCGTTTTACCCAGGCTTCAGTGATGTCGTCCATGGAGACATATCCGATGCTGTCGCTCAACGCTTTGTAGCAGATGCTGTCGGTTTTGTAAACATACCCCATTTCATCAACATTGTATCGGGCGATGGTGGCCTCTTTGGGAATTCCATCCGAGATAAAAGAGATGGTGACACTGGGTTCATTGCCGCCACAAATCGGCAATGACAATTGCCGCAGTTTTACTTGGTGGTTGGATGCCGCGTAATAGGGTGCCAAGCTGTCAATCCAAAACGAAACGGGTTTCCCGTCGATGTGGGTGATGATATCACCAATGAGCGGCCCAGAACTGTCGATTTTCTCTGAGTCCCAATAAGAAGTGACCACCAAGGTGTCGTTTTTCAGGAAGCTTACCTTGAATGGAGGCCGGTAATAATCCAGCGTTTTTGTCGGTTTTACATTCCAAACCGCTCCGTGGGTGTCGTCTATTAGGGCAATTAGGCGTCTAACCGCTTGCCAATAGGCTTTCTTGTCATTGGCCGAGATGAAAGAAGGAATTTGATTCTTCATTACCATGTTCCAGTCGGCGTCCGTAAGAGATTTGTAGGGGAAGAAATAGTACACCATATTCCAATATCTGTATAGGGCCAGCAGTTGGAAACCGGCGTCGGGAAACTCTATCTCAGCATAGTTGTTATCGTGCGTGAAGTTTGCCGCTTTTACCCATAGGGAGGAATAGCTCACATAGTAAAGTCCGTTGTTGCGGTTCTGGTACACTTTCATCAGCAGATTATACAGCTTCGGCGATAGATTTTCCTGATTAATCCATGCCATATCGGGTTTCAGCACGGCGTTGGAGTCAACGGGTTTGACGTTTTTGTTGACAGGGATTTTTCCGAACCGAAGAATCCATTTAGCCAGATAAGCGTCACGCTGCTTGTTGTCTGTCACTTTCAGGTAGCCGGGCAGCATTTTGAAAAGCTCCGCATCCCAATTGTATTCGCCTTTGGAGATGTTGGGATGGTGATATTTCAGGAATCCCCATACACGTCCAAGCAGGTCGAGATTGTCCACAAGTTGCGGGGTCATTTCAGGAAAAACCACACTAGAGCTGTGGTTATACGCTGTGTCTTTGACCGTGCTTTGAGCAAATGACAAGTTGAAAATAAAAATTGTCAGAATTGCTGTGATAAAGAAGGTTCTGAGTTGTTTCATGGTTTTGATTTTAAGAATGCGTCAAAATGAAAGCCTTACAACACTGAGGCGATTTTACGGACAGCAGTGAGACGTCGCATGAAGGATTGGTTGCGCTTAGTCGTAATCATGTCGTAGCGTGTCTGTAATGCAAGCAAAGGTTCTGCATCCAAATCAAGGGCAGTGGCAATCAGGATGGCCATTTCTGTGTTGAGAGGACGCTTGCCATTTAGAACTTCGTTCAACTGTGTGTAAGAAACACCTATTTCAGCTGCCAGCATTCGCTGAGAGATGCCGCGATATTCAATCTCATTTTTAATTATTTCACCTGGGTGAGTAGGCATAAAGGGCTCTAACTTGCTGACTTCTTTCGGTTTCATGATGATTATTGATAATGATTGCTTAATTCGGTAATATTGACAATTGTTGCGATTGTTTCTGCTCCTTCTGTTCGTTCTTCAAACTCTATCCGGTATTTATTATTGACTCTCACGGAGGATAGGCCTGCTTTGTCTCCTTTCAGTTTTTCATAACACAACGAATTGTATCGCATAAGGGTTAACACATTAGGCGAAGTGAACATCAAATCAATTATATTGGCGTATTTTTTGATTACACCAGGTTGAAAGCGGTGTTTTTTATCGCCGCTGTCACCTTTTTCATACAGATTTTGAAGATAGACCTTGTCAAAGAACACTCTCATCGTTCGTTGAGTTTCGTTTGCAAAAATAATAAATATTTCGATATGTTCACAAAAAAGTGAATTTTTTATTTCCTCTTCTTTGTATATTTCGCTTTCACGATTTCGAAGGAGTTTTGTGTCAGCTCTTTGAGCAGGGTAGTGGGCACGCGGTTCACCTGCACGCCAATCCAGTACTTGGGACTCATGTGGTCGGGGTCGCAGAAGGCGTCGGAGGATTCGCGCAGCTCCAAGATGCGTTCGGGTTGGCACTTGAGGTTCACAGCGCTGAAATCGTTGAGGTCGCAATAGCAGAAGGTGTGTCCGCAGACGTAAAACACCAGCACTGATTCGCCACCAGGCATTTTTGCGAAGGGCAATTTCTCCTCCACCTCACCCAGCGACAGACAAAACTCCCGGAATTCTTCGATGTTCATAGTAGTAGCATTTATCCTTAGAGCTTTCCGAAGTAATACTGTTTTTTCCCGACGCTGGCTTTGCCGTATTGGATGGCGTTTTTGGGGCAGTGGTGGAAGCAGGCGTCACAGTTGGTGCAATGGCCGTGCCACTTCGGACGACCGTCTTCCAAGCTGATGTTCTGCAGCGGGCACACTTTCACGCACTTGCCGCACGAGATGCAAGCATCGGTGCTGTGGAAGGGTTTGTCGGAGACCCACTTGTGGAACGATTTACCGATGACATTGGTCTTGAAGTGAGGGAAAATGCCTCGCCGCATTTCCGTCACGGACTTGCAAGCTTTAATATTCTGGATTACCTCAGGCAGATGCGCTTGGGCCCTTGCAATCTTGCGCTTCGCCTTCTCGGGCTTGTCGGTGCTCATGCCTGCCATGTTGACGTAGGTGTTGGGCATTACGAAGCAGTAGTCGGCATGCATTGGCAGTCCAACCTTGGCAAGTTGCTCGGCGAAAACCTGTTCCGCCACCCCGCCGTTGTCGCCACAGGTGACGGCCATCCATACATAGCTGGGCGCTCTCGAGAATTTCAGCTTCTGCACGAATTCCATCACGAGTTGTGGCGGACACCAGGAGTAGATGGGGAAGACGAAGCCCACTCGTTCGTCTTCCGCAAGGGTATAGTCAAAATGCCCTTCCCGCTCGGCTTCCGGAATGAAAACGAGCTGCTCGTTAAGGGCTTGTGCGATGCTTTCTGCAATAAAGCGGCTGTTGCCGCAACCGGAAAAGTAGAAGATCATGATGTTGTTATTTTTGAAAGCAAAAATACAGAAAAATGTAGGAAAAGAAAAATTTTGTCAATAACTAATGTCAATGCCGATGAATTTGCCGTGACAATCGAATGTGTAGGCCGCCCACATTTTGTAGTAATCAATATCAGGATAATACCATATATGGATGATGTAGTGGTTTCTCACGACTTCCAGGGAGAGTAATTTTCCGTATTTGTCGAAGTTTCGTCCTCGCCGGGACATGTCTTCGTGAATATAATTCAGCATTTGTTCAATATACGGCACTTCTTGCAATTTCTCAGCGGGTAAATCTCCAGAATACAAGTTTTCTGATGCTATAAACAGACATTTTCCGTCTGAACGATATCCCTGTTGAATACTATCAATGAAAATGGTGTAATAATGTTTTCCCGATATTGACGTTTGTCGATAAATTTTGTTGATATCCTGTGAATTTTTTATTTTTGTTCGTATAAGTTTAGGTAATTTGGAATACAGTATCAATTTTTCATCCCATCCATTTCCATAATGAAAAAAACTTTTTTTCTGGAGCCCCTTGAGCCCATGAGGCTCCTTGCTGCGACCTTTTACTATGTATAACATAGGACCGTTAATAGAATAAAAGAGTACTTGTTTTTTCGATAGATTGAGTACGGCATGCCAATATTCATCACCTCCATCGAGAACAGCAAGATATCTACTTCTAATACAGTCGGTTTCATCGGGTGCGACGCAGTTGACCATAACGCATGTATCTCCATCTGCTTCTACATAAAAGATTTACTGTCGCGTGGATTGATAAAAACGAGGGGCTGTAAAGACTTCTGGAATCCGCTGGGCGGAATCGGTTTTGAGGTCCAACTCCTTTGCTAATAGATTTTCAGTTTGTTGCACTTCCTTTAGTCCTACATGTATGGTGGTGCCTTCAGAACTGTTAGAATTGTTGCCCCAAATGGTGTTAAAACCGCGAAAATATTTATTGTGATGGTAATCTAGCAAGTAACCTACTATTCCTTTTGCGTTTAAGCATTCAAAGAAGGTGATGCTGGTGTCCACATCGGCGCAAATAATTTGGGCTATAGGGTTCTTATATATTAAGCTGTCATGCCTCACCAAGGATATTTCAGTGACTTGTACAGGCCGCAGGTGCTCAAGTTCTTGGGCGATGGAGTTGTTTAACATGACAACTCCAAGAATAATCGATGCAAGAAAGGCCTTTTTCATAGTTTACGGATATATTTCAAAAAGCAAAAGTAGAAAATATTTTTGGATATAGCTCTGTTGTAATCAATAAAAATGTATCTTTGCAAATCCAAAAAGTTTGCAATATGAAACCTAAAAAATATAAAATTTTAGAGCGTAATGATCAGGTGATTGAAGAGCCTTCCGCTGTGTATAATATTGTAAATCAACAAAATGTTACGTCAGTGGTGGCTTCTGATTCTATGATTTCTGCTGATACTGATACTATGACAGTGGATGAGTTCATTGGTAAAATCAAAAAGGCTCTCGACCAACGCTATGAAAACATACAATGTTAAAGTTAAAAGAACTGCCGAAAAAGATATTGATTCCATCGCTGACTTTTTGTTTGACAAGCTTTCTCCAGAAGGAGCGTACCGATATCTTGATATCGTTGGCCAAGAGATAAAGTCGCTTTCAATTTATGCGGATTGTTTTTTGTTAAGCCGTTCGCGTACAATTCAATCAATACATCCGAAAGCACGACGTATGGTGTCTCATAACCATAAATTCGTTTATGTCTTTCATGTTGAAGATGATACCGTGTTTTTAGATCGAGTTTTGATTGGCAAAATGATTGTGGATTAGTCTGTGATTAATCAGAACGAAATCGCCGTTTTTTCTTTTCTTTTTCCATGAAACGGATTAACTGGATGTTCAGTTTCTCAATTGGGGATAATTGGACGTTTTCCTGCTGGTCAGAAGGTTGGTACCAAGCTCCAGCTTGATTGAAAAACGAAGTGAGGCTGTCATCATCAAATCTATATCCTTTTCTTGCATAAATTTCATTTCGCATATACCGGAGAACTTCTGGAGGATAATGACCCAAATAACCTCGGGTAAGAATCATTGTGGATGCTTCCGGCCAGTGACCTGGTACTGTTCCATCCTGATTTTGCTTGTACAAATGATACATAAAACGACCTTTTTCAACCCATTTGAATCCATCTTCTTCGGTGTGAAGGACGCCTTCAAAAAGGTCTAAACCATTAAGCGAGAATTGATAATACAAGTAATTTCCGTTGTCGAGGCTAAGGACAGGTGTCGGGAAATCCAATTCCCATACAACAGAATATCTTGTGCTATTATTGATTACCGGGTGGGGCGAGGTGCCGGAAACCATTATGCTATCATTGGTGATTTGCCAAGTAAGGTCAGTTCCGGGAATGGTGTATTTTCCTTTGATGCGAGTGCGGATGTCTTTTTCTAGGATGGAGTCGAAACCATGAGAATAGACGTAATTTTCATCACGTGATTGTCCGTTGTAACGTATCAGGATGTTTTCAAGTTTTTTGTCAGCTCCGTATATAATCATCAAATCCTGACCGTCAATTACTGTCCGTGAGACGCTGTCGCATATAGTGATTCCATGGCTGTTTTTATGGCAAAAGCGAAAAACATCAGGCTTGCTTGTTTATAGCCAAGGAACGGTGCCCCCTCCTTCATGCAAGGATAGCGTATTAACCCAAATTGCTGTATCATCTTCGGCTTCAACAGGATAAAACCATTCTCCGTCGTGCCAGTAGGTGCCTGCTAAACCAGGTTGAGCGGAGACAGAATAGGTGACAAGTACCAATGCTAAGCAGAAAAGAATTCTTATGAAAGGGTTGATTTTCATCTCTGAGTCTTTTATTGGCTGCAATGTACAAAAAATAACTCACAATGGATTGTACACGAATCGATTTTTCTGCTGAAAAAGATTGTTAGATTATGAAAAACCGCACAGCAATGAAATTCTCCGTTGCTGTGCGGTTTTTAGTGCTTAGCCCTGAGTCGAGTGGGGAAGCAGAATCCTCATACAGTTAGCTTTCTTTATACCATTTCACTTTCTGCGATGCGTACATCAGGGCGGCGAGGATGATGAAGATGCCGATGCTGCCGACGAGCAGGGTGTAGGTCTCTAACTGTAGAAGCACGTACATGAAAACATAGAGCGAGAGTAACATTAATCCAATCATAATTGCGGTTTTGCGGATTTTTAAGATGCCTGCCAAGTAGCCTGTAATCAACACGATAGTCATCAACATGGCAATGAGGTAGGACCAAAGGAAGGGAATGTGTTCGCTGAAGGAGAGTAGTAAGGTGTAAAATACCAGCAGGGCGATCCCAATCAACAGATATTGCACAGGATGGATGGGCGTTTGGTGGCGATATTCCATAAAAAACACGGTGGCAAAGGTGAGGAAGATGAATAGATAAGCGTATTTGACACTGCGTGTGGTCTGCTGGTACTGCAAAACGGGTACTTTCATGGTGACACCAAACTCGTTCTCATTCATGTTGACACAACGTGGACCATTGCCGCATTCGTTCCATTTTGTCACCATCTGAGAGAAGTCGCGGTTGATGGATAATATTTTCCAGGTTGCGGTGAACCCTTTGTCGGATATTGTTTGGGAGAGGGGCAGAAAATTGCCTTGGAAGCTTGGCGACGTGCAATCGGAACTCAATTGTACTTCCGTGCTGTTGCCTAATGGCAGGAACATCAATGATTCAGAGCCTTTTATCGGTAGTTTCACTGAATAGTTTACCTGCTGCCCTTCTTGCATGTTTAACAGCGGGATGCGGCAGCACAGCACAGATCCCATTTCCTCGTCTTTGTCAGATTTCATCGAATAGCTTTTGTCGTCAAGTTTGAGGGTGATATTCTCCGTTAGTCCGCGAAAATCATTCAGTGCGATTAACATTTCCGCTTTGGAAATATCATAGACAGAATCTACAAAGGCAGACAGATTGGGCATAATAAAGTTGCCGTCAATGTTTAGATTTGCGGTGTAAACTGTCACATCAAAGATTCCACGATGACGTATTTCTGTTTTCACATCGCCTTTCATCTGCAACGCTTCGGGGAGCAGATAGGCGTCATTGTCGTTGCTGCTTCTGGCGGGGATGTGGATTACAGGTCCAGTAATTCGTTGGGGTTTGCTCCAGAGTTGGCTGACCTCCTTTTCCGCCTCCGAGGAGGTTTCGTATCGTTCACTGATCAGTCGCATAATAAATTGTTGTGGAATGAGTAGGAGTACACTTAACAGTCCGATGATGAGTAATTTCAACAATAAACGGTTGCCGCGATTCGTTTTGGGTTCTTTTTTCATTTTTGTTCTGTTTTGATAAATTGTTTCATTTGGCATTTCTGCACTTCTTTGTTCTT
Source organism: Bacteroidales bacterium (assembly GCA_017525505.1). Lineage (GTDB taxonomy): Bacteria > Bacteroidota > Bacteroidia > Bacteroidales > WCHB1-69 > RUG11690. The sequence continues at coordinate 31,544 of JAFXSR010000004.1, forward strand.
CTTGCGGTACTATGGCCGCGCTTTCCATTGTTGTTGTCATAATTTTGTATTTTTAGGGTTATTTGGTTTGCTTTGCTCCCATACTGTGCTCACTTCGTTCGCTTGTATGGGGTTATTGAGATTTCGCCTCTTCGAGTCTGCTGTATGTATAAAATGTTGTTGTATAAATTTAAAGTACTTTGAAATACAAAGTATTAAAGGCAAAAAAAATTAGCTTTTACATCCTTTCAAAAAATTTTCAAGGGCGTTGATATGTGCGGAGAAAGCTTCACGACCAGCCTGGGTAGCGAAGTAGGTGGTGTTCGGTTTGCGTCCCACGAATTTTTTTTCGCAGCGGATGTAGCCGGCTTCTTCCAGACTGCGTGCATGGCTTGCCAAGTTGCCGTCGGTGAGCTCCAGTAGAGACTTCAGCGTGGCAAAATCCGCTGATTCATTGGCCACCAATATCGACATGATGCCCAAGCGGATTTTGCTTTCAAATGTCTTGTTCAAACCTTCAAGAATGGCCATGATTACGCTTTTTTACGATCAAACAGGATAACATAGATAATGCCAAAGATAATGTGTAGCACGCTGAATCCGAGGAACCAGCAGAGCAGGGCGTGAGAAATCACGAAGCAGTCGATGAAGCCAAGAAGTAACTCCGCATAGCCTAAATAACGGAGAATAGGGTAGGTGTAATGACTGCAGTTGATCAGTGCAAGTCCATAGAAAATCAGCATGATGGAAGAAGTCAGTCCGTAATGGTGTTGCATGATCATGGCGAAGCTGAGCACACCACCGGCGATCAGGGGAATGAAAAAATCGAGAAGCATTTGGCATGTCCTTTTGTCAAGGACAAAGCGCAGGTTATTCTTTTTTGATTTGATGACGGCAAAAACAAACATAGTCGCCAGGGAAAGAATGAAAAGGACGATGCCGATGAGTGCGATATAACGGGTACGTGTCGCAGTGTCCATGATGGCGTACTGTTGCAATTTTTCGGAGCATGGGAAGCAATTTTCCACTCCTAAAACAACAGCGGACATCAGTGTCGCTACTGCTGCAAACAAGCCCACAAGTATGATGGAATATCCACTAATTGATTGAAAACGTGATGATTTACTCATCATATTGCGGATGTCATTCAAGGTCTGTTTTACTTCTTTTTCTTCCATAACTTAAAAGTACTTTGCGCTGCAAAGATACAACTTTTTTTAATATCACACAATTCTTGAAAAAAAAAGTTATTTTTGCACACTTTTTTTGCACGTAATAAAATCATTATGCTTTGCATCTATAACCCTTGTACAGACCCTTATTTCAACTTGGCGGCGGAAGAGTATTTTCTGGATAGCTGCCAGGAAGACGTGTTTATGCTGTGGCGCAACGAGCCGGCCATTATTGTGGGAAAATTCCAGAATTCCCTGGCGGAAATCAACTTGGATTATGTGAAAGAGAAAAATATCAAGGTGGTGCGCCGCCAGACAGGTGGGGGAGCGGTTTTCCATGATATGGGCAACCTGAATTTTACCTTTATTGAGAGCAATAGCAATGGCAATTTCCGAACTTTCACGGAGCCGATTCTGAAAGTGCTCAACCAACTGGGGGTGGATGCCCGCTTTGAGGGACGTAATGATTTGACCATCAACGGAATGAAGTTTTCGGGTAACGCCCAGTGTGTGCATCACAACCGCACCTTGCATCATGGCACGCTGTTGTTCGCCTCCGAAATGACCGATTTGTCACAGGCACTGAAAGTGAATCCGTTGAAGTTTCAGGACAAGGCGGTGAAGTCCGTGCGGAAAAGGGTGACTAATATCAGCGAGCACCTGCCGGACATGAGTTTTACCGTTATGGACCTGAAGGATGCCATTATGCAATATGTGAAATCTACGAACGCCAATGCGGTAAATTATGAGCTGACAGACCGTGACAAGGCTAGCATCCAGCGTTTGGTGGAGGAGAAATATTCCACGTGGGAGTGGAATTTCGGCAGCTCGCCTCGCTATACCTTCCAAAAAGCCATCAAAACCAAAGGAGGGATGGTAGAACTGTATCTGTTGCTGGACAAGGGATGTATCAAGGATATCAAAATCTATGGAGATTTTTTTGCCTTGAAGGATATCCATGAATTAGAACAGCGACTGACAGGCGTGCAGCACAATAAGGAACAGCTGGCCGCCGTTATAGCAGAAGTGGGGCTTTCGGATTATATCCGCCAGGTGGAAGAGGAGGAATTTTTGCAATTGTTTTTCTGATGAAAGGGAAAAAAGACTAATTTTGTGCCTTCAAAATCTACAATTATGAAAATTATTCTGAAAAATCTGATATTGTTGCTTTTGTGCTGCATGATAGCTGGTTACGCTATGGCGCAAGATAATTTAAACCGTGTGGACAAGAACGGTAAAAAGCAGGGCCCGTGGAAAAAATACGATAAGGGAGTGCTGGTATATGAGGGACAGTTTGTAAATGACGTGCCCCAGGGTACTTTCAAATATTATTATCCCAACGGAAAATTGAAAAGTGTGAGCGAGTTTGTGACAGGCGTTTCCAAAGTGAATGTCATCAACTATCACGAAAACGGCAATGTGGCCTCCAAGGGAACCTTTATCAATCAACAAAAAGACGGTCTTTGGCAGTATTTCAGCGATAAAAATGTGCTTCTTTCAGAAGAGAACTACAAACTGGGCAAGAAAAACGGCCGTTTTGTGACCTATTCGGTGGATGGTTACAAGCTGAAAGAGGAACAGTATGCCGATAACCAGTTGAATGGCGAGTGCAAGAGCTATTTCGAAAAAGAGGAAATTTTTATGGTGTCCCATTATATCAATGGCAAGCTGAATGGAGAAATGGTGACCTACTACCCTGGTGCAATAATCTCACAGAAAGGTGTTTACTATAATGGACTACGCACGGGTGAGTGGGAAACCTATGACGCAAAGGGACAGATTAGACTGTCGGAAGAGTTTGACAAGGAAGGTCGGCTGCTGAAAAAGTATATGTACTTGTATGTCAACGGACAGCCTCAGAAAATCAAACAGAACCTGATCGCATACTTCCAGAAAAAAGGGGAGAACAAGACTACTGCGATTCTGAGAAATGGCAACAAAATAGAAACTACCGAGAGCCTTTCCACGATTGTACAATGGCTGGACAAGCTTGAATATGTGCCTGTTACACCGAAATTGTACGCCGAGATGTCCTGTGTCAGAGGTTATAAGAATATTGATGAGAAGACCATCAAGGTTGTGCTGAAGCCCGCTTTGGATTACGAGGTGATTGCCCAGGATGAGGATGCCGACTTGATTCGCTCGCTGTTTGCCACGGGAGAACCGTCGGAGAATTAGTTGATGTGCCATGTATGAGGCCGTGTGAGCGTTAAGACGTTAAGGCGTTAAGACATGCACTCCGTGCATTCGTTAAGACGGAATTCGGCTTTACGTCTCCACGTCTTCACGTCTCCACGAACGAGCGGAGCGAGTGTCTCCACGCCTCCACGAAAAATCCTTACATAAAAATATTATACTGATTTTCAGTATTTTGTAATTTTTTTGATTCAAAAGTGATGTAGGAATCAAAAAAAGGTTATATCTTTGCAAAAAATTTGACGCATAACCTTTAAAATCATAGGAGGAACATTATCGATTAGACTTTTACCATTTTTATTATTCATAATAAAAAAAAAGGGAGGTCCCTATGAAATCGATAATGTCAAGCGACAGCGACTTAATACGTTTATATTTGGATGGTGACGAATCAGCGTTGAAGGCTTTGATTTTGCGCCATGAGGAAAAGATTTTCACCTATATTCTCTCGTCCGTCAAGAGTCGGGAGTTGGCGGAAGATTTGTTCCAGGATACATTTATCAAGGTGATCAACACCTTGCGAGCCGGCGCCTATAAGGACGAAGGCAAGTTTGCCCAGTGGGTGATGCGCATTGCCAATAATCTGAAAATCGACTATTTCAGGAAAGCGCAGCGGCTTCCCGCCTACGAGAGCAATGGCGAATTTGATGTTTTTGACACGCTCAGCATCGAAGATCCGTCGGTGGAGCAGAAGATGATACAGGAACAGGTTTATTCCGACATCCAGGAATTGCTGCACTATTTGCCGGAAGAGCAACGAGAGGTTCTGGAGATGCGTATCTATCAGGATATCAGTTTTAAAGAGATTGCAGAACTGACGAAAGTGAGCATCAACACCGCTTTGGGCCGTATGCGTTATGCGCTGATTAACCTGCGCAAGATGATTGAGGAGAAAAATGTGGTGTTGTCCTAAAAATTTGATTTTTATTTTTCTTATTATCAGAGGGTTGGAATCTTTTTTTAAGAAACCAACCCTTTCTTGTAAAATAAATCGGCTGCTCTTGCGTTATTAAGGGTGAATTGCTCACAAGAAAAAAAGCCTATGGAAAAAACTTTGACCCTTTCACAAGAACAGAACCCTAAAGAAATGAAGCTTGAACGTCCCCGCAGAAGCGTGATACAGAATATCTTGAATTACTCAAAAGCCATGCAGGTGGTGTCAGTGCCCTGCGGAGTTTCGTTTATTCTGCTCAATAATTAGTATTGATGACTCAACCTCCTGAATCGGATTCCTCTGTCCCAGTGTTTCGTATACGAAAAGCTGTTAAACAGGACGAATCTTGTAATGCGTTTTTGGGAGAGGTGTTGTTGAAATGGAAAATGTAAGAGGAACATATACATTCCATTTACAGGGAAGATTGGCAATTTCCGTCATAGGATGCACGATGGCCGTGTTGTGCGCTCTTGTGTTGGCCGTAATTCTCATTATCATGCAAGCCTATGTTGCGCTTGTTGTACCTGCTATGTGGGCAGTTATAGGGATTGTCTTTCTGCTGCTGGGAAAGACAAAATGTAAAGAGTTCATCACTATTTCTCCGGAGGGTATCATGGCTCTAGGTGTTCAATCACAAGTTGGAGGTAAGTGGGTTGAAACAAACCAGGTGGAGCGTTTCTCATGGACTCAAATCAAGAATGTTGAATTTACGAGATTCTTAGGTCTTAATCCTGTTTGTTTGTATATCAACCTGGTGGATGGGAATAAGTATTTTTTTGATCTAAGAAGATTCTATAATTCATATAAAATTATCGATAGGTTGCGGGAATATGTGACTTGCAAGGATTTAGGCAATAGCAATGCCAATAATCACCAATGCTTACGGTAATAGTAGTCACCAATTCTCATCAGCAGGACAGCGTTGTCAAAGACCTCCTGTCTATGGAAATCATTTCGGGAGTGTATTCTTTTAGCACGATTGTAGCATAGCAAATTTTTTTGCATGAGTCAGCGCATATTCCGAAAAAAATGCGTAAGTTTGCAATTTGGAACATTTTAAATTTTTAACATTAATACAAAACAAAATGAAACAGACAGTATTCAAAGAAACTCATGAGAAATTAGGTGCCAAAATGGTTGAATTTGCAGGCTTTTACATGCCCATCCAGTATGAGGGCGTGTCCGCTGAACACCTGCATGTGAGAAGCAAAGTCGGTGTGTTCGATGTGTCACACATGGGCGAATTCACCGTGAAAGGTCCCAAAGCATTAGACTTGCTCCAGTACATCACCTCTAACGATGTGGCCGCCCTCTTCCCCGGTAAGGTACAGTACTCATGCTTCCCCAACGGCCAGGGTGGCATCGTGGACGACCTCTTGGTTTACAACATCGCCGAAAACGACTATCTGTTGGTGGTGAACGCAGCTAATATCGACAAAGATTGGGCATGGGTGAGCAAACAGAACGAGAAATTCGGCGCCGAAATCGCCAATATCTCCGACAATATCTCACAGTTGGCCGTTCAGGGTCCCTTGGCATTGAAGGCCATGCAGAAACTGACCGATGCCAATGTCATCGACATGGAATATTATACCACCAAGACCATCACCTTCGCTGGTATTCCTAATGTCATTTTCTCTACCACAGGTTACACGGGTGCCGGTGGATGCGAGATTTATTTCAAGAACGAGGATGCCCTCAAGGTTTGGGACGCTGTGTTCGAGGCTGGTAAGGAATTCGACATCAAACCTATTGGTTTGGGTGCCCGTGATACTTTGCGTCTGGAAATGGGCTTCTGCCTCTATGGCCACGAAATCGACGACACCATCACTCCCGTTGAGGCAGGTTTGGGTTGGATTACCAAGTTTGTGGATCACAAGAACTTTATCGACAAGGATTTCATGTTGAATCTGAAAGCCAATGGCATGAGAAAGAAACTGGCTGGTTTCGAAATGATTGAACGCGGTATTCCGCGTCTGGAATATGAGGTTTGCGATGCAGAAGGCAATCACATTGGTATTGTTCGTTCAGGTACTTTCGGACCTTCTATCAACAAGTCAGTGGGTACCGCTTGGCTGAAACCCGAATTTGCCAAATCAGGCACGGAAATCTACATCAAAATCCGTGAGAAACTGGTGAAGGCTGTTACCGTGAAAATGCCGTTCTATAAGGGATAATCGTATAGACGAGAAGGCGTTAAGGCGTGGAGACGGATATCGTCTTAACGAATGCACAAGTGCATGTCTTCACGAACGTACAAAGTACGTGTCTTAACGTCTTAACGTAACCGACAAAAGAAATATGTATCAAAAAAAATTCATGGAGGAAGCCGTTGCCCTGTCCCGAAAATGTCTCGGGACAGGCAAGGGTGGACCTTTTGGTGCTGTGGTGGTGAAGGACGGCCAGATTGTGGGCCGCGGCAGTAACAGCGTCACTTTGCTGAACGACCCCACCGCCCATGCCGAGGTGATGGCCATTAGGGAAGCCTGCAAAAACTTGGGCACATTTCAGTTGGAGGGTTGTGAGATTTATACCAGCTGCGAACCATGCCCTATGTGTATGGGGGCCATCTACTGGGCCCGTCCCGAACGGGTGTATTATGCGGCCGATCGCCAGGATGCCGCAAGGGCTGGCTTTGATGATTCGTTTATATACGAGGAATTGGATTTGCCGCTCATGGAACGTAAAATCATAAGCGAACAACACGACCGTGCCATTGCTGAGAACGTGTTCCAACAATGGAAAAATTTGGATAATAAGATTGATTACTAAAAAATGAAGACCATTCGTCTGCTTTTCCTGCTTTGTTTGTTGAGTGTCCCTTTCCTGTTGAGAGCGCAGGAGGAAGACACCCAGGATGACAGACATTATCCCAAACATGAGGTAGATTCTGTGATGGCCTTCTCACCGGATTTCATGCCGGTGTTTTACGATGTGATTGAACCACATTGGATTAGACCGCTGCATTTGAAGCCGGTAGATACTTCCATGGCGCAGATACATCAGTATGACCCTCTCGTCAAGAATTACAACTTGTGCCAGGATCTGGGCTTGCCAGGACAGGCACATCAGTTTATGAATTATGATTATGAAAGAGAGCTGGGGTTCTCAATGATTACCCTTCCATACCCTTTGTTATGGAAGACCCAGCGGGATGTGAGGTTTTATGACGTGCAGACCTCCTTCACCAATCTTTCTTTCACCTATGGCATCGCCACCATGTATGAGTTTGATGCTACCCATACACAGAAATTCAAGGGAGTGACTGCCGCTTTCGACATGCACGCTTATTCCAATGAAGGTTATTTTCTGAACCAGAAGGCCAGAAATATCAATATTAACGCCTTGATCAACTATGAAGAACCTGCTGGAATATATGGTTTCACAGTTTCTTATATCTTTAACCGCCTGAAAGCCCAGGAGAATGGCGGTTTGCGCGACACTTCGCTTTTTGCCCATAATGCCGCGGATGCCCTGACGGGTTATCCGGTGAAGTCGGAGTACGGTTCCTCCAAAATCAGAACCCACGATTTGCTGTTTCAACAGTATGTCAATATCCGAGACAAAAAAAAACGCTATTATGGCACTATTACTCATAGTTTACAGTTCAAGCATCTGAGTACGGATTATTTGGACTATCGTTTTGACTCGACCTTCTACCAGAAGAATTTCTATTTCTCCACTGACACTACCTTTGATACCATACGCTGTTATAGCATTATCAATTCCATCCAATGGTCGAACTATAAGCCCATGGATACCTTGCCGTCAAAAAAGTATTTCCTGAGGGCGGCTATGGGCTTGATGCATGAGTATGTGAATTCGCGATGGCAGCCTTATTATGTGGGCAATACTTTTACGCTCTTCGGACGTATTCATGTGCGCCTTTTCGGAGTGATGGATCTGTATGGACGCATGGCTTATTCCTTCGAAGGGTATAACAAGAACGATGTGGTGGCTTCTTTGGGGGTGCAGTGGATGATTCAGAAGAAGTGGGACCACCGATTGGGAGGTGAGGTTAGTTTTTATCGTAATTCGCCGGATTATATTTATGACACATACATTGGAAACCATAATTTGTGGTTATGGAAAGATTGGCCTAAACAGAATACGTTGAAATTCAATGCATTCTGGACGATGATGAACTATAAGGTGGAATTCAATTATTTCATGTTGCACAATATGGTGCGACTCAATGCGGATTTTCAGCCTTTCCTTACAGAAAAGTTTGCGAATGTGGTTCAACTGCATCTGTTCGCGCCTATCAGGGTGAAGGGTTTTGGTCTGGATATCAATGCTTACGTGCAATATTCCAGCAGTGATGCGGTGAATGTGCCCTTGTTCGCTTTCAAGGCTTCACCATATTATATTTTTAATGTTTTGCGTGGAAAGCTGAAAATCCAGATTGGTATGGACTTGATGTATAACACGTTATACTATGCTGATGGTTATGATCCGGTCTTGCATCAGTTCTATTGCCAGCGTAAAATGAAGGTGGGGAATTATCCGTATTGGGATGTGAACCTCACCATGCGAATCAAACGTATAAGCTTTTTCTTCCGGGCAGGTCATGTGTTGTCCGGTGTGATTGGCCAGAACTATTATCTGACCCCGGATTATCCGGCAATGGGACGTAATTTCCAGGTGGGCATTAATTGGAGATTCTATGACTAAAATAAGTTGAAAACTGAAAGTTGACAGTTGAAAGTCAGATTATGTATTTTGAACTTTGAATTCTGAATTCTGAATTTTGAATTTTATTGAATTAAATAAGATGAGTGAATATAGGATAGAGAAGGATACGATGGGAACGGTGCAGGTGCCGTGCGACAAGCTCTGGGGGGCACAGACCCAGCGTTCTTACGAGAATTTCAAGATAGGCGGACAGCGTATGCCTTTGGAAGTGGTACACGCATTGGCAAACGTGAAGAAGGCTGCCGCCTACGCCAACTGCGAGCTGGGGGTACTTCCAGCGGAGAAAAGGGACGCTATTGCCACTTGCTGTGACGAGATTGCGTCGGGCATGCTGGACGGGCATTTCCCGTTGTGCGTGTGGCAGACGGGCTCGGGCACGCAGACCAACATGAATGTAAATGAGGTGGTGGTCAATAGGGCGGAGCAGAAGTTGAAAGGCCAAATTGATGTGAACAACCGCCTGCTTTCGGCCAATGACGATGTGAACAAGTCGCAGTCCACCAACGATGTTTTTCCTACTGCCATACGTGTGGCAGCGACACGTATGCTGACAGAACAAACCCTGCCGGCACTGGAAGGTCTGATTAAGACCTATCAGGAGAAAATTGATGAGTTCGGAGAGATTAAGAAAATTGGGAGAACCCATTTGATGGATGCCACACCCTTGACCTTGGGCGAGGAGCTGTCGGGGCATCAGTCGCAGGTGAAACACGGGGTTGAGTGCTTGAAAAATGCCATGAAACATCTGATGGAATTGCCTTTGGGTGGCACGGCGGTTGGGAATGGGCTGAATACCCCCAATGGCTACGACCGTCTGGCATTGGACTATCTCAATAAGTTCACTGGATTGAATTTTACCAATTCGGAGAACAAGTTCGAGGCGATGGCCAGCCATGACAGTATGGTTGAGGTTTCGGGTGCTTTGAAACGTCTGGCTGTGTCGCTGATGAAAATCGCCAACGATATCAGACTGCTGTCATCGGGACCGCGCTGTGGAATCGGGGAATTGACGATTCCTGCCAATGAGCCGGGTTCGTCCATTATGCCGGGAAAGGTAAATCCTACCCAGTGCGAGGCTCTGACCATGGTGTGTTGCCAAGTAATTGGCAATGACGCGGCGATGACTTGCGGAGGCTTCCAAGGACATTTGGACCTGAATGTTTTCATGCCGCTGATGGCTGCCAATTTACTGCATTCGGCACGGATTCTGGCTGATGCGGTAGAGTCTTTCAACCAGCATTGTCTGTCGGGAATGAAACCTAATAAAGAGAAAATTGATTATTATCTGAAGAATTCGCTGATGCTGGTGACCAAGCTGAGTCCCACTATAGGCTATTATAATGCAGCCAAAATCGCCCAGTACGCCTTTGAACAGAATTTAAGTTTGAGAGAGGCGGCTATGGCGTTGAATATCTTATCGGAAGAGGAATTTGACAAAATTATGAGAATATAAAAAATCAATCGTTATGTTTAAGATCATCAGAAAAAAAGAATTGCCAGGAGACTGCTGCCAAATGGATATCGCAGCCCCGAGAATTGCCGCATCCGCACTGCCCGGTCAGTTCATTATCATTAAAATGGAAAAAAATTCGGAGCGTATTCCTTTGACAATCAGTGACCATGATGCCAAAGAAGGTTACATCCGCATTGTATTCAAGGCCATTGGTAAGTCCACTCGCCAAATGATGACTTTCCAGGTGGGTGATGCTTTTGAGGATGTCGTCGGTCCTCTGGGACGTCCTTCGGAGTTCATCCATCTTTCTCCGGAAGAACTGAAAAAGAAAAATTTCGTTTTTGTGGGTGGTGGTGTTGGTATTGCTCCTATTTATCCCCAAATCAAGTGGCTGGCAGAACATGGGGTGAAACCTGATGTCATTATCGGTGCCAGAATGCAGTCGCTGATTATCTTTGAAGAGGAGTTGCGCAGCGTGTCTGGCCATCTGTATGTGACCACCGATGACAACTCCAGCGGTATGCAGGGGGTGGTGACCGATGTGCTGAAAAAGCTGGTGAAAGAGGAAGGAAAACACTACGATGAGGTGATTGCCATCGGCCCAATGATCATGATGAAATTCACGACTTTGCTGGCCAAGGAGCTGGGTATCAAGTGTACGGTCAGCTTGAATTCGCTGATGGTGGACGGAACCGGTATGTGCGGTGCCTGCCGTGTGTCGGTTGGCGGCGAAACCAAGTTCACTTGTGTGGATGGACCTGAATTTGACGGGGCATTGGTAGATTTTGACCTGGCCATGAAACGTCAGGCCATGTACAATACGATAAAAGGCCGCAAGCAGATGGAGAAAGAGGAACGTGAGGAAGGCCATGTGTGTCACGTGGGCGGTATCAGTGGAGAAACCCGTGACCGTTGGCACCGTATTCCTATTCCCGAACAGGATCCGAAGGTGAGAGCCACCAATTTCGACGAGGTATGTCTGGGTTATAGTGCTGAGGATGCCATGGCTGAAGCTCAGCGTTGCTTGCATTGCAAGAACCCGCAGTGTATGCAGGGTTGCCCGGTATCCATCAATATCCCTGAGTTTGTGCATTGTGTGGCGGAAGGCCGTTTCGAGGATGCCGCGCGTATTATCAACAAAGATTCGGCTTTGCCGGCTGTTTGCGGACGTGTATGCCCGCAGGAGCGCCAGTGCGAGGGCCGTTGTGTGTTGGGCAATAAGGGAGATGCCCTGGCCATTGGCAAGTTGGAGCGTTTTGTCGGTGACTGGTCGCGGGAGCACAAGGTCCAGTTTGAACAACCAGCATCCAAGAAAGGCAAGAAAGTGGCCGTTATTGGTAGCGGTCCTGCCGGTATCACCTGTGCCAAGGAGCTGGTGATGAAAGGTTATGATGTGACCGTTTTTGAGGCCTTGCACGAGTATGGCGGCGTGTTGGTATATGGTATTCCTTCGTTCCGTTTGCCCAAGGAAACAGTGGTGCGCTATGAGGTGGAGAATGTGATGAAGCTGGGTGCAAAGTTCGAAAAGGATGTGATTATTGGCCGTACAGTGACCATTGATGACCTGATGGACAAGGAGGGTTTTCAGGCTGTCTTTATCGCTTCAGGCGCAGGTCTTCCGATGTTTATGAATATCCCGGGAGAGAACTTATGCGGTGTGGTTTCCGCTAATGAGTTCTTAACCAGAAATAATTTGCTTTTTGCCTATAAAGAAGGCTATGATACTCCTAATTACGTGGGGAAGAAGGTCATTGTGGTCGGCGGTGGCAATGTGGCTATGGATGCCGCCCGTACAGCTCTGCGTTTGGGTGCCGAGGTGAATATCGTTTATCGTCGTTCCGAAGAGGAATTGCCTGCTCGTGCAGAAGAAGTGCATCATGCCAAGGAAGAAGGCGTGCAGTTCCAGTTGCTGACCAACCCATTGGAGATTCTCGGTGACGAGAACGGCTGGGTGAAGGGAGCCAAATGCATCCGTATGGAGCTGGGCGAACCTGACGCATCCGGCAGAAGAAGTCCTATCCCTGTTGAAGGTTCAGAATTTACCATTGAATCGGATATGGTGATTATGGCATTGGGAACTTCTCCCAATCCGATGATTTCTGCCACAACACCCGGCTTGGAGATTACCAAACGCCGTTGTGTGGCGGTGGACGAGAAGGGGCAGACATCCCGCAAGGGCGTGTTTGCCGGTGGTGATGCCGCCAGCGGAGCCGCTACCGTAATATTAGCAATGGGCGCCGGTAAGACCGCCGCCCATGCCATAGATGAATATCTGATGAGCCTGTAAATTCGTTTATAGGCTTACGCTGTCAAAATGACCATTGTTGTTAAAGAACTTCACCTGGTGCAAAATTTTCTCATTACCGGGTGTAGTTCTTTGCAAGGTGTAAATCATATAGTCGTTAGTATCAAAGAAGGGGTTAAGAGAGTTGCCTTTGGACAGTACAGCAATTACGGAGGTCTCGAACTTTGTTTTCGCCTCTGCGTCTGTTGTACCGGTGCTTACAAGGGTTAGTTCAATCTCACTCATCCATACACTACTGTAATTGTTGAGTAATGTCTCCACGGAATGCTGGTTGGTGGGGTTGCTGAAATGGTATTCAAAAGAGGCTTTGTATTTATTGCTTACAAAGTTCTCTTTTTTGCACCCGGCACAGAGCAACAGGCAACATGACAGAATGATAAAAAAAGTCTTTTTCATGATGTTTTTTTTTATTGATGGAATAAATTAATGTTTAGGAAAAGGTTCTTATTTCTTTTTGTTTTTGACGCTTTCCTTGCCGAAAGAATAGGTGATGCCGACTAAGGCATTGATGCCAAAGCTGTTGAAATCATAATAGCGGGCATAATACTGGCAGCCTATATTGTTGATGGTGGCAAAAGCGGAGAAGTTCTTGTTGATGAGGTATTCGAAGCCGATGCCGAAGTCCAGCACGGGTTTCATCTTGGTGGGCTCGTAGCTTACATTGCCAAGGTCGTCATAACGGATGTTGCCTTTTTCATCGCGAGGTGCTAGTGCCCAGCTCAGGAATTCCATTTTGAAGTTCAGGTCAAAGATATATTTCCCTTTCAAAGTGTATTTGCCGTCGAAACCGAAATCCAGGGCGGGCTTGTACCATGCATACTGGAGCCTGCTGTCTTTTTTGAAGAAGTAGCCGTTATAGTTGGCCTCAAAGTTCAGTGACAAATGGTCAATCACATCCCATGAAAGATTGAGGCATACATTGAGATAGTTCACATCGTTGTAGATTACCATGAATTTGTTGCGTAGTAGGTAAGTAGGGTCCAATTGGAAGAAGGCCATATCCTGCACGAAAGCGTAACGGGCGGAAATATGGTAGTTCAGTTTCTTGACAAAATTGCCCTTGATACCACCGTAAATGTTGATGCGGGTGCGGGTGAAATCCAGTGTGTCAAAAACTGAGGGAGTGGGGGAATAGTAGGGGTTTTCATACAACAACTCTTTCAATCCCTTGTATTCAGCTTTTCCATCCACTCCGGCATAAATACTCAAAATGCCGGGAACAATGCCTAACTGGACTTCTGCCACGGGATAAACGGGACAGCGGGTGACTTCGTTGGAGCGAAGTACGGGCACGCCAATACCGACTTTGAAATAGTATTCCTTGATGTTGAATTGCATGTTGGGGATGAGCTCAAACTTGAAGGCATTGGTATTGTAGTATCCGGGATTGTTTCCATCTGTTGTAGCGAAGTCGTACTGGAGACGGTCGTTAAAAAAATCGAAATTGAAGTCGATGCGGTAGTTCTGGCTGCCTGAAATCTTCATGAAGCGGCTGTCGTATGCGAAATAGGAGGTAATACCCACATGGTTCTCCATGCTTTTGTTATGGCAATAAAGGAAGTTGTAATTCAGACGTACATCTTGTTTGAGTTTTTTCACGCCAGGCAGATGGTTGGAGCGAACACCGATTTCTGCTTTCAGATGGTGGAAATCGTTGCGGATTTCATCGTAATAGTCTTTGGTGTAATAGTCTTCGAGATAGTAGCCTCTTGCTTTTAAGACATCTTTTCCGTAGCCATAGAAATGAGCCAGTTCGTGATTGTAGTCTATTGAGGAATAAAGAGTTTGATCTTTGAAGAAGGTGGTCAGGAACAAATGCACACGGGTATCGCTGGTGGGAGCGTAGGCATAATTTTTCTGTTTTTTGCCGATAGGACCCGCCCAGGAGGAAAAATGGTGCAGGTTGATGCCATACGAGTATTTGCTGTTGTCGGCGTTATGGGCGGCAAACTCCAAAAGCGGGGTCAGCGGATAGCCGAAGCCGACCTTGATGAAGTTGCGGGCAATAGGCTCTCCCACTTCCGGGGTCAGTTTGCTGGGCTTGATGGGAGTGGGAGCGAAACTGACATCCATCTGCATAGGAGTGACATAGTAGTCGAACTTGACCACTTCCTTGGCAGTGTCGTTGATAACGGCCTGTTGGTTGATTTTCTGGATATTGCTCAGCTGCGGATTGAAATTCAAGCGGAAACGAGCGGTGTCAATAGCTTGACCGAAAGTCCAGTTGGCTATACAAAATATTGCTGCTGTTAAAAAGATGCGTTTCATTATCTCTGTTATATTAATTCAAAGTTCAATGTTTAATGGTTAGGAAGGTTAGGAAGGTTAGGAAGGTTAGGAAGGTTATGGATTTTGGATTTTTAGTTTTCAGTTTTCCACTGTCAGTTATCAATTCTCTTCTCCCTCTTCCATTTTGTCGAGGGCGGCAATTTTGTCTTCCGCCACTTTCTTCAGGTCGTCGCCTTCATAGTTGTCGAGGATGCTCTGGTAGGTGTAGCGGGCTTGGAAAGCGTTGCCTTTGGCCAAATACAGATCGCCATATAATATAAAAGTTGACGCATACCAGTATTCGGAGGTGTAATTGGAGGCCAATATCTCTTTGATTTGCTTCTCGCAGAGGTCCAGATTATTGTCGTTGAAGTGGATCATCGCTACCAGGTAAGCGGCTTCGGCGCACTGGTCGTTGTCGCCGTTCTTGGACAGGCGGGTCAGATACTTGATTGCGTTATTGTTGTCACTTAGGGCAATAGCCGATTTTCCGGCAATCAGCAGGGCTTCGTTCTGGAGGTCGTTGTCGCTCTGTCCCGACAAGATGATGTTGGTGGCGGCGTTATATGCGTCGCGGTACTGGCGCAGCTCGTAGGCGCAGTGCATACAGCCGTTGTTGCCGTAAATCACATTGCTTTCGTTGGAAGCGAATTCCACCAACTTGGTGAAATATTTCATGGCGCGGGCATATTCCTTCTTGCCGTATAGAATGCTGGCGGCCTTGCGGTAGGCGGTTTCGTTATATTCTGTATGATAGTTGTTGACCAGCTTTTCGAAGGATGTCAGTGCATTGTCATAGTCGCCGGTGGCGTATTCGCAGTCGCCTTTGCAATACAAGGCCTTGGCGGTGAACAGACCGTTGGGGAATTGCCTCAGATAGTCATTGTATGCCTTGATGGCGGCGTCGCAGTCGCCACGCATGTATTTGTTCTCCGCAGCCTTGTAGCTGATGGAATCCTGCTTGTCAGCGGAGATGTTCATGTTGCGGGTCTTGATATAGGCGAAGAATTCGCTGGTATTGCCGTTCTCGGTATAAATGTTTTCCAAGTTGGCCATGGCGTCTTTGGCTTCCTGCGAACCAGGGTAGGTCTCGAAGACATATTTGAAAGTGGAGATGGCCATATCGACATCCTGAGTGTTCAAATACGATTGAGCCAATTTGTTGTGTGCCTGTCTGATATAAGGGCTCTTCGGATATTTGAGAATGAAATTTTTGTAAGCGGCGATGGCGGCACCGTATTCGTTTTGCGCATGATAGGTAGAAGCCAGTTCGAATTCGGCATCATCGCTGTATGTTGACTTGGGATAGGTGCTCATCATTCTCTCCAATGTTTCGATTTTCTTGTCATAATCATTGAGATAGCTGTAACATTTAGCTTCCTGGTACAGCGCGTAGTCGGCGTTCTTACGACCCAGTTGCTGGCATTGGTCGTAGTATTTGATGGCGCTCTTCAGGTCTTTCTGCATGTAGTAGCAGTCCGCTAAGCGTACCGTGGCATCGGCTTCCATGTCGGGATTGTCTTTGGAAGAGCTTTGTTGCAGATATTTACGAAATGACTGGGCTGCATCGCCGTATTTGCTGAGTTTCATGGCAGCGTAGCCGTAGGAATATTGGGCATTGGCATAGTTTACGTCTTTGGTGACATTGCCAGCTTTGAAATAGTTCTGGAAGGAATAATAGCTGTCTTTGTATTTCTCGTTGCGGTATTCGCATTCGGCCTTCCAGTAGAGATTTTCGGTATTGATGGTCTTGTCCATGGGGTAGGTCAGCGACTTGTTCAACATTTTGATCGCTTCCTTATGGTTTCGGTTGTTGATCATCTCCAGGGCGCGGAAATGGGTGCAGCGCTGGTAGGCTCGTAGCAAGGAGGGACTCTTGATGTCGATCTTCTCCAGCGAATTGATGGCGCTTTGGTAGTTCTTGGTGGACATATAGATGGAGGCCAGATAGCTGTTGGCTTCCTGCGAGCGAGTGGAGTAGGGGTATTTGTTGATGTATTCTTCCAAAGCTTTGATGGCGCTGTTGAAGGGACTGTTGGAGGTTTCGTACTGCAACTTGGCGTAGTTGTACATGGCGTCTTCCTGGATCTCGGTGTTAAAGTCGTATTTAGAGGCTTGATGGAAGTTCTGAGAGGCAGCCTGATAGTCTTTCTGCTGCAAGTAGCAGTCGGCAATCAGGTAGTAGCTGTCCTGGGTCATCTCGTCGCTGGGCTTTTGGCTTGTGGTCTTCGACAGGTATTTCACCGCTTCGGCATATTTTCTGTTTTGGTAAAAAGTATAGCCGACAGCGAAATAGTCGTTGCGGTCGAGTTGCACTTTGTCGTTATTGAGAATGGGGCGGAAAGCGGCTTCGGCATTGTCGAAATCCTTGAGGTTGTAATAGGATAATGCCAAGGTGCGGTAAAGTTCGGGTTGGTTTTTCAGGGTGTTTTCGTCCATCACCGCAGGGGCCATGGCAACCACCTTGTCATACTGTTCCTGGATGAAATAGATTTGCATCAGGTACTGCTTCACCTCGTCTTTGTATTCGGGCACATCCTGCAGTTTCTGGAAATCTTCCAAGGCGGCCTCGTATTGCTTGTCCGTATAGGCCATGTGGGCAAGGTAATACAGCGCGCGGTAGTGGTAGGGGCCGTTTTCCTCGCTGCTTTGTTTCATCAAAGCCTTGGCTTCTGTGTAATTGCCAGTGGCGAAATAGCTGTAGCCTTTCTTGAAGCGGAATTCGGCAAGGTCGTCTTTGTTGACCACCCGTTCGTCAATTTCGTCAAACTGTTCCAGCACCTTTTTGTATTGTTTCTTCGAGAAATAGTACATGCCCAGATGGTAGTGGGCCTGGGGCACGAAGGCGTGGACAGGATATTGGCGGATGAAGTCGCTGAGCAGGAAGGCGGCATCCTGGTTGCCTAATTTGGCGGCGCAGATGCCCATATAGAAATAGGAATCGGCTTTCAGGTCTTGCTGTTTGTCCTCGCTGAATTCGTAAACTTGCTTGAAATATTGCTGCGCGGAGCCGTATTTCTGCTTCTGAAACATTTCCTTGGCCAGCTGGTATTCGTAGCGGGGCGAGTCGTAGGCGGCAGGCTTCTGAGCCAGCACTGGCGCGGAAAACAGGACGATAGCAGCGATGAGTATTTTTCCGAAAAGAGATTTCATATATGTTCGTTTTTTATAATCCAATACTATTGATAATTAACGAACAAAAATATGAAAATGGTATGCAGTGTTAAACAATTTGGTGGTAAAATTGTGAACAGCCTGTTTTTAATAACCTGTCAACTCTCTTGCAGTTCCAGCCACTCCATCTCCTTTTCCTCGATGGTGTTTTTGATATTGTTGTATTGGGTGTATAATTCTCCGGAGTTGATTTCAGCGGCATAGTCCGCGGGGTTGGAGATTTTGTTTTCGATAACGGCTAGCTGTTGCTGCAAGTCAGCGATTTCGCTTTCGATTTTGCCCAAGCGGTTTTTGAGTTTGCGTTTGGCGGCTTCTTCCTCTTTTTTCTTCTCCCAGCTGATTTTGTTGCTGCTGTCGGTTTTGTCGGCACCTCCAATAGTCTGAGTTTTTTTCTCGAGTTCTTTCAGAGAGTCCAGTTTCTTCTTTTCGAGAAAGTCATAGACATCTCCTATATAGGTTTTGATTTGATGGTCTTTGAATTCAAACACTTTGGAGCTCAGCCCTTGCAGGAAGTCACGGTCGTGGGAGACCAGGATCATGCAGCCCTCGTACTGCAGCAGGGCGTTTTTGAGCACGTCCTTCGATTGCATGTCGAGGTGGTTGGTGGGCTCGTCGAGGATGAGCAGGTTGAAAGGAGAGAGCAACAGTTTGGCCAGGGCCAGTCTGGATTTCTCGCCGCCAGACAGCACGCGCACCTTCTTCTCCGTGTCTTCGGTGTCGAAAAGGAAACTGCCTAAGATGGTTCGGATTTTCGGGCGGATGTCACCCACAGCGATGTCGTCGATGGTCTCGAAAACGGTTTTGTCAGGGTTGAGGAGCTGGGCTTGGTTCTGGGCGTAGTAACCAATCACCACCTGATGGCCCAAGGTCAGTTTGCCGCTTTGCGGAGCCAGCTCGCCCACAATGGCCTTCACCATGGTGGATTTGCCTTCGCCGTTGCGGCCCACGAAGGCCACTTTCTCGCCTCTTTCCAGGTGGAAGCTTATGTTTTTCAACACTTCCAAGGAACCGTATCCCAAGTTGAGGTTTTCGGTTTCCACGGTCACTCGTCCCGAATGGGGTGCCGGAGGAAACTTGAAGGCGATGGAGGAGTGGTCGATACTTTCTACCTCTATTTTCTCCATCTTGTCGAGCAGTTTGATACGGCTTTGTACTTGTTTGGCCTTGGTGGCCTTATAGCGGAAGCGCTCGATGAAGCGTTCTATCTGAGCGATTTCTTTCTGCTGGTTTTCGTAGGCGTTTTGCTGTGACTCAATGCGTTCCAGGCGCTGTTCCACATACTGGGAATAGCTGCATTTGTAATCTTGCAGGCTGCCGAAGGTGATTTCGACGGTGCGGTTGGTGACCCTGTCGAGGAAGGCGCGGTCGTGAGACACCAGAATGAGGCAGCCGGAATAGTTGGCCAAATAGTCTTCCAGCCATTGGATGGATTCGATGTCGAGGTGGTTGGTAGGTTCGTCGAGGAGGATGATTTCGGGCTGTTGCAGCAGGATTTTGGCCAGGTTGACGCGCATTTGCCAGCCGTTGCTGAACTCGGCCATCGGGCGGGCGAAGTCAGAGGTTTTGAAGCCCAGACCCAGAAGTACCTTTTCGGCATCGCCTTCCATAGTGGCGCCGCCGAGGTGGTGGAAACGGTCGGTGGCATCGGACAATTGTTGTGCCAGATTGATATACTCCTCTGATTCATAATCTGTACGGTCGGACAGTTTGGCATTGATTTCCCTGATTTTGGCTTCCAGCCGGCGGGGTTCCACAAAGCATGACATGGTTTCCTCCCAGATGCTTTTGTCGTAGTTGCCGAGGATTTCCTGGGGCAGGTAGCCGGTCTTGTAGCCGGAAGTGATGACGATGGTGCCCGATTCGGGTTCCATTTCCTTGTGGATGATTTTGAGCAAGGTGGACTTGCCGGCGCCGTTTTTGCCCACTAATCCAATACGGTCCTTGTCGCCAGCCACGAAGGATATATCTTTAAATAAGTAGTCGCCGGTGAAATTGACCGACAGTTTGTTAATCTGAATCATAGCGGCGGCAAAAATACGGAAAAATTAGCAAATGTGCAAATTGGTTAATGTGCTAATTGTCAATGTGCTAATGTGCTAATGATAAGGAAAAAATCTGGTGTGGAGACGAGGTGCGCTCCATCCGCATAATTAGAGAAAAAAATCGGAATTGCCTAGATTTCGGAGAAAATTGGAGAAAATCATGCAAAATGTTTTCGGAAGGGGAGGGGGAGCTGTGTTCGGAAACAGGGTGCTTGGTAAAAGAAAAAAGGCACTTGCAAATGTTGTAAGTGCCTGATTTTCAGCTTGTGACCCATGCAGGATTCAAACCTGCAACCTTTTGATCCGTAGTCAAATACTCTATTCAGTTGAGCTAATGGGCCGTTTGAAATTGTGACTGCAAAAATATAAAAAAAAAGAATACCATGTACATTTTCAAGAAAAAAATCAAAAAAAATTTTTTCTATTGAAATTTTCCGTATCTTTGCACCCTCAAAATTAATCACTTAAAAACAACAAAAAGTTATGGCAACAAGAATCAGATTACAAAGACGTGGCAAGAAAAACCAACCTTTCTACCACATTGTAATTGCAGATGGTCGTGCACCACGTGACGGACGCTATATCGAAGAGATCGGCACCTATAACCCGCTGACCAACCCTGCAACAGTAAACTTAAACTTTGACAGAGCATTGTACTGGGTTGAAGCTGGCGCTGATCCGTCAGACACTGCCCGTTCGATTCTTAAACATGAAGGTGTTTATTTGATGAAGCATCTCAGAGGCGGAATCGCGAAAGGCGCATTGACCCAGCTGGATGCAGATCGCAAATTCGACGCATGGAAACAGGCTAAGGAATCCAAGGTCAGCAACATCAAACGTGAAGACGCTGACAAGAGCCGCAAGGAAATGAAGGCTCGTCTGGAAGCCGAGACCAAGGTGAGAGAGGCTATCTCCGCCAAGGTTGCTGCCAAGTATGCCGCCGCTGCTGAGGCTGAGGCTGCCGAGGCAGAGGCTAAGGCCGCAGAGGAAGCCGCTAACGCTGAAGCCACCGAGGCTCCCGCAGAAGCTGCTGAAACTCCTGCAGAATAAACTTCATGTCAATGAGTTACGATATAGACGCAACGAGAAAGTTGCGTCTATATTTGTTTTAAATGATTCGAGAGTCTTAAATTGAAAGTTGAAAACTGAAAACTGAAAGTTGAAAGTTATGTTCAGAGATCAAGGCGAAAAATAAAGAAAGATGAAAAACGAATATTATTATTTGGGGCATATAACAAAGCCGTTTGGAATAAAGGGCCAGCTGTGTTGCTATTTCGATACCGATGAGCCGGAGAAATACGCCAATCTGGATGCGGTCTTCATCGATTTGGACGATGAAATGCTCCCTTATCTGATTGAAGATATCCAGTATCGTGGCGCCAACACCTTTGTCATCAAGTTTGCGGATGTGGATGAGGAAGAGGCCAAGGGCTTGGTTAAGGCTGAGTTATTCCTCCCTTTGTCGGATTTGCCCCCACTCACCGGCAACAAGTTCTATTTCCACGAAGTCATAGGTTTCAAGGTGATTGACGAGGAGAAAGGGGAGGTCGGTACTTGTCAGGATTTCATCGATATCAGTCATCATCCGATTATGCAGATCGACCACGATGGGGTGGAGGTGCTGATTCCTGCCATTGACGAGATTTTCAGGAAGGTGGACCGGGAGAACAGAATAATTTACATTCAGGCTCCGGAAGGACTGATTGATGTCTATCTATCATAAATAATTGATATACAAATGATAAAATCCAAATCCTGTCATTTTTTGTGGCGGGATTTTTTTTGGTCTTTTTTTCGTTGAAAAAAAACGCAAAAAAGCCGTGTCCAAGTGTTTCTATATGGAAAATTTTTATTATTTTTGTCTTTTGCAAAAACTGATATATAATATATTCAATTAAAAGGGAAAAGTTAAAATTAGTATCAATACAACATTCTGAAAATGAAAAAATTATTCTTCTTTTTGGTCGTAATGGTGATGCCGTTTGTCCTGTCAGCCCAGCTCATGGATACCGCCGTCGTTTTTTATGAAAACTTTGATGGTTCCACAATCAAGATGACATCAACAACTAATCAAGGTGTACCACATTGGGGTATTGTTTCAAATTTGTTCCAATCACCCTCCTCGTCTTACCACGTTACGTTGCAACCAACAGCAATAAATATGGCTTGCTGGACGAGAGCGATCGAGGTGGATCGGTCATACCCGTATGTGTATTTGCAGTTCGATCATATCTGCAAGGTTAACAACAACGACCGCAGCTTTATTGCGTATCAGATTTCGACAGGCTATTCTGCTCAAGGGGATATCCAGTTCGGATCGCCGGTGCCACTGAATGATCTCACGATCAACAGCCCTTATTATCACGGACATGCGGAGTCCATTACCGAAGGTAATGTGTCACAAAACTGGTATTCCACATGGGTTCCGAATAACAACACTGCCGTTCCGAGTAATGCGTGGTGGAAAACGGAGTTGCTCGACATGACACAATTTGTGGTGGGCGCAACTAATGAGTATTTCCGTATCCGTTTTAACAACACCCACGCTTCCGGTACGGGTTCCGGTACGGAGGTGTGCGCCGGTTGGTATCTTGACAATGTAAAGGTGATTTATTCCAATGTGGAGTTGGTTCCACCGGAAATCAACATCACGCAAACCCATTATACCAACAATAATGGTCAACCCCAGAACAGAATTTTTACGGGAACGATCAACGACTTCACGGGTCCTTTCGTTATCAATGCCACCCTTACTGACAATGATGCCATAGACACCTCCTCTGTGCGTTGCTGGTACGAGACAAGTACCGGTGAGATGGATACTCTTCCCAACCAAATGCAATACTACCAAATCGGCTACGGCCAAGTGTCCTACAGTTGGGAAATTCCCATGCAGTGCTACGGTACAACCATCACCTATCACATCTCTGTCAAGGATGTGCATGGCAGCAAGTGCTATGAGACCAAAACCTTTACCTTGAACACTACCCAGACTTTGGCGGTGAATGATGCCAAAATGGAGCCGGAGTCATTCCAATTGCCGGTATATCCCGAACGTATGACCACCGGTCAGAGCTATCCGGTGAAGGTTGCGTTCCGTAACAAGGGACTTGCTACCGACGCCAACCCCAACCGTATGACTTCCGCCACTTTCGGATGGAGTGTCAATGGGGTTCAGAAACCCAATGCTACATGGACTGGTGACTTGTGCTTGGACTATACAGACACCATTGAGGTGGGTACCCACATTGCCTTGCGCGATTCCAACTATATCAAGGTTTGGCTGATATCGCGTAACGGAGTTACGAACCTGGAACGCCGCTCGGATGATACTATCAAGTATGACGGCTACGCTTGTGACAGCGCTTTGTCGGGAACTTACACCTTGGGTGGCCCTGGTGCCGATTTCCCCACGGTGAAGTTCATGAAGGAGCGTTTTTATCGTTGCGGCCTTGACGGTCCTGTGACTATCAACATAAATGCCGGCACATATACCGGTTTCGCTTTTGACGACCAGTATCCTGGACTGAGCAGCACCAACACCATCACCTTCCAGGCTGCTCCTGGTGTGAGCAGAAGTTCGGTTGTCATTACGAATTCGGGCAACGAGCCTCCGGTGAAATTTACGCAGATGGCGTATGTCACCATCAGAAATGTGACCATCCGGAATACCAATGTGGGCCGTTGCGTTGAGTTTGTCGGCATTGCTTCACATGATATTGCTATCGACAATTGCGATATTCAGGGTGTTACCTCCACTGCAACACCTTATTACAACTCTTCGGCTATCGCGCGTACAAGTACCGCGACACCGTTCACCACAGGTGGCTCGGGTGACCATGATATGAGTTTCACAAACAATACCATCAGCGGGGTGAACTTTGGTTTCTATTTCACAGGTACTACGAATGCCGCCTATAAGGAAGATAATTTCGTGGTAAGCGGCAATACCATCAACTGTACGGTAACAGGTATAAGTGCTACACAGTCCAAGAGATGGACAATCGATGGCAACCGTATCAACCAGCAAGCCACCGCTTCAGATTTGAACTTTGTGGGTGTCGCAGTGCAGAATTCCACAAACTTCCACAGCGTTTCAGCCAATAGTATCAGGATGAACGAACGTGGCGGTACAGGTATTTCTTTCACCACATACGCCAACTCGACGGGGGTAACCACCATGATGAACGTGGCCAACAATGAAATCATCAACAAAGCTACAGTGACTGCCAGATATAACATCATGGTGCAGAATTCAAAAATGATGAATATTTACCATAACAGCAGTTATATACATTCTTTGGTGGATATCGCACAGTCTGCCCCGATCTATATCACCGGTGCTTCATCTTCCACCAACAACATTAACATCTATAACAACATTTTCTACAACGCCAGTACTTCGGCAGAGAATAAGAACTATGCTGTTTACTTGAACTATACTTCAGCTACGGCTCTCGCCAATACTGTCAAGCTGAATAACAATGAGTATTATTCAGTAGGTAATTCCTTGGGATGGTTTGTGGCTCCTCGTAACACCTTTGCAGAATGGCAAGGCGCTTTGTCCAGCCGTGGTGAAGATACAACCTCCATCAATGTCCCCATCAATTTTGTGTCACCGACAGATTCTTTGGTGCCCGAACAATATGAGGGTCTGGAATGTCTTCCTGTGAATGGAGTTTCCACAGATATCAGAGGCACCTCACGTTACAGCACCATCACTTTCATGGGCTGCTACACAAGAGCCATTCCTGCAACTGACTTGGCCTTGACAGTCTTGACATCTCCTGTGTTGGGCAATGAGTGCCCCGCAGACCATTATCCTATTAAGGTGATGGTGAAGAATACTGGTAGCGCGAACTTGAATTTCGCCACCAAGCCTGCCACCATTTCGTACACCATCGGCACCACTACGGGTTCGATGACAGTGAATTCAGGTACAGTTGCTCCGTTGCAGAGCAGAGAAGTGACTGTGGTAGCCAACTTCCCGGTTTCCATCAATACAGTGTACAATTATAGTTTCAACATTCATGTGAATGGAGACAACAATACCCAGAACGATTCGTTGGCAGGCTCTTTCGAGATTCAGGCCGCTTTCCCGTATTATGAGGAAGTGTTCTCCTCCAACGATTTGCATCCTTCATGGCGTTTTGAACAGATAAGCACTGCAGGTGCAGGTAACTGGACGGTTCAGACAGGAGCGGGCACTTATCCCAACATCTCACCGAACTATGGTTTGGGACGTTTGTTCTTCAACTCCAAGGTGTTTGCCAACAACACTGAGTCGCGCGCTATTATGCCGGTGACTATCTTGCAGGGCGCAAGCACACCGATTTTGGAATATTGGTTCGCCCATGACAACACCGGCAACAGTAGTACAGAAGGTGTAACCGTGAGAATCTCCACCGATGGAGGTGCTACCTATTCTGATGTTCCTTCAACGAATACCGCTGGTGTGACCTCTACCTTGGTGAAACGTTACAATTCAGCCTATACTACTCCGGGTTGGGAGAAATATATGGTTGACTTGGCAGGTTATAGCAACCAAAACTGTATATACATTGCCTTTGACGCAAAATCCAATGCCAAGAACAATATCAACATTGACCGCGTGGTGGTGAGAAACTTCCATAACAACGACTTGGCGGTGAATGATATTTGGGCTTTGGGTGAGAATCCCACTCAACATCAGGTGTCACCGAGAATTTACGCTAATATTAGCAACGAGGGTCGTAATACACAGACCAACTTCAAGATGATGCTCGAAATCACAGGCGCCAATACGTACAGAGACACCATCACTGTGCCGTCGCTGGCATCCAGAAGCAGCATGGTGGTGTCCTTCAACGGGGCGCACTTGAACAATCCTGGCGACAATATCGTGAGAGTGTATTGTGAGCCGGATATGAACAATGATAATAATGAGCACACTTGGCAGATGACCACCACCCTCAATGAGGTGGGTTATGCAACAGATTCTGTTGTTGCGGGACAGCATGTAACCTACTCGACCATTGCTGTTGGAGGTACTGATCATATCGCATACGTGAATAAATATAATATGGTGGACACATTGATTGCCACTCATGTGAAGGCCTTCATCACCAATACCGCTAACAACAGCAATGTGGGCCGTCATTTCCGCTTTATCGTTGCCGACGCGTCAGGAAACATCATCGAGAGTTCGGACGAGATGACAGTGACTGCCGCTATGGAGAACCAGTGGGTGATGGGCGAAATCAACAATTATGCATTGACCAGCACCAACGGTTCCTTGTATGTGGGTATTGAGATGCTGGATGGCGGTACTTATCTTGGCGTTCAGGAGGAGGCTCCTCTGAGAGACACCACCTATTATACTTTGACCAATGGAACATTGACTGCCTCGACGGTGGGTCGTCAGATGATTAATGCCTTGGTTGAAAGCTGTATGACTCACGAAATCGCCATGCTTTCGTTGGTACACCCGTTGACCAATTGCGACCTTGGACATGAGAACATTGTGGTGAAGATAACCAATAATGGTACTATCGCCTTACAGCCCGGAACACCAGTGTATTATACCATCAATGGTGGTACTCCGGTGGCTTCTACCATCACAGAAACGATTGGCAGCCATGAAACGGTAAATTATACTTTCCCGGTACAGTACGATTTCACCAACAACCAGGTGAATGTGGACGTGCCTTATGCGATAAAGATGTGGTTTGATGTGGTTTCTGGCGACCGTGTCCGCTTCAATGATACTTTGAGTGTGACCATTGAGTCGTATGGCAAGTCCCCGATGCCGACGGTCACCAGTCCTGTTCATGCCAACTATCATGAGACAGCCACTTTGACTGCCACGGACGCCACGACAGGCAACGCTCATTTCTGGTATGCCAATACCGGTTATGAATCATGGCAGTTGCAGTATGTGGGCGATCCGTTTATTACTCCGGCCGTATATTATGACACAACTTACTATGTGGCATCCGCTCCCGCAGATTTCTATACTCCACAAGTAGGCGCAGAGACTCATGCGACAACTGCCAACAATATCACTCAGCCATTCGTTTTCACCAATGGTTTCTCCCGTGGTAAACTGTTGTACAAGGCCAATGAACTGAATGCCAATGGCAAATTGACCCAGATCAGCCTGTATGTCAGCAATGCCGCTGATGGCGATCAGGGTATTCCGATGAGACTGTATGCGATGAACACAGAGCTGACCAGCCTCAGTGCCGGCCCGGTAAGTACTTGGAATGATGAAATTGCTGAAGCTACCTTGATTTATGATGGCAGTTATTTCTTCAATACCACAGGTTGGGTTTCTTTCAATTTGCCCGAACCTATGGAATATGAGGGCAACAGCATCCTGATTTTGACCGAGACTTATTGCGGTGGCTCTAACTGTGCCGCTGCATCAGGCTCGGCCAATTATCCGAAATTCAATTCCGCCGCGGCTACGAACTGTGTGTTGTACAAAGGTGTCAACAATTCAGAGTCCGCTTATTCAGGCAATTATACCACCAATAACAAACGTCTGGTGATGAAGTTCCAGTTTGTGGATGCCGATTGCCAGAGTGAAAAGGTTCCGGTACAGGTTATCGCTGACAACGTGCCTGTTTATGATGTGGAACCGATGGAGCTGATCTATCCTGTGACCAATACTTGTACTATGTTGGATGAACATATTGTGGTGAAGGTGAAGAACCTGATCAACAACACCATTCCTGCGAATACGGTGGAAATAAAAGCCAAATTTAACAACGTGACGCTGACGCAGATTGTGGATGAGCCTTTTGCCCCGAACGAAGAGAAAGAGGTGACCTTCACCAACACCTTCGACTTCAGAGCTCCTACCGCTGATGAGACATACAATTATACCATTGTGACTGACCTGATCGGCACCCCTGCTTATCGTGGTAATGACACACTTAGAGGTTCGTTTGTTTCCAAGAAGACCGCAATCCTTCCTGATGATATAGAGGTGTCGGGCGAGTATCTGCATACCTATACCATCACTCGTCAGAATACTACCGTGACAAAATGGTATTATCAGAATGCCGCTACCATGGACAGTGTGTTGGTACAAACCAATCCCTATTCTTTCACCACTCCGGTTCTGTATGATACCGCTTTGTATTATGTCTATGGTATTACCCCGGGTACCAACTGTGTAACCAGAAAGATGAGATATCAGATTGACGTGACCACTCCGTTGCACGATATCAGCACTGATGAATTGCTTGCACCTGTTTCATTCCAATGCGGTGTTACCAATGCCAACCTTCAGGTGAGAATCAGCGACACTTGGCCCACCTCTGATACCATTCCGGCAAACAGCTTTAAGTTGAAAGCGGACTTCACGGGTGCCGCCACTACATCTGTGCAGCATACTATCAGCCAGCCGATATACTCAGGTGAGCCTGTGGATATCACTTTCGGCAATGCTGTCACTTTGGGATCCGCTACTCAAAATAATATATACAATTATACTATATATTCTAACCCTGTGAACTCCTCCATGTATGTGTACCGTGCCAACGATACCATCACGGGTTCGCTGTATGTTCCTGCCACTCCCGCCACCCCCGCAGACATTCCCAATGTCAATGCTCCGTATGGTGGCACGGCTACTGTAACGCCTACTTCCACTACTTTCAACCAGTACTATTTCTATGATCAGCCGACTGGCGGAACCGCCTTGGCTCAGGGTACTTCCTTTACCACACCGGAAATCATGGCCAATCCCACCTATTTCTACTATAGTGGTAGAATCCTTGATCCTGAGTTCGCTGTTTCGTCAACGGTGGGTACCGCTTCTGTTTCCAATAATACGAAGCCTTTTGATTTTACCAAGGAGCATTCAGTGGGTATTATCATGTACACTGCGGATGAATTGGGTATATCCAAGGGTATTATTGACACCATCTCCTTCTATGTTCACACTACGGGAAGTGGACAAATACCTGTTAGATTGTATTTGAAGAATGATACCACTTTCGTGGCCAATGGTTATCCGAATCTGACCCCCGTTTTGGTGAACCAGTTATATCAGAATAATTGGAACAATTTGACCAATGGCGCTACGCTTATTGTTGACGGTTTGTTCGAATTCGATCAACCTGGATGGTATAGCTTCCTGATTCCGGGAGGATTCCAGTACACAGGCAATAGTTTGTTGTTGATGACCGAGCATCATGGCAGGAATACCACATTGGGTTATTCAGCACCTGTATTCAGATCCACCAATGTGCCGTCAGTGCCGAATTCGACCTATAACAAGAGAATTGTGTATTATAGTACAGACAATGACTTCAATCCGGCCCTGGGAACAATGTCGCAGGGAACCGTCAGATTCAATACCAAATTCAGTGTCAGCTATGCTTGCGAATCTGCCAACAGAGGTGTGATCACAGTACATACGGCTGTGCCGAATATCGATTTGGATGTGGTAAGCATTGATAATCCTACCACACCGAACTCGGCATATACCAATGCTGAAACAGTGACGATCAAGTTGGCCAACCACGGTAGCAATGTCGCCAACAGCTATAGCCTGAGTTATCAGTTGGAGGGACAAGCTCCTGTGACGGTGAGTAACCCTGTGGCAGTGCCGAGCAATGATACGGTAACATATTCATTCACCACAGCTGTGGATTTGTCTGCGGTTTACTTCCCGATGAACTTTAAGGTTTATGTGACCTGTGCCGCTGACGAGCATCCGCAAAATGATACGGTTGTGATGTCGTTGCAAAAAGATTTTTGCGAGTCAGGTTCACAGAATGCGGTCGGCCCATGCATTGCCAATGTGAAATTCGCGGGTATCGACAACCTGCCATTGCCAGCGGACTGGACTCCATTTGGCACGGCTGACACCGTAGCCTACACGGATTATACCAGATCGGTTGCTCCGGCTGTCTTGGTGAAAGGTCAGACTTATCCTGTCAGTATCACCAACGCTTTCGCCGCAAACAATGGTTTGAAGTTGTACAAGTATGTCTTCATTGATTATAACCAGGATGGTGAGTTTACACTTACAGGCACCGGTAGTGAGAGAATTGTCAATATTACCGCAAATTCTTTCAACAACCAGCATCCGGAAAACGCCACTTCCGAAGCGTTAATCACCGTGCCGACAACGGCATTGGAGGGTACTACCTTGATGAGAGTGATTGCCTCAACGGCAACCAACGTGGCCAATACAGGTTGTGGCTATTTTGCACAAGGTGAAGCCGAAGACTATATGGTGACCATCAGGGGTGCGTTTGACAATGACTTGGCTGTGGTAGATTACTTGCAGCCTTCAGGTGTGTCTTGTCCCGACTCCAGAGCCAATATCAAGGTTTATGTGCGCAACACAGGTTTGAATACACTGACCTTCACAGGCTCCAACCCTCTTACACTGACAGCAGAGGTGAGCGGCGCTATCCAGGGTACTTATACCCAGTCGTTCTCCTTCGGCACCATCGCTCCGGGCGAAACCATGACTTTCACCATTCCTGGAGCTAACTTCAGCACAGTGGGCAGTTATACGGTTGTGACCACTTTGGCATACATGTCCGATGAATATCCTGTGAACAATTCATGGAAGACCTCCTTCACCGTAGGTAACCTTACCGTGGATACTGTTCCTCGTCTGGAAACCTTTGACGAGACAATCACCGATCCCGAATCTCCTTTCACTGATTTCTGGACTGTGGCCACTTCAAGCAGCGCTTACAAGTGGACTATCCAGACAGCACCCGCTGCCAATAACCCGACGGCAGGTCCGTCACAAGACCATTCAAGCAACAACATGGACCAGTTCGCAGTGGCTCCCGGCAGAAGCAACCAGACTTCGAACACTGCTTATACAACACTGACCACCAACTGCCTCGATTTGCATTATCGCGACGGTTATCCTATCCAGATGGATTATTGGGAACATATATGTGGTGCTGACAATGCCACTGGAACCCTCTTGGTTCAGGTAGGTACGGGCGATCATTTCGTGACCATCGACTCGGTGGTTGGTCCTACACAGTCCTCTATCGCCGCTTACTGGAAACAGAGAATTGTCATGTTCAGTGACAATGACGAGGTGGCCAAGGTGAGATTCAGAACCAAATCCCATACCCGTTTGATGGATATCGCATTGGATGACATTAACTTCGGCCACGGAAAACCCGATCTCGGTATCGCGGAGATCCTTTACCCCTACGACTTCAGAGATCCGGACGGCTCCTGCATGGTGTTTGGTGACACCATCTATCCTGTTGTCAGAGTGGTGAACGCAGGTCTTGCTCCTGTTGAGTCGTTCGAGATTACCGGTAAACTGAAAGTGGGTTACGATGTCATCACCTTTACCGAGACTTGGCAAGCGGAAGTGGTTGACGGTGTGACCCAGTATTTCATGTCGGAAGACACTCTTGAGTATGTCTTCACGAATGGATTCCCGGTATTCGCCACCACCGCTTTCTCTGACTTTGAAGCCATTGTGACCATCGATCAAGATGAAAATCCGTACAATGACAATTATACTATCCATCCATGTACCACTACAGGTATTGAGGATTATGTGAAGGAAGGCGGTCTGGTGCTGAACCAGAATGTGCCGAATCCGGCAGAAAACAGAACCCGCATCAGCTTCATGGCACCGAGAGCTGGCAAAGCTGTGATCGAGGTCTTCACGCTTACCGGTCAGAAACTTCATAGTGAAGCCCTCAATGCACAGTTCGGTGAAAACTATATCGATTTGAACACTACCTCCTTCGCTGCCGGCATGTACCTCTATACCCTCCAGTTCGAAGATGCCGTGCTGAGTAAGAAGATGGTTATTCAGAAATAATATATAAAGACAATATTCTATTCACTAATTTAATAATATCAAAATCTAAAACTTTTATGGCAACAGAGCAAATCACAAAAATTGACGACATCGTCGTTCGTTTTGCGGGTGACTCTGGCGACGGTATGCAGCTCTCCGGAACCTTGTTCTCGGACGCTTCTGCCCTCACTGGCAATGACATCGCCACCTTCCCCGACTACCCAGCCGAAATC
The DNA here is from genome assembly GCA_017525505.1 of Bacteroidales bacterium. Taxonomy (GTDB): domain Bacteria; phylum Bacteroidota; class Bacteroidia; order Bacteroidales; family WCHB1-69; genus RUG11690. Next base: position 63,789 of record JAFXSR010000004.1, read on the forward strand.
CGCGCCCCTCACAATACCATTGCTGGTGTGTCTGGCTATCAGGTGCACGTGGGTAACCACATCTATAGTTCCGGCGACAAATGCGACATCCTGGTCGCAATGAATCCGGCTTCTCTCAAGTCGAACCTCAAGTGGGCCAAAAAAGGCGCCACCGTCATCGTCGATATCGACACTTTCACCGATGAGGCGCTTGAAAAAGCAGGCTACAACGAGAACAACCATCCCTTCACCGATGAGATGGAACGCGCCTACACCATCATCAAGGCTCCGGTGACCTCGTTCACTCAGCGTATCGGTAACGAGCAAGGCGCTGACAAGAAGACGGCTGATCGTTGCCGTAACATGTTCGCGCTGGGTATCATTTTCTATGCTACCCATAAGAAGCTCGACCAGACCTACGCTTACTTGGAACGCAAATTCGCCAAAAAGCCCGATGTGGTCAAATTGAACAAGGCCGTTTTGACAGAAGGTTACGAATATGCCGACAAGTTGGAAGTGATGCACTCCCATATTTTCGAGATTGCCCAAGCCGACAAGATGGAAAAGGGCCGTTACCGCAACATCACCGGTAATGTGGCCACCGCCTGGGGTCTTTTGGCCGCATCCGAGAAATCCGGTCGCCGACTGTTCTTAGGCTCTTATCCTATCACCCCCGCCACAGATGTGATGGTGGAGTTGGCTAAACATAAATCCTTGGGTGCACGTGTCTTCCAGGCTGAAGACGAAATTGCCGGTATCTGCTCCGCTATTGGTGCTTCCTACGCTGGCGCGTTGGCATGTACCTCTACCTCTGGCCCTGGCCTTTCCCTCAAGAGCGAGGCTCTCGGTCTGGCCGTGATGGTGGAACTTCCTCTCGTTGTGGTTGACGTGCAGCGTGGCGGTCCTTCCACAGGTCTGCCCACCAAGACCGAGCAGAGCGACTTGAACCAGGCTCTGTACGGCCGTAACGGTGAAGCTCCTGTTGTGGTGATGGCTGCTTCTTCCAGTGCCAACTGCTTCTATTGGGCATTCAATGCAGCAAAGGTTGCTCTGGAGCACATGACTCCAGTCATCCTCCTCACCGACGGCTACCTTGGCAACGGCTCTCAGCTGTTCCGCATCCCGAAGATGGCCGACATGCCGGAAATCAAACCGCGTTTGGCTACACCAAACGATCCCAACTACAGACCCTTCCGCCGCGACCCTGTGACCTTCGCTCGCGAATGGGCACTGCCAGGCATGGAAGGTTTGAGACACCGTGTGGGCGGCTTGGAGAAATGTCCTGACGGACCTCTCAGCACCGATCCCGAAAACCACGCTCTGATGGTGGCTAACCGTCAGGAGAAGGTGAACCGTGTGGCCAATTATATCCCCGACCAGGAAGTGACCGGCAATCCTGATGCTGAACTCCTCGTTGTGGGTTGGGGCGGCACCTCTGGCGCACTTACCCTTGCTGTGGAAGAGATGAACAAAGAAGGCAAGAAGGTGGCTTATACCCACTTCAACTATATTTGCCCGCTTCCGAAGAACACTGGCGACATCCTCAGAAAATACAAGAAGATTGTCGTTTGCGAACTTAACAATGGACAGTTTGCCGGCTACCTCCGTACCCAGTTCCCCGAATGCCCGATGACCCAATACAACAAGATTATGGGTCTGCCGTTCGAGGTGGGCGAGCTGAAGACCGAATTCGAAAGACTGCTTGCCAAATAACTCAATCAAGAACCATTTAATCACAGATAATTATGGCAGAAAAACATTTTGTTCCCAGAGCGGATCGCGAATATACAAAAGCTGACTTTACCAGCGACCAAATGGTGAAATGGTGTCCCGGTTGCGGTGACCACGCCATCCTCGCCGCATTGTTGAACACCTTCCCGAAGACCAACCACAAGAAGGAGAACATCTGCATGGTATCCGGTATCGGATGCTCATCACGTATTCCTTACTATGTCGATACTTACGGTTTCCACAGCATCCATGGCCGTGCCTGCGCCATTGCTACCGGTGTGAAGCTGGCCAACCCGGCTCTCTCTGTGTGGGTGAGCATGGGCGACGGCGACTCCATGGCTATCGGTGGCAACCACCTGATTCATGCGGTACGTCGTAACCAGGACCTGAACATTACCATCTTCAATAACGAGATTTACGGTCTGACCAAGGGACAGTACAGCCCGACCACCAAGTTCGGTCAGGTGACCAAGACCTCTCCTTACGGCACCATCGACTATCCTTTCAATCCAGGTGAGTTGGTGATGGGCGCACAGGGCACCTTCTATGCTCGCGCATTGGACTGCCTGCCGCCGTTGACCACCGACATCATGACCCGTGCTGCCAAGCACGACGGTACCAGTGTGGTGGAAGTGCTGCAGAATTGCATGATCTTTAATGACAAGGCCCACGCCGCCATCACTGATCGCGCTGTCCGCGACGACCGCACCATCATCCTCGAGGATGGCAAGCCCATGATCTTTGGCAAGGAGAAGAACAAGGGTCTGCGCTTCAACGGCCGTTGCCTGGAGGCTGTGACCATCGACGAGAACGGCATCACGATGGACGACATCATGATCCACCACGAGGACACTGAGGACACTGGCATCCACATGATGCTGGCCCGTATGAGCGGTGATCTTCCAGTTGCTCTTGGCGTAATCCGTAACGTGAAGAAGACCTCCTACACCCAGCTCTACGAAGACCAGATGGAAGAGCAGATGGCCAACGGCAAGTACAAATGCGTCGATGACCTGCTGAACAGCGGCGACACCTGGGAGGTGGAATAATTCAGACTATTTGTTCGGAGCCACAAGTCTCTGGATAAATAAAAATTAAGCAAAAGCACGGCAATTTGGTTTGTCGTGCTTTTTTTTGTTTGGTTTGTGGTAAAAATTGCAACAAATTGTGGTAAAAATTGCAACATGCATTTGTTGTTGTTATTAAAATTTTTTCAGAAATTTGCAAAGTCAACTTTATGGAGAAACAAATTGTTCCATTAAAGTGTTGTGAATGTTATTGATGACGAAAATTTAAAAAAAGTATGGAATTTTCCAGAACGTTTTTGGACTAGCAAGGAAATAACGGCATAATCCTGAAAGTATGAATTCAGCGGGTAAATGTGACAATTTGGAGGAAGACATACACTTCGGCAACCTGATTAAAGAATTGCTGGAAAAAGAAGGACGTACCATCACTTGGTTCGCCCGGCAGATGAACAGTGACCGGAGCAATATGTACAAGATTCTCTCGCATGTTAATATTGACAGTGGTTTTATTCTCCGTGCGTCCTGGGTTCTGAAACATGATTTTTTCAAGGATGCGTCAGACAAGTTACGTGCCATGGTAGCTGCCAGTCAATCTTCCAAATCTGTTTCATTACCCAAAAACGTCATATAGAAAGCGTAGAGTTTAAGTGATAAAAATGAATTTGCGGATTTATACAGAGGATATGCTGATTGCCAGAGAACTCATTGACCACAATGAGAAGGTGACTCGTGAATTTTTCTACCGGCAGTGTTATCCGCTTTTCAAATCCATTTATGACAATTATTACACAGATTGTACCTGTTGCAAGGAGTTTATCGATGAGATTTATCTCTTGGTATTGGCTCCGAGCCGATACACGGGAAAATGCCGCTTGCAGGATTACAAAGGGGAAAGTACGCTGGCAACCTGGTTGAAAACCGTGTGTGTTCGCTATTGTTACGGCAAGTTTGAAAGAAAAAAACGTGTGCAGATGGAATTGCCGCAATCTGATGACGAGGAGCACAAACATTCAGCTGATGATATTTCGGTTTCTATTGAATTGGATTTCACTAATATTAACAAGAGTGATGTGATGGTGGTGTTGAATATGATGCCTAACAAGCGCTATAGCACTCTTTTGCGTTTGCGCTATCTGGAAGAGTTAAGCAATGAGGAGACCGCGGAACTGATGGGTATGAGCCTTGACAATTATTACAACAAACACAAACTGGCCAAAGCTCAGTATGAGCAGGTCTTGAGAAAGGAGTCCCGTTATGCATGATCCATTTCGTTCAGACATTAGTTTGGAAAAGTTTGCTGCCTATATGGACGGTAATCTTTCGTCAGCGGAGATGAGAATGGTCTCTGAAAAGATACGGCATGATGCTGTGCTGGACGAGCAGGTAGCTATGGGCGATGAGATAGATGCCATGGTGGCTGCATATAAAGCCGAGGGTGTTGAGTTGCCAGCAGAATTACTTGCTGATGATTTCGAGATTCCGGACGCAAGCAAGCATTATAGCGATGACAAATTCCTAAAGAAAAAACGTTGGCCTCGGATTGAAGTGGCGGCCGTGGCGGCTATGGCCCCACCTCCTGATGAAGAGAATTGGTTGCAAAAGTTTATGGATTCTTTCAAGGATACTGATTAGGTGAGAGTTTGTTTTGAGATTCAGTTGTACGTACTGAGTCTCGCTCATAGTTGATGGCGGCCACGGATAGGAGTTGTTTTGGACATCCGTAACAGGAGTTTGGGCTTTTTTGTTTGGACTGATAGATCCCCTTCTTTCTGATACTCTATAAAAGTGATATGATTAGGAAATTGACATACGAATTAATACGAGGACTCTTGTTGGAGGCGGAAAATGTCCGACCGCATTACCCCGGAAATCGAGCGCGAAGCCGATGCTGTCCTCGACCGCTGGTTTGTTGAATACACTGATTATGTGGAGATTGAAGGGTAAGTGGAATAAAAGATAAAGGAGCTATGGTTATTTGGACTACACAGCAAAAGGAGTTTTATGACGAACTGATGCAAAATGGGGTGGCATTCTGCCGTCAGTTGAGCGAGTTGGGAAAGAATTTGGAATTGGCTTACCATTGGATGGCCGTTCAGATGAGGAAACGTATAGGGGACCCTCCATTGCCCGAAATCCAATATCCCGTGTGGGCATGGTATCAGTATGGGTCTGGAAAATGGCGCAAACCGGTGCTGTCTCAGGAAACTGTGTCGTGCGGAGACAGCCCTTCAGGGGTTGAGGTGATGATGGAACTGGATATCCCCGATGACCAGGCTTTGCTGTCGGATTTCGATTTGTGGCATATCCCGCTGAATTATAGCAGTTATCTTGTCCGTCCACGCTGGAGACGTTTCAAGAGGATGGAGAAACGATTCGGATACAAGGATCTGCCGAATTACCCGCCTGAATTGCAGAATATCTATTTCAGAAGCTGGGAGAAAATCTTTGACATCCGTCCAATGCATAAATCCTCGTACAATAAGTATATCCAAGCTACGTTGTGGTGGGTGAAGAAGGAGTGGGTGGTTTCGACGGAGCAGATGGAATACCCGAAGGGGGAGCTGAACAGGTAAGCCGAAAAACTCTGCCTTCATCCTGTACTCGGCCTGTGCTTATCCTGTGCTTATCAGGCACTAATCCCGAGGGGCTAGAGTAGAGACGCAAATTTTTGCGTCTCTACAAAAATGAGACACTCTCAGTCTTTTATCCCTAACTTCTCCACTGGCATTTCCATTCTTGAAAAAGCAAAGAGTTTCTTTCCGAGGTCTTTCAGTGAGGCGCCAAGGTGATAGATCGTGTCGTCTATAATCAGGAACCGGTCATGATACGATTGGGTCTCCTGCACATCAATGGGAGGATATTGCTGCTGCTGCCGCGCCAAATCCAGTTTCAAAGTGTTGGTGATCTTATGCGTCATAATCAGCGCACTGACGCCATCTTGTCTTTTCGACAACATCAGCAGAATCGATTCATCTATATAATTGTCAATCAGTATGATTCTTGTCTTTGCAGATTTAATCAGGTCCGAAGCAAAGGTGTATGCGTCAAAGATTTGGCCATCATAGAAAATGCCTTCCACTGGCGGCAAAGAAGTCCGAACAAAGAAGTCAATTTGTTTATCATGTTCTTGCACTTTCTGCTCCAAACATTCAACTCTATGAGTAATCGAATACCCATACAATAATCTTTCCTTTAAAACTTGTGTGGCCCATCGTCTAAATAATGTTGCATTTTTGGAACTGACTCTATAGCCGACAGATAAAATTGCGTCCAAGTTGTAATGCCGTACTTTTCTTGTTACCAGACGATTACCTTCTTGTCGAACAACCGAGATTTCCTCGGTAGTTGCAGACTGGTTTATTTCACCCTCATCATACAAGTTTTTCAAGTGTAAACCAACGTTGTCTGTTGAACAATCAAAGAGTTGTGCCATTTGTGCTTGCGTAAGCCACACCGTATCCTCCTCCATGCGCACTTCTAATTGTATTGAATTGTCAGGCTGGTATAATATGATTTCTCCTTTATTCATTGTAATTAGAATTTATTTTGCAAAAGTAATAATAATTTTATTATAATGATTTACAAAAATCAAAAAAAATATATCGAAAGAAATATTTTTGTTGTGTCCATGTGTCTTACACAACTCGATAAACTTGCCAAGCATAGGCAGAGTGCAAGTGTCAACCGAATTCAGTCGCAGGTCACAAACGTGACAACCCAAATCAGCGAACTACAGAACTACAGTTGGCAAACCCTTAAGCCGCACTTGGCAAGTATATGGCAAGTATATAGCAAGTATATAGCAAGCCCAAGCAAGCACTTTGAGCTTGCCAACTCCTTGCCATATACTTGCGAACACCTTGCGAGATACTTGCCAACTATGGCTCAACTGTTTGGAAAATCCTGCCTTAACTCTGCATTAAGGGTGTGCTAGGGGTGCGCAGCCCCCGCAAGATTTTTAGTTGTGGTGAAAATTGCAACAAGTTGTGGTAAAGAATGCGACAGCTGAGTGAGAAAGGGAAAGAATTAATCTGTATGTTTGCAAAAGAATATTTAAGTTATGAAACGGTTGTTTCCAATCCTTTTTCTGTTTATGATAAGCATCGTTGCTTGTAATTCCAAAACGGACAACGTCAATCAGACCGCTACTAAAAGTAAAACCGTTACCGCAAAGGATAAACCTGTTGTTGTGAAAACAAAACCTGTTATCACACTTTATTTGCAACCCTATAATGGTTTTCCTTATGACAAAGTGCAAAAATTGCAGTCTGATGTGCAGCATTGTCTCGACACGCTTATTCCAGAGAGGAAATTTGTTGTGAAACTTAAAGATAACATTGATCTTCCTGAGAGTTGTTATTACAAACCTCGGTCCAGGTGGCGCGCAGATTCCATTATTCATTACCAGAATCGTATTGATGGCAAAAACTATACCATGGGGGTGATGAGCCAAGATATTTCAACTACCGTTCATGGATATCAGGACTGGGGTGTACAAGGATTAGGTTCAATGCCAGGGAAAAATGCAGTGGTGTCTTCTTTCAGGGTGAAGAACAAAGCACTCTTATATAAAGTGGTAGTGCATGAGTTTTTGCACAACTTGGGCTTGGACCATTGCCCCTACGATGACCGTAGTTGCTATATTTGTGATGCTGACAAGCATCCGCAACTGGAGTGCCAGACAAGGTTGTGCGAACATTGTAAGAAGAAGTTGTTGGGGAAAATTAAGAGGAAATAGGAGTGCCATAGGTCAGGAATGTTTTTTATTGATAGTTTGGCGATAGAAACGCGCATTCGTGATGCTCTATACAATATATAACAGTTGATTAAAAGTTGTGCCCGACACGAATAGGGACTTAAAATGGATATAAAGCACACCCGTTGGGCGAAAGAAGCAACTGAAAAGGCACAAACCCGCATGAAATGGGCGGCTGAGGCGCGCGAGAAAGCGCGCACTCGTATGAAATGGGCGCAGGAAGCTATGGAGAAAGCAAGGCGGAGCAGCTAATGTTGTTCCTGTAGAAGTATTGATGTTGATGAAAGAGCTCGACAGTTGATAGGTTCGTGGAGATGTTTTGCGGTTTCAAGCTGCTTTTTTTGCGAATAAAAGATGGAATTTTTGTTTTTTTAAGTAAAAATCGTCTTTTGTGGTAAAATTTGCAACAAGTTGTGGTAAAATTTGCAACAGTAAACCATTGTTTTATATTGAATTATTTTAGAAGTTTGCAAAGGTAAAAGAAAGTTGTATTGTAAAAATATGAGACTGTGAATTATTGTCCAAGATGTATAGAACATGATGGGGTTGAGGTGGTCGGAGTTAAGATGACAGCAAAAAGAAAAGATTGCAGATTCTGTTGGTGGAAAATTTGTAGAATACACAATAATAATGGATCCACCGCTTTTGTCACCAAGTCTTATTTCCTTACTTTGCAAGAAAATATATCGATGTCCGAAATGTGGAAAAAAGTGGACTTGGCAAAATAGTATTACTGACGAAGCGACATCCAAAGGCATGAAAGGGGTGAAAGAAACGTAAGGGAAAAAATTAGTTGTTATCAAAGCTGTTTTTTTATATGGTATTCAGTATTAAGTTTTTTGAAATAACGAAGAGTAATATGAGAAAAGTATTACTTATGACAGTTCTTATCGTATTGACTTGGACTAATATTTTCGCCTATAGTTTCAGTGCTATAGGTCCGGGCGGACAGACATTATATTACAATATTATCTCCGCCCAAGTGCCAGGGATGCCGCAGAGTGTAGCCGTGACCTATCCTGGAACGTCCGCCGACAACCCATATTCGGGGTATACCCAACCTACGGGAAATTTGGTTGTTCCTGCCTCGGTAAACTATAACGGAACAGATTATATCGTTGCAGAAATTGGAGAAAGGGCTTTTTATGGATGTACAGGACTTACTGGAGTACTTTCTCTACCATCAACTATTACAAAAATCGGTAATTATGCTTTCTACAATTGTACTGGACTAAATAGTAGTTTGTCATTGCCAAATGGAATTACCAACATAGGTGAGTATGCTTTTCAAAATTGTAGATTTGAAGGAGTGCTCAACCTACCTACAGCTCTTTTACAAATTAATAATTGGTCTTTTGCAGGGTGTACTCGTTTTACATCGGTGAGTTTTCCTGCCAATCTTACTCGTATTGGTAACCATGCTTTTGATAATTGTGACGGATTGACAGGGCAAATTTTAATTCCTGATGCTGTGACATCCATTGGTTGGCGTGCCTTTTATGACTGTGACCATATTACATCGGTGAATACTGGAAACGGTGTGCAATATATCTATTATGGAGCTTTCTGTCATTGTGATGCATTAAATTCGTTGGTTGTTGGCGACGGGGTTGTTCGTATTTATGATTTTGCTTTTTATGGTTGTAATCATTTGACTACCATTACGATGGGGGCTAGTCTTCAATATATAGATTATAGTGTTTTTGCGGGTTGTACCTCTCTTTCAGCAATAACTTCAAAGAGAATTTCACCACCAATAGTTGTTACAGCATCTTTATATAGACCAGATGCATCATTAACGATTTCTGTGGATCAAGGTTCTCCTTGTAGTGGACAATGTTGTAGCACGGGTCAGTCTGTGGTTATTGGTAATGGTTATCATACAGGTTATTTTTCTTATCATTTATATAAAAATAGGCATTCGTATAATCATGCATTATACGAATGCCCGACAAATTCTAGTAATTCTTTTACCGATAGTGTAGGAATTAGTGGTACATACAGCAGATCTTACTGGTTTTTTGGAGCATTATATTCAATTCCTAATGAAGAAAAACCATATTTGGAAACTTTCAATGGTGTTTCAGTTTCGTCAATCTATTTAAATGTCCCTTGTTCCGCTTTGCAGGCCTATCAGAATTCCCAGTATTGGCAGGGCTTTATCAAGCAGGGATACATGTCCTACTTGGTTCAGGCGCAGACGGTGGACAGCGTGATGGGGACGGCGGCGGTGACCCAATGGCCCACTTGTGCCAATCCACAGGCGGTGGTGTCCGCCACAGCTCAAAACGATTTCCATTTCACACAGTGGAACGATGGTAATACTGACAACCCTCGTACTTTAGGAGTTACTGGTGACATATCGCTTACGGCCTATTTCGCTTCCAATTGGGTGAGCGTAAATATAACGTCAAATAACGCCAATTGGGGTAACGCTTCTGGTAGTGGAACATATTATTATAACTCGGAAGTGACACTCTACGCCACGGCACAGCCGCATTATCATTTTGTGCGTTGGAATGATGGAAACACGGAAAATCCCCGTACAGAAACGATTGGCCAAGATTTGATATTGACAGCCGTCTTTGAAGCAGACACGTTTCATGTAACCACTTCAGCAAACGACAGTGTCATGGGGATTGCATTGGGGAGCGGGGTCTATCCCTACAACCAATCGGCTCTATTAATGGCTATTCCGAACGATGAATACCATTTTGTGCGTTGGAGTGATGGCGTGACAACGAATCCTCGTTCCATTTTGGTCACGCAAGACACAACTATAACCGCCCATTTCGCCTCAAATTGGTTGATGGTTAACACGAGCAGCAACAATGAACTATGGGGAAGTGCATCAGGAGGCGGATCCTATTACTATCAAACGGCTGCTTTGGTCACTGCCGAGCCTAATGAACACTATCACTTTGTCTGTTGGAGTGACAGCAGCACAGAGAACCCCCGCAGTATTCAAGTGACGGAGGAAATCTCCTTAACCGCTATTTTTGCTCCTAATGAGTATGTCTTGCAACTAGTGACAGACGATGTGAACATGGGCTCCGTATCAGGAGGGGGGGAACTTTCAATATGGAAGTGTTGTCGAAATATCTGCGATAGCCAATGCAGACTATCACTTTGTGGAATGGAGCGATGGTAATGCCGATAACCCTCGAACCGTTTCCGTGTCAGGGGACACAGTTCTCATTGCCTTGTTTGCAACCAACTGGCTTACGGTTAGTGTTAACAGTAACGAAGATGTATACGGAAGTACCTTTGGGTCGGGAACATATTATTACAACTCGACGGCAGTGCTGATGGCCATGCCATCTGAACATTGTCATTTTGTCAATTGGAGTGACGGAGAGACAAACAATCCACGAGACATTACGGTGATTTCGGATTTGTCATTTACAGCCAACTTTGAACTTGACCATTATATTTTGGATGTGAATGTGAACCAGAATGAAAGAGGGGAAGTGTCGGGTGGAGGAAGTATCCCGTACAACAGTTCCGTTCAAATATCAGCTACTGCAAATACCGGTTATTATTTTATGCAATGGAGTGATGGCAATACTGAAAATCCCCGAATTATCACAGTCGTAAGTGACACTTCTTTTACCGCTTTGTTTGGTGTGAACAGTTATTCGATTGTCGTAGCGGCCAGCGATTTGCATTTGGGGAGTGCTATGGGAGGTGGTATATACGGGTATGGTACACAAGCTGTCCTATCAGCGGTGCCAGCAGTTGGCTGCAGTTTCATACAATGGAGTGATGGGAATATGGACAATCCACGTGTTGTAACTGTTTCAGAAAATGCTGCATACATTGCTGTTTTTACTGTTAACCAATATACGATTAGTTTGGTGAATATTACGCCGTCAATGGGTACATTGAGCGGCAGTGGAACATACAACAATGGAGATACAATAGTTTTAGGTGCACAACCGGAGATGGGATATCATTTTGTGCAGTGGCAAGATGGGGTAATGGAAGCTACACGTGTAATTGTGGTGTCTGCAGATGAAACGTATTATGCCTATTTTGCACCAAACACATACACGTTGACGTTATCGAGCGAGGATGATAACATGGGTTCTGTTGAGGGTAGCGGAGAATATGCCTACAACACAGTTGCATCCATATCCGCCAGCGCAGATTACGGTTGCCATTTCACACAGTGGAGCGACGGGAATACGAGTAACCCGCGCAATGTTATGGTGACACGAGACACGATGTATACCGCTTATTTCGAGCCCAATAGTTACACTTTGACAGTGGTGTCCGCAAATGACGACATGGGATTTGTATCTGGTGGAGGTGAATACGACTATGGTGAAACCGCCATGCTTGCGGCAACAGCTGCATACGGCTACCATTTCGTACAGTGGACTGATGGCAATGTTGCCAATCCCCGTTCTGTTGTTGTGATAGGAGATGTTACGTATTTTGCGCAGTTCGCTCCAAATACATATACGTTAACGGTTGTAAGCGACGATGATGACAAGGGCTCTGTCTCTGGCGGCGGAGAATATGCATACAATACAATGGCATCCATATCCGCTATTGCAGACTACGGTTACCATTTTACACATTGGGACGACGGGAATACTGACAACCCGCGCAATGTTATGGTGACACGAGACACAATGTACACTGCTTATTTCGAGCCCAATAGTCACACTTTGATGGTGGCGCCTGCAAACGACAACATGGGATTTGTATCGGGTGGAGGTGAATATGACTATGGTGAAACTGCCATGCTTGCTGCAACCGCCGCATACGGCTACCGTTTCGTACAGTGGACTGATGGCAACGGTGCCAATCCCCGTTCTGTTGTTGTGACAGGAAATGCCACGTATTTTGCGCAGTTTGCACCAAACACTTACACGTTAATGTTGGCGAGCGAGGATGATGACATGGGTTCTGTTGTGGGAGGAGGGGAATATGCCTATAACACAATTGCATCCATATCCGCCATCGCAGACTATGGTTATCATTTTATGCAGTGGAGCGACGGGAATACGAGTAATCCGCGCAATCTTGTTGTCACTTCCGACACTATGCTTATGGCTGTTTTTTCTGCTAATAGCTATGTGGTGACTGTGAACAGTGTGAATGATGATATGGGCAGCACTTCGGGCGGTGGTGAGTATGTGTATGGAAATGATGCAACTATCACTGCGATCCCAGCCTACGGCTACCATTTTACCCAATGGTCAGACGGGGACAGTGATAATCCCCGGATGGTCATGGTTTCAGGAGATGCTACGTATTATGCCTATTTTGCTCCGAATAGTTACACGTTGTCTGTGTCCAGCAGTGACACGATAAAAGGTAGTGTCTCGGGTAGCGGTGATTACGACTACAATATGGTCACGGTTATTTCCGCTAATGCGAATTATGGCTACCATTTCACGCAGTGGAATGATGGTAATACGGATAATCCACGTGTGATTGAAGTGGTAGGTGATATGTCTTACATCGCACAATTTGTTCACAATAGCTATTATGTAACAGTAACAACGGCAGATAGCAATATGGGAATTACAATAGGGGGAGGGTATTATGATTATGGATCCGAAATCACCGTGTTTGCGACAGCGAATAATGGTTACCACTTCATGAAATGGGGTGATGGGAATACGGATAATCCTCGTGATTTGTTGATAACAGGGGATATGCACCATATCGCTTATTTCTCTCCAAATAAATACGTTGTTTCCGTATATAGCAATAATACATCAATGGGAAGTGTTTTAGGGGGTGGAGAATATGACTTTAATAGTGAAGCAACATTGATAGCCATACCTGAATATGGACATCATTTCTCCCACTGGAATGATGGAAACACACAGCAGCAACGAACCGTGCATGTGACACAAACGGTATCTTTTCAGGCTTATTTTGTGACAGATACTTTTGAATTGGAAGTGTTAGTCATTGACTCGACACAAGGCAGTGTTGTTGGAAATGGTTCATATATGTAAACCAACCCGTACTATCTTGGCGTGGCAGATTAAATCCATTTTGGTGGTATTCGTTTCCAGTACACAAACTGTCTTGAAAGTAAATATGGTACGTCGGATAATTGGATACTGATATTTGAATAGTACCGCTTCCACATCCGTTCGCACCTGTTAATGATATTATTGCAGGATTCGGTGCAAAATCCGTAAAATATAAATCCACAGAAGAAGTTCCTTGACCGGACATCAAACTTACACCCTCAGGTACATCCCAATAAAATGTTTCTATACCCTCTGGATTGGGAAGAGAGTATATTGCCTCACTATTTTTACAAAGAATAGTACTTCCAGATATAGATGTATTGGACAAAGAAAAGGAAGGATTAACAGTCAAATTCAAAACATTGATAGAATAACCATCTGATGATTGAACTATCACCGTGTCCACATAATGACCCGCTTGCAAATTGGTATAATGAAATCCATGTGCATTGTAATCCATTCCCTGACAAACAGCATCACGGTAAAAATGATAATGCTGTAAGACTGTAAGGTATAATGTAATGGATATTTCTCCTCCTGAGCAATCAGACGTATTAAAAAAAGTAGTATGATACATAAATGTACCTGTCTCATTTTGAGATGGAAGATTAAAATAATTCTGATTATAACTATCACCCTGCCCAATCGTATCATATATTACCATACTTTGCGTTGGCAATCCCTCATCAGAAGAAATAGTACCACTCAAAGTAAATTGACAACCAGTTACGGAAGTTATCAAGCAATTCACTGTTGTGTTCCCTTGAACAGTGTACCCTGCAGACGGAGAAGAACTCCCATTGTCCCAATGATAAGCCGCAAAACCAGATGGTGCTACTAAAGTGATTTGGTCCCCATCACAAGCACTTAATGCCAAATTATTGCTTATACAAGATGCTGTAAAATACGCATAACCGTAATGCCCATGATAAGAACAGTCGTATGTGATAAATTGTACTTTTATGGTTTGTCCCGCATATCTGAACAAGTCTATTCCAACATTCGTCCAAGGACGGTATCTAACCCTTCCTTGAGAACTAAAGCCCGGAATATTCCCTGCTGCAGTCACATCATACTTGGCACAAGTTTCCACCAACTGGCCAGCTGCATTAAGCACACGCACGACAAAACGGGGCTGAGCTGGAGACGGATGCCCTGGATCCTGAAAAACAACGGCAAATTTCAACAATAATATAGCATGATCAGGGTCAACTGTGAATGTATAAGTAATAGCTTCCGCCTCCGCTCCCGTAAGCTCATTTCCTAATTTAATCACCTTGTTTTCACCCGGAGGTAATAATGACAAATGTCCCCCCGTACGAAAATCTGTTCCTTGTTGTGTGATAACCGTGTGTCGTCCTGGAACGATACCAGTATGCATAAAAGGGTTACTCGTCGTACCATACTGACATGTCACCCCGTTCCCATTCAGATTTGTAAACACCGGGCATTGAGCTTCTGATAACAATACCATTAGCATAGTAAGAACAAGAGTAATAAAAAATCTATAATTACAAACTTTCATAAAAACATGTGGTTTTGACACATTATTGGTTACCCTTTCTATCATTATAACTTTTTGATTTAGAACACACAACACCAACAATCAACTTATTTGTGTATTGATATCTTTTTTACAGAAGATTCTCCTACAACAACCAAATACACACCAGCAGTGGAGACTCTTATTTGCATACTGGTTTCAACACACGATTCTTTATAGTATAATCGTCGGCCAAGCATGTCTAATACCTGTACAGACTTACCAACAGGTAACGAGCGCAACTGGATATAGAGATCTTGAGCATACATATACCAATCCTGTTGATCCTCTCCATAAGCATCTATACCTACATTAACGCTAAAAACAGCCATGACATCAACATTCTGATCCACGATAAAACTGTATGTACTGTCTAAAATACCATTACTCCATTGCACAAAATGGCAACCCTCTTTAGGAGTAGCTGTTACTGTCACTATACTACCGTACTCGTATTCACCTGATCCTGTAACCGTCCCTAAGTCATCATTGTTGGAAGTAACATTCACAATGTAATAATCAGGTTCAAAAGAGGCAATAAAGACCATATTTTCTGTCACAGTTATCATCCGAGAAATTGTTGTACTACCATCACTCCATCTGACAAAATTATAATGAGGTAGTGGTTCTGCCCGTATTTCAACGATATCCCCATAAAAATATGTTCCGTTGCCAATCACATTTCCTTGTTCAGGGTTGCCACTCAACACTGTAAGATCATATTGTGGATCTGAAAGAAAAATAGCAGTAAATGAAAGGTTTTGGTTAACGTGGACAACACGTGGGTTTGATGTGTTTCCGTCACTCCACTGAACAAACGAATAATGGCTCGCAGGAAGTGCCTGTATTATAGCCTGCGTGCCAAAACTATACGAACTATTTTTTGACAGAGAATGGTTGTGATAGTATTAGAGTTTTGCAATTGATGGTCACGGGTTCACCCTTGTTATCTACAATGGCTATGCCGCAAGAAATATGCGAGGGTCAACAAACAATTATACACGCTTTAGGAGAACATGCTGGATTCAATACCAATACACTTTTGCCGATAGTTGCTGTTGGTGATATTTTATGTACGGACGGCAGTGTTGTGAAAAGAACTGCATGGCCTTGTGGCAAAACAGCAAACGGCATAGTGTTTTATGTTGATAGCACAGGAGAACATGGTTGGGCCGTCCATTTACAGGATCAAGCTTCAAACATAAAGTGGAGTCTTACAAATAATGATATTGCATCATTGAACAATTTTACTAATGCACGTGTTGCAATTTCTGATTATAACGGATATTTTAATACTCAAATTATAAGAAATGTAGGAAATGCATCAACATATCCTGCCGCCTATGCTGTTGATTATTCGGGAGGATGGTATTTGCCATCTGCAGGGCAACTTAGAATACTTTTTTCTGAATTGATTTCGGTGAATTCTTCATTATCATTAGTGGGAGGTAATCAAATTCCTATGAATACAAATTGGTGGTATTGGTCTTCTACAGAACACAATGCGAGTACGGTGTGGACTATTAATTATTATGGATTTACAAATTTCTTCAATAAAAACACTGAAGATTATAGTAGTAAGGTTAGAAGTGTACGGAGTTTTTAATCGCAACGGAAGGAAGAATATAGGAGATGAGCCTAGATGAAGATTAATTATCAAGTTTGGACAACTGCATTTATGAGAAAAATAGTCGCTTTTATATTGTTGCTAGTAAATTGTACAATTGTTTTCGGACAGGTGTATAAAATAGGTGATTTATATACGGCACCTGATGGTAGTCAGGGTATTATCTTCTATTTATATCCAAATGGTACAGGGGGGTGGATGGTAGCACTGAATGATGCTTCTTCTGGATGTATGTGGGGGACAAACGAGGACATACCTGATTTGATCAATCAAAGTCCATTATACTATCAACAACTTTTGAACGATACAGCAGGATATACCAATACATCAATTATCAGAAATTTTCAAAACAACAATAATCAATATGCAGCAGGAGTGGTTGATTTTACACATGGGTGGTATTTACCTTCTATTTCTCAATTAAGTATGTTGTTCTCGAAACTTCCACTTGTTTCAACTGGTTTGATTGCTGCGGGAGGAAATGTTTTAGCCTATGATTGGTATTGGAGCAGTACGGAAAATTCTGCAACTGATGCTTGGAGAGTGGATTTTGGAGTTAGTGATTATTCCGGTTATTTCAATTACACCTCAAAAAATACTATGAATAGAGTTCGGGCTATTCGTGAATTCAGTACAGTATCTATGAGTTATGATTCTACATTAACATATTTGTGGAACACGGGCAGTGAACAGCCTTTTATTTCTGTTTCTCCTGAACAAACCAGTTATTATAGTGTTACAGCTACTAGTGTCTATGGCTGCAGTTCATCAGCGAATCAAACTGTAGTGGTTGGAACGGGAATACCTACATCAATTATAGACGAAATATGTCAAGGTTTTCGATATAATGCAAATGGATTTGTATTAACTGAAGATGAAACTTCTACAGCTGGTGTGTTGACAAGGACCAGAATGACAGAAACAGGTGGATGCGAAGCAGAACTGACTCTTCATTTGACGGTGTTATCCAAAGATTCAGTGCATATTTTTCAGGATGCTTGTGGAAGTTATACGTATAATGGTGTAACGTATTATGAAAGTGGTATTTATAATCAGTATTACAACAATATGAATGGTTGTGATAGTGTTGTTGTGTTGCACTTGAACTTGTACCCTGAATTTGTTGAAAGTGAAGTTAGAACAATTTGCCCTGATGCACTTCCTTATGATTGGGATGGTACTGTTTTTACATACGCAGGTTCAAAAGTCATTTCTTTATCGACGGTCAATGGTTGTGATTCGATAGTCACTAAAGTGTTGAATGTATATCCTGTTTACAATTATACGATTTTACAAAATGTTTGCGAAAGCGATTTGCCCTATACATGGAATGGGGAAGTATTTACTGAAACGGGGTCGAGTAGTGTAACGTTGCTTTCCATTGATGGATGTGATAGCACTGTAACTATGATGCTGACCGTGAGTGATTTGCCAAGAGTTTTACTTCAATCAAGTGCTGATACTCTCTGTAAAGGTGGATGTGCAACTTTACAAGTGGTTTCTATGGTTCCATCCTCTGGAGAAATAGTGTCCTATTTGTGGGATAATGGTGAAACTCAGTCCTCAATTGTTGTGTCTCCAAATTATTCAGATAATTATATGGTCACAGTGTCTAATGCGGACGGGTGTGCTGTGGTCTTGGATAAGGAAATTATGGTGTTGAACGGGGATTCCGTATTGCTGTTACAAAATTCATGTGGGAACTATACTCTAAATGATGTTACCTATCAAGAAAGTGGTACATATTTTCAATATTTTCATAATAAAAATGGATGTGATAGTGTAGTAGTATTGCAACTGACTATTTCTGCTGCACCCCAAACAATTATTTCAGCTTCTGCAGATTCTATTTGCCCTGGTGATGTGGTGTCTTTACATGTTTTGATAGAAGGTGATAGCAACTCATTGTTAAAACACAATGTGTCCATTGGAGACATTCTTTGTACGGATAGCAGTTTTGTGAAGTTTTCTGATTGGCCAGATCCGAACAAGATTGCTATGGGTATTGTGTTTTATGTAGATAGTACTGGTGAACATGGTTGGGCTGTACATTTAAATGACCAAGGGAATAACATTCGATGGGGTACATTGACATCGGATATTATTCCCTTGGCCAATTATGCTATTGGAAGGGATGCCTCTACCGATTTTGATGGCTTTGTCAATACTCAATCTATTCGTGCTGTTGGTGATGCAGGTGTGTATCCCGCAGCATGGTTGGTTGATGTTAACAATGGTTGGTATTTGCCGTCCGCAGGACAATTGAATTTGTTATATGTTTCTCTGTCTTTGATTAATAACTCCTTGATGATGGTTGGAGGTACACCATTCCCAATAAATGCTCCTTTTGGGTATTGGTCATCAACAGAACAAAGCCAAAATAATGTGTGGTATTTGAGCAGTTTGGGGACAATTGGTATTAACCCCAAGAATAGTACATTCAGTATTCGAAGCGTTCGGTCTTTTTAGTAAATTATGTAAATTTTGTTTTAAATAGATGAATGTGAACAAATCGATAATAATAAACTTATTCTTGATTGTTGGATTGTGTTGGAATATTAATGCTCAGCAATACCATGTTGGAGATTTATATTCTTTCCCTGATGGCAGTCAAGGTATAGTTTTTTATCTAAATTCTGACAATAATGGGGGGTGGGCAGTGGCATTGTGGGACTCTTCTATTGGTTGCCCATGGGGTACTGGATCAGACATTCCTTCTCTCGTAAATCGAAATCCAAGCATCAATTACCAACAACTGTTGTACGATACAACGGGATATGCATCCACTCAGATTATTCGTGCATTTCAAAATAATAGCAATGTATATGCAGCAGGAGTGATGGACTTCCATAGCGGATGGTATCTTCCTTCGGCTGCTCAACTACGCATCTTGTTTTCTCAGTTGCCATTTGTCACCCCATCTATTTTAGAAGCTGGTGGTGAAGGAATGGCTTATGATTGGTATTGGAGTAGTACTGAATATTCGGCATTTAATGCTTGGCGTGTTGATTTTAGTTCTAATGCAAACTCGGGAATGTTTATGAATGTGCCCAAAACAAATAGTCACAGAGTTCGTGCTATTCGTACTTTTTCAATTGACCAAGAACAGAATGTACATTACCTGTGGAGTACGGAAGATACAATTTCTTCTATTGAAATATTTCCACAACAAACATCAACATATACCGTTGAGGTTTCCATGTCTGGAGGGTGTAATGATATGGCTCAGTATACTATCGTGGTTAACGAGCCTGTCAGTGAAGAGATATCTTTGTCTGTTTGTGACGGATACGAATGGAATGGCATGAGCTATACCGAATCTGGCAACTATTTTCGGACATTCATTGCTGCAAATGGCTGCGACTCTACTGTCACCCTGCATCTGATAGTGAATCATAGTGACACTACTGAGGACTATCAGACCAGCTGCTATTCCTACACTTGGAATGGGGTGACCTACGATACATCGGGCAACTACACGCAAGTACTGCAGAATGTACATGGCTGTGACTCTGTAGTGACGCTGCACTTGACCATTAACGACACCATTTTTAAGGATATAGAGGCAGAGAACTGTTATAGTTACCGTTGGAACGACAGTACTTATACCCAGTCTGGCGCTTATGTGCAGTACTTCACCTCCCAAAGTGAGTGCGACTCCATTGTGACGTTGCACCTATCAATTTATCAGGATACTACCACTACATGGAGTGACACCGCCTGCCTGCAGTATGAGTGGAAAGACTCCACCTATTATGCGTCGGGTGTATATACGCAGCGGTTCTCCACTGCCCACGGCTGTGACTCCATCGTCACGCTGTGTCTGACGGTGAATTTCCCGCAGCATACCGACACCGCTGTGGTGGCCTATGACAGCTATAATTGGAATGGTAGCACCTACGACAGCACTGGTGTTTACACATACACGCACGCTGACGTCAACGGCTGTACGCAGGTCGATACCCTGCATCTGACCGTTTATTACTCATCCTTCAGCGAGTTTGCTGACTCGGCTTGCGTCTCCTATCAGTGGAACGACTCCACCTACTATGGCTCGGGTGATTACACGCAATATTTCCACGACATTCACGGAGCCGACAGCACGGTGACGCTGCACCTCACCATCTTCAACAATGAGACGAGCGAGTTTGATACCACTGTTTGCGACAGCTACAGCTGGAATGACAGTACTTACTATGCTACGGGTGATTATATCCAGCATTTCGAGACCGTCCACGGTTGCGACTCGATGGTGACCCTGCATCTAACCGTGAACTACAGCCAGAATGTGGCCATATACGACACCGCCTGCAAAGAGTTCGGCTGGAACGACTCCATTTACTACCAGACGGGAGATTATGTTCAAAGCTTCCACACCGTTCATGGTTGTGATTCCACCGTCACCCTTCATCTCATTGTCCATCATAGTGACACCACCGATGATTATAAGGTCAATTGCTACTCCTACACTTGGAACGGTGTGACTTACGATAGTACCGGCAGCTACACCCAAGTGTTGACCAACATCCACGGCTGTGACTCCACCGTCACTCTGCATCTCACCATTAACGACACCATCTTCACCCAGTTTGAGGCGGAGAACTGTTACAGCTACACATGGAACGGAACCACCTATACCCAGTCGGGCGCTTATGTGCAGTACTTCACCTCGCAAAGCGAATGTGACTCTATCGTGACGCTATACCTGTCAATCTATCAGGACACCACAACCAGCCGGAGCGATACCGCCTGCCTGCAGTATGAGTGGAACGACTCCACCTACTATGCGTCGGGTGCATATACGCAGCAGTTCCTAACAGCCCACGGTTGTGACTCCACCGTCATGCTGTACCTGACGGTGAACTTCCCGCAACATACTGACACCTCCGTGGTGGCCTACGACAGCTATGATTGGAATGGATACACCTACGACAGCACGGGTGTTTACACCTACACGCATGCTGACGCCAACGGCTGTATGCAGGTCGATACCCTCCACCTCACTGTCTTCCACTCATCGGTGACCGAGTTTGCAGATTCCGCCTGTGTCTCCTACACGTGGAACGATTCAACATACTACAGGTCTGGCGACCATGTGCAGTATTTCCATGATATCCACGGTGCGGACAGCACGGTGGTGTTGCATCTCACCATCTTCAATCCTGAGCATACGGCGGTAGAGGTTGAAACCTGTAACTGGTACAGCTGGAACGGTGTGACCTACGATTCATCAGGTACCTACACATTCAGCCACGCTGATGAACATGGTTGTATACAGGTTGATACCGTGCATCTGAACATCAACCACAGCCAGACTGGGGCCATTTACGACACTGCCTGCAATGAGTTCAGTTGGAACGACTCCACCTATTATAGAACAGGAGAATATGTGCAGTACTTTCATACGGTACACGGCTGCGACTCGGTGGTGACTCTGCACTTGATGGTGAACCATAGCGACACTACCGAGGATTATCAGTCCAACTGCTATTCCTACACTTGGAATGGGGTTACATACGACTCCACCGGCAGTTATATTCAAGTGCTGCAGAATGTACACGGATGCGATTCTGTCGTCACTCTGCACCTTACGATTAACGACACCATCTTCACCCAGTTTGAGGTGGAGAATTGTTATAGCTACCGTTGGAACGACAGCACTTATACGCAGTCTGGTGATTATGTGCAGTATTTCACCTCGCAAAGCGAGTGCGACTCTATCGTGACGTTACACCTTTCCATCTATCAGGAAGCTACCACTACTTGGAGCGACACTTCCTGTCTGCAATACGAGTGGAACGACTCTACCTATTATGCAAGCGGCGTATATACGCAGCATTTCCCCACTGCCCATGGTTGCGACTCCACTGTCACGTTGCACTTGATAGTGAACTTCCCGCAGCATACCGATACGGCAGTGGTGGCATACGACAACTACGAGTGGAACGGCAGGAACTATGACAGCACGGGTGTATATACCTATGCATATGCTGACGCCAATGGCTGTACGCAGGTCGATACTTTGCATCTTACTGTCTTCTACTCTTCGGTGAACGAGTTTGCCGATTCTGCCTGTGTCTCCTACACGTGGAACGATTCGACATACTACAGTTCGGGTGACCATGTGCAGTATTTTCACGACATCCACGGTGCGGACAGCACAGTGGTGCTGCACCTCACCATCTTCAATCCGGTTCATATAGGGGTAGAGGTGGATACCTGCGATGATTACGTGTGGAACGGTATCACTTACGACACGACAGGAATATATACATACAGCTTTGCGGATGCCAATGGCTGCACCCAGGTGGATACCTTGCACCTGACAATTACCCGTCCGACGAATGTGGTCCTTACGATGGACACTTGCGACGGGTACACTTGGTATGGCATCACCTATACCGAAAGCGGCCTCTATACCCATCATCTCGACTGCCGTCGGGTAGATACTCTGCACTTGACGATTTATCACGCCATCAATATAGCGGAGACAAAAGATACTTGTGATTGGTACACTTGGCATGACTCTACCTATACCGCAAGCGGCATTTATACCCACAGCCATTTTGACGAGCACGGCTGTACGCAGGTGGATACCTTATTTCTAACCATCTATCATGCCACCCATGTCGCCTATACGAAAGATACCTGCGATTGGTACACCTGGAATGACTCCACCTATACCGCCAGCGGTACTTATACATACAGATATACTGATGTCAATGGCTGTACCCAAGTGGATACCCTGCACTTGACCATCCATCATGCGGTTAACCAAGCTTATACCGTGGATACCTGCGACTGGTATCGTTGGAACGATTCGACCTATACAGAGGACGGTACTTATACTTACAGCTTTGCAGACATCAACGGCTGTACTCAGGTGGACACTTTGCATCTGACCCTCCATCACGCACTCCATCTTGCCTTTGATGTGGATACCTGCGACTGGTACACTTGGAATGACTCCACCTATACGACGAGTGGCGTATATACCTACAGACATCCTGACGACTACGGATGTATCCAGGTGGATACCTTATTCTTGACCATCTATCATGCTACCAATATCGCCTATACGAAAGATACTAGCGATTGGTACACCTGGAATGACTCTACTTATACTGCCAGCGGAACCTATACTTATAGCTTTGCTGACGCCAATGGGTGCACGCAGGTGGATACGCTGCATTTGACTATTTATCATGCTACCAATGTCGCCTATACGAAGGATACCTGTGATTGGTACACCTGGAACGATTCCACTTATACCGCCAGCGGCACCTATACCTATAGCTTCGCGGATGCCAATAGCTGTACCCAGGTGGATACGTTGCACTTGACTATTAATCATGCCACTCATGTCGCCTACACGAAGGACACTTGCGATAGGTACACCTGGAATGACTCCACTTATACTGTCAGCGGCACCTATACTTACAGTCACCCCAATGAAAATGGATGTACCCAGGTGGATACTTTGCATCTGACCATTTATCATGCTACCCATGTCGCCTACACGAAGGACACTTGTGACTGGTACACGTGGAATGACTCCACCTATAGAGAGAGCGGTGTCTATACATACAGTCATTCCGATTCCAACGGTTGTACACAAGTGGATACGTTGCACTTGATTATTAATCATGCCACCCATGTCGCCTATACGAAAGATACTTGCGACTGGTACACGTGGAATGACTACACATATAGAGTCAGTGGTACATACACTTACAGTCACTGTGATGCTAACGGCTGCACGCAGGTCGATACACTGCACTTGACCATTCATCATGCAGTTAATCAGGCTTATACGGTAGATACCTACGATTGGTACCGCTGGAACGATTCGACCTATACAGAGGACGGTACCTATACTTATAGCTATGCAGACGCTAACGGTTGCACGCAGGTGGATACCCTGCATCTGACCATCTATCATGCCACCCCTGTTGCCTATACGAAAGATACTTGCGAATGGTATACATGGAACGATTCAACCTATACCGCCAGCGGTACCTATACCTACAGTCACCACGATGCCAACGGTTGTACCCAGGTGGATACCCTGCATTTGACCATCTATAATGCCATTCATGTTGCCTACACGAAGGATACTTGTGACTGGTACACCTGGAACGACTCGACCTATACAGCAAGTGGTACTTATACTTACAGTCACTTTGACGAAAACGGTTGTAGGCAGGTGGATACGCTGCATCTGACCATCTATCAAGCAGTCAACCTTGCATTTACTGTTGACACTTGTGATGACTATCGGTGGAATGGTACTACATACGATACAACGGGAACCTATACATACAGCTTCTCGGATGCCAACGGTTGTAGGCAGGTGGATACGCTGCATTTGACGATTACCAGACCGATGAATTTGGCCTTCACGGTGGACACTTGCGACTGGTACAGCTGGTACGGTACGACCTATACTGAAACAGGTCTCTATACTCATACTCTCGACTGCCGTAGGGTGGACACGCTGCATTTGACGATTCACCACAGCGTGACCACTCAAGACACCCTCGTTTTGGTGGAGAACCAGCTGCCGTATTATATCACCGCGGCGGATACCACCATCAGCAACGGGGCTCCTGCGGAATTCCAGTTCAACTACCATCTGTCCACTATCCATGGTTGTGACTCGACCATTGAGCAGACGGTGATTATCTATTACAATACCAGCGAGACGGTGGACACTATGGTATGCGTCAGTTCGCTGCCTTATACATGGCATAATCATGTATATACACAGGCGGGTTCGCATAACGATACGGTGCTGAATGCCAACGGCAGTGACCATATTATTATCCACCAACTGACGGTGAGCACCCCCGCTGTCTTGATGCAAAACATCATGCATGTCAACTGCTATGGTGCCCCCACGGGCAGTGTGAGCGTTTTGGTGAACGATGGTGTTCAGCCTTACACTTGTCATTGGGAGAATGCGACTGGCACAACGGTGTCGTCGGTCGCCCAGCTGAGCAACCAGCCTGCGGGTGTGTACTACCTATATGTGGTGGATGCACTGGGCTGCCAAATAGTGGATAGCTTCACACTAACCCATCTGAACGACAGCATGGTTCCGGGCGTGATAGCCAACGACCAGGCGGTATGCGCGGGTCACCAGCCCTCGGCTTTCACTGGCACTTTGGCAACAGGTGGAGCCAGCAGTACTTACCAGTGGCAGGTATCAACCAATGGCACCTCTTGGAACCCGGCTCCGACCCCCAATAATGCTCGTAACTACACTTATCCAAACAATGTGACATCACCCATCTCGCTTCGTAGGGCGTGGATTAGCACCGCATGTGGAACGGTATATAGCAATGTGGTGACCGTTAGTGTTCTTCAGAACTACTCTGACACGATAACTGCCTCCGTATGTCAGGGCTACCCTTATCAGGAGAACGGTTTCGATATATCTGCGGAAGCCACCGCTTCTCCTGGCACTATTATCAGCATGGTGCATCTGCAGACTGTTAGCGGCTGCGACAGTATGGTGACTTTGTTGTTGACCGTTCTGCCTTCAACTTATTCTGAAGAGCAGCTGACGATATGTCAAAACGAGATGCCTTATACCTATAATGACACTGTTTTCGGAGTTGGCACCCCACAAGTGTCCACTTACTATTTCCAATATTCAACTGCCGGAGGTTGTGATAGTGTGGTTACATTGTATTTAACTGTGAATCAGGTGTATGAGCTGAATCTGAATGACATGATATGTGAGGGAGAGGGTTATAACCAGAACGGTTTTGTGGTGTCGTCCGCACAGACTCATGGTTTGACCGAATTGGATTTGACGCAGCAGCTGCAGAGCCTGGACGGCTGCGACAGTGTGGTGAACCTGTATCTTACTGTGATAGACACTTCGGTGTCTATTGTCTCTCTGACCTCCGACTTCTGTGAGGAATACGCAGCCGAGCTATCGGCGGAGACCAATGCCACTAGCTATCTGTGGAGCACGGGCGAGAGCAGCCAGACCATTGTGGTGACGCAACCGGGTCTCTATACGGTGACGGCCACCCAGGGCAACTGCAGCATGTCGGCTTGGTACAAGATAGAGAATTGCGAATTCAACGTGTATTTGCCCAATGCTATTACACCTGGACTGGGTGACGGAATAAATGATTTCTTCTGTATTCATGACCATTACAAGCCCATAATTGAGGATTTTGAAATTCGCATTTACAGTCGTTGGGGAGAGTTGGTCTATTATTCCAAGGACAAGGATTTTAAATGGGAGGGAGTTCGCAATCCGCATACTGGTGAGATTCTTAGAAACTATATATACACCTACTTGATCAACTTCACCGACAAACGCGGTATTCCCCACCAGCTGACCGGAACTATCACGGTGCTGTAGTTTCTTCGAATGACTGATTTGTGTTAAATAATATAAAAACAAGCAATCAATATAGGTAAGAGGGACAATGATTCTTATAGATACGTTTGGCAAATACAAGAAAACTGTCATGACAAGGTTGTGGAGAAAGATATTTAGCTTTCCACTGATAGATTCCGCCGCCTTTCACCCTCTATACTTATAAAAAGAATTACAAACCCAAAAATTCAGTAAAATGTTGTACGTAACCTCTCTTGTTTTGGATTATCCGGCTTGTGTCTCCTTTAAGAAGGTGCTCAAGCGTTTGGCGGAAAGTGGCTCCGACGGGAAACTATGGTCGGATGCGAAAGGGGAAGTTCCGATGTTGACCAAACTGTCACCCATACAAAAACGTTCGAAATATGGCAATTACTACTTTCAGGGTGAAATGGATTGTGGTAAAAGTGACTGTGAATCCGATGGATTTAACAAGTTTGATTGGTCAGATTTGATGGGTGCTGATCGGGAACTCGGGAAATTATTGACGGAAGAACAAAAAAAGGTGTCTTATCCGATGCTTTTGCATGTATATAATGACATGTTCAGAGAATATCCTGGTGGAGTTGTGTTAGAAGGAACCATTTTGTCGGTAATTAGAAACATCAGGGAAGAACTTCTGCAATTCGACGAAGTCGATACCATACTGAAAGGGGAACTGCTGCGTGAACTGAGACGTTTTGACGCATCGGTGGAAATGCTTGAGAAGGCCAGGACAGAGCAGCCGGACATGGGATGGCTGATTGACCAGATTGTGGAACAGGCGAAAAATCATAACAGGAAAGTGTTTGAAATAGACCTTATGCCCGAAATGTTGGCATAAATTTGCTTTTGATACTGTGAAAATGAGTTGATTATAAAATATTGCATTTTAGTATAGATTGAGGATAGAAATTAACCATAAAAATATCGAAGAAATGGCACGTGACTATGTAAAATTAATTGATTTTTCCAAAGACGGGAAAACGCTGACAAGATTTCCTCGTGGATATCAGGGCGAATATGTTGTTCCGGAAGGGGTGACCACCATTTCCTTGGAAACCATTGAGTATGATGTTTTTACGGATTGTGAGAGTTTGTCTCATTTGCATATCCCATCGGGAGTGAAGGAGATAGGACAGAGTACTCTGACAGAGGTTCGTCTTCCAGCTGGTCCGGTTAAAATCGACGAAACTGCTTTTAAGGGATGTCCAGTCGAGAAAAATATATAGTTGATTGAGCAGTAGTATTGTATCAATAAAAAAAACAATGAACAAGACAATTTTTACAATTATAGTCCTCCTGTTGATTTCGAGTACTAATGCCGTGGGGCAACATGACTGCGGAGGAAATGCTAATCAGGACAAGCTGATGCTCAGCTATATCCAGGATAGCGTTCTGTATGCTGTAGAGAAGGATATTGATGGATATAGATTCGTTTGCTCAACCTTGCAACCGTTGAGGCTGTGTTCAGGATGGGAAAATGATGCGATGCTGACCAATATGGTGGATTATTACAATGCCTGCCAGATTTATTACAGTATATCCACCGATGGAGACGTTTATATCAGATATCTGCAAGATGAAAAAGACTTGGTTAAAGAAATCAGTGCGGTGGATGTGAGTTCGGTAAGAAATCCAGAGTTTCGGGATATTGTGACACAAATTCGAGACCTCAATGCCGCTATTTTCAATCAGAAAGAAAATAAACTCCAAAAAGACGGCTATTTTAATTGGGACAATAAATTATTCATTCAGAATAATGGCAAAATATATGAATTGTGCGAAGAATATGACAATTTTTTGCATCCATGGATGCCGGGAAAAGACAACACCGACACCGCACAACTTTTTCGTGCTATCAATCCTGCTACCTATTTTCCGCCAATTTATTCCATCTACGTAAGCCAAGAAGCTGAACCTGACAACGAACAGACTGAAAGTCTGTATAACAGTATGCTTGCGGAAGCGGATGTTGACTTGAGGAATGCCAAACTGATTGCATTGGCAGGGTGCAGTGCAAGCGAAAATATCTATGACAAAAAAGATCGTATTCTGTACGAAATGGAGAAGTCGATGGAAGCAGGCGAGTATTCTCCCTTGCTTTTTACGCTATGGCGCGCCTATCGCTGTATGTATAATGAAATGAATGTTTGTGCATCAAAAGATTGTTACAGTCCCAATATACGCTATAACTATTATCGTAGGCTTGTCGCACACACTATCCTAAAATATGTGGAGGCTCATCCGGATGACACTACAGCACGTTTCCTTTTCCAAAGACTTAGTGCACATTTGAATATAATGCGTAACGGACCATACCCGTATGGCAATCAGGCTGCTTTGGAAAGAATGTATGTGTTTTGGGAGGGCGAAATTTGGTAGAATGATAGCTGGAAAGGAAACAGTTGATTCTTTCTATGCTGGCCGGATGGGTACTTCCGAATGACATTAAATTAAACTTTAATAGGAAAAAATATGAACAAACTTCAAGACAGAATTCGCGGTTCGCTGGTTGGTGGTGCGGTTGGCGACGCATTGGGTTACCCTGTGGAATTTATGGGGGTGGAACAAATTAGGCACCACTTCGGGGAACGGGGAATCACACGATTCAGACTTTCCCATAATAACGAGGCCGTGGTGTCGGATGATACGCAGATGACGCTTTTCACAGCCAATGGGCTGCTCAATGCCAAGCGACTTGGGATTGCCCCGAAGTTTAGCATTTGTAGGGCTTATATCGAGTGGTACATGACCCAAACTAGAGAAAAGTCCAATAAGTTTAATGATTGTTGGATCAGCAACATTCCTGAGTTGAATGCTCGTCGCGCTCCAGGCAACACCTGTATGTCCGCACTCGACGCCATTTATCGTGGAAGAGAGCCGCAGAACAACAGCAAGGGTTGTGGTGGAGTGATGCGTGTGGCTCCCATTCCGCTTTATGCCGCGGTGGAGGGACGCATGAGCATCGAGGAGGCCGACCGCTTGGCAGGTGATGCGGCGGAAATAACACACCTGCATCCCCTCGGATATATCCCTGCTGCATTGATGTCGCATATCATCTACTGTTTGGCATTGGATTCCGTGCCAACACAGGTGAGTATGAAACGCTATATCCGCGAGGGGGTGGAAATGATGCGCAAGTTGTACGAATTCAACCCCAAAGAGGTGGAGTTTATGGCCAACTTGGCGGAGAAGGCCATCCTCTATGCTTCGAACAACGCATCGGACTTGGATAACGTAATGAGTTTAGGCGAAGGGTGGACAGGTGAAGAGGCTTTGGCCATCGCCCTTTATTGCGCCTTGAAATACTTCGATGATTTTGAGGAGGCGATGGTTGCAGCGGTGAACCATGGCGGCGACAGTGACAGCACCGGAGCCGTCTGCGGCAACATCCTTGGATCCGCTATCGGTTACGAGGCTATTCCCCAGTTCTACAAGGATGACCTTGAAATGCATGACCTGATTCTGCACATGGCGGATGATTTGTGGTGTGGAGAAGTTACAAAAATGTAAAAGATAACCAATGTCGCCGAATACATGAATATGTGGAAGTTCGGAGAAATTGATTATTTTTGCACTTGTAATTATTAAATTGAATATCGGTGTGAAAATGCTATTAATACATGATGTGTGACAGAGATTATATTCCACGGCTTTTTGACGCTTATAAACGGGGCTTCGAACTGCGGTATAAGGATGCGGAGAAGGCTCCCGAGCGGAAAGACTATTATTTCAAACTGAAGGATGACCTGCCACGGGTGCAGGTGGTGCTGGGTTTCCTGCAGGGGATAGTACCTATGGGACAGTGTCAGTCGCTGCTCGATGTGGGTAGCGGCCGGGGAGTGTTTCTTTTCCCCCTTCTTAGAGAGTTTCCAGATTTGGAGGTGACGAGCCTCGATATTCTGCCGCACCGAGTGGAACTGCTTCAGTGCCTGCACGATGGAGGCATCGAAAACCTTCACCCGGTGTTAGGCGACATCTGTACTTGGGATGCCCCCGACAAGTCCTTTGATGTGGTGACCATGCTGGAAGTGATGGAGCATATTCCTGACACGGAGGCGGTGGTTCGCAATGCAGTCCGCTTGGCCAAAAACTACATCATCGTGTCGGTGCCGTCCAAAGCTGATGATAATCCGGAGCATATCCATCTCTTCTCGAATGAGGATTTGGAATCACTCTTTTTGAAGAATGGATGCGGCAAAGTGAAGTTTATATCGGTGACGAATCATAGGGTTGCTGTGGTGACGAGATAGGTTTTAGGTTTTAGGTTTTAGGGGTTAGAAGGTTAGGAGGGTTAGGAGGGTTAGGAGGTTTTGGATTATGGATTATGAATTATGGATTTTGGATTACTGGATTAAAGTTTAGAATTTAGGGTTTATGGGATTTGAAGATGTTATCATAAAATATCCAAGGACACCGCATTTGCGGGGGTCGAGATTACAGCCGGGTGATGAGGACTTGAGCCAGCGGCCGTTTAGCGAGCTTGCCGGTCGGAATGTGGTGCTGGAAGAGAAAATCGACGGGGCGAACTCGGCCATTTCTTTTTCTGCAGATGGAGAGCTGCGCCTGCAAAGCCGTGGCCATTTCTTGACGGGTGGCTATCGTGAGCGGCACTATGACTTGCTGAAACAGTGGGCTGCCGTCCAACAGGACAGATTATACAAGGTGCTTGGCTGCCGCTACATCATGTATGGCGAATGGATGTATGCCAAGCATAGTATCTATTACGATATGCTGCCACATTATTTCATGGAATTCGATGTGCTTGACCGAGAAACAGGGAAATTCCTCGACACTTCTTCACGCCATAAATTGCTGGAATGCCTGCCCGTTTGCCATGTGCCGGTACTTGCCAGCGGGATATTCAAAAGTATGGATGAAATCCTGAAATATCTGGGCGACTCGCTGTATATCTCTGACTATCACATAGAACATCTTCGCGAAGACGCACTACGGCTCGGCTTGGATGCCGACCAGATTTGCCGTGAGACCGATGCCGCCAGAACCATGGAGGGAATCTATATCAAGGTGGAAGAAAACGGGGAGGTGGTTGACCGTATGAAGTATGTGCGCGCTTCGTTTCTTCAAACAGTGGAAACCCCTCAAACGCAATGGTTAGACCGCCCCATTGTGCCAAACAGAATAAAATGTCCCATATCAGAACTCTTTTCATAATAACTTGAAACATTAATCGGTAAGCTATAAAACCATCTCTAAACTAAACTCTCATAAACATTAAACTAAATTTGATGATAGACTGGAAGAACATAGAATCTACTGCTTTGGACCGCTTTGCGGAGGGATTGTGTCAGACACAACAATCCCCCATGTATCATGCCGAAGGGAATGTGTATGTGCACACGAGGATGGTTGTTGAGGCGTTGAAAAGTCTTCCGGAATATCAGGAACTCAATGAATTGCAACAGCATATATTATATGTTGCGGCCCTGCTTCATGATATCGGCAAGATTCCGACCACAGTGCTTGAATCCGGTATCTGGCAGTCGCCTCACCATGCGCCCACAGGCAGCAGGATGGCACGGGAGTTGCTGTGGAAAGAGTATGGCCTATGCGGACAGAAAGAGTTGATGGAGGTGCGAGAGGCCATCTGTCTGCTCATCCGTCACCATTCATTTCCACCGGTCGCTATTGATCATCAAGATGGTCGTCTCAGATTGCATCGCATGGCGGCCGACAGTCTGTTGACACCTTATTTCTCCATCAAGATGCTTTGTATTCTTTGCAAAGCCGACATGCTGGGCCGGGAATGCACCGATCAGCGGGAGTTGTTGGAAAAGATTGCCCTGTGCGAGGAACTGGCCAAAGAAGAGGGCTGTTATGAAGCATGCTATCCTTTCCTATCGCCGCATACCCGAAGGGCGTTTCTCTCGGGCAGGGATGTGTGGAAAGAGCAGGATTTGTTTGACGATACCTGGGGCGAGGTAATCCTTATGAGCGGACTGCCCGGCACTGGCAAGGATTTCTGGATTAGACACCATTTGCCTCAGCTTCCGATGATTTCCTTGGACGAGATTCGCAGGACGCATAAAATCTCTCCGACAGAGGAACAGGGTAAGGTGGCTAACATAGGTCGAGACCAGGCTAAAGAGTATCTGCGTAAGCATCAGCCTTTTGTGTGGAATGCCACTGACTTTACCACGCAGATGCGAGAGTCGCTTATCTCTCTCTTCGAGACTTATCATGCCCATGTCCGCATTGTTTATCTGGAAACGGCATGGCCAAGCTTGCTGGAAAGGAATCGCTCGCGCGAGGACGCGGTTCCGCAGGCTGTTATTGAGAAAATGCTGGGAAAATTGGTGGTTCCGCAAGCTCACGAGTCAAGAGTAGTGGAATGGTGGTGCGAATAAAATGTGAGTTTTTATCCTCTGCAAAATTTTTTTATTTTTTTGAATTTCCACCGATAGATTTCAATCTTTCGCCTTCTCTATACCTGTAGTTATTGAAAAAAACAATCTTTAATTTTAATTGGTTATGAAAAAAGAAAATGTGAAAGAAAAGACTCAGGTTTACAATGTGGTGATTTTGGACAAGAGCGGTTCGATGGGCTCTATCAAATCAGCGGCGGTAGAAGGTTTCAACGAGACGCTGGTGGGTATCAAAAAGGCTCAGGACAAATTCGCTGAAACGCAGCAGCATTACCTTTCGTTGGTGGCATTCTGTGGTTGCGAGATGAAAGTGCTGTACGACAAGGTGCCGGTTTCAGAAGCCCAGCTGCTGGATATGAACGAATACCAGCCTTGCTGCAGCACGCCTTTGTTTGACGCAATGGGCTTTACCTTGACGGATATTCGCAAACATGTGAAAGATCTCAAAGATGCGATGGTGGTGGTGACCATCATTACCGATGGCATGGAAAACGCTTCCAAAGAGTATTCCGTTTCGGCAGTGAAGAGTCTCGTGGATGAGTTGCGCCATGAGGGCTGGACCTTCACCTATATGGGAGCCAACCAGGATGCTGTTGAGGTGGCGGTAACGCTGTCCATCCGTAATGCCAGAAATTTTGATTATTCATCAAAAGGTGCGAAAATGGCTATGGCCAAAGATAGCAGCACCCGTATGAATCTTTACCAGCGCATCCATAAATTTCGTACCGAGAACATGGATGCTGATGCCATGCTTTCAACTGAAGAACGTAACGATCTCTATGCCAGCATGGCAAATGAGGCGTTTGACGAGGAAGAAAACAACTAACCCTTTCAGAAAATAGTTTTTTAGAGCAGTTGCCCTGCCAGTGAATTTTGTCGTTGCAAGACGGATTCATGGGCAGGGTAAATTGTCCTGAAATAAATTTCTGAATTTTGCAGATAAGATTTCGGGAAATTTATGTAACTTTGCCGGAAATATTGACACAATGAAATACCCTATCGGAATACAGCATTTTGAGAGCCTTCGCAAGGATGGATACGCCTATGTTGACAAAACACAACTCATATACAATCTTGTCAATACGGGCCGTTATTATTTCCTGAGCCGCCCCAGACGCTTTGGAAAGTCACTGCTGCTATCAACCATCCGGGCTTATTTCGAAGGGAAGAAAGAGTTGTTTGAGGGGCTTGCGCTTGGTACACTGGAAGAGAAATGGGAGCAATATCCTATATTGTATCTCGACCTCAATGTGGGAAAGTACGATACGATTGGCGATCTTGAAGAACAATTGTCGATTTCCTTGAATAATTGGGAACAGCAGTATGGCGTGCAAACCGACAGCGGTTATTCTCTTGCCTCCCGCTTTGGTCTTCTTATCAGAGCTGTGGCCAAGCAGACGGGTAAGAGTGTCGTCATCCTGGTGGACGAGTACGACAAACCCATGCTGCAAGCCATCGGCAATGAGGCTTTGCAGGCTGAGTTCCGCTCCACACTGAAAGCTTTCTATGGCAACCTCAAGTCGTGTGACGAGTATATCAAATTCGCTTGTCTCATAGGTGTCACCAAATTCGGCAAGGTGAGTGTTTTCAGCGACTTGAACCATTTGACTGATATTTCTCTTGACTCCCGCTACGCGGATATTTGTGGCATCACGGAGACCGAGTTGCATGACTGTTTCGACGAAGGCATTCAGGAGTTGGCCGATGCCAATGGGATGAGCAAGGAAGACTGTTATATGCGGTTGAAGAGAGACTTTGATGGCTACCATTTTTGCGTGGGTGGTCCTGGCATGTACAATCCTTTCAGTGTGTTGAATACCGTAGGCCGTCGTCAGTTTGGCGATTACTGGTTCGAGACGGGTACCCCCACATTCCTCGTCAAGCAATTGCAGAAGACCAACTATCCCCTGGAGGAGATGACCCGCGAGGGGCTCACTGCCGATATCCTCAACAGGATCGACATCATGGACGAGAACCCTCTGCCATTGTTGTTTCAGAGCGGCTATCTTACCATCAAGTCTTACGATGAACGTTTTGGTGAGTACTATTTGGGCTTTCCCAACCGTGAGGTGGAGGAAGGTTTCACCAAGTTCCTCTATCCCTTTTATGCACCCAAGATAACCCTCAACAAAAGTTCGTTTTCGGTGGCTCGTTTCGTCAAGGATGTTAGAAACGGTGATGCGGAGGGCTTCATGCGGAGGTTGGAGGCCTTGTTTGCCGATGGTGACTACCAGATAGTGGGTAATGCCGAGGTTTATTTCCAGAACACGCTGTATGTCTTCTTCAAGCTGTTGGGCTTGTATGTAGAAGTGGAGCGCCATACCTCCGATGGACGTATGGACATTCTGATGCAAACCACTGACTATATTTATATCCTTGAGTTGAAGGTTGATAAGACCGCCGCCATCGCTTTGCGGCAGATTGAGGACAAGGGTTATGCGCTTCCATTTGCGAATGACCCCAGAAAACTGTACAAAATAGGGGTGAACTTCTCCAGCGAAACGCATAAGATTGACGACTGGAAAGTTGTTTCTTCTGTCCAAGGTTAACCCATGAGCCCTGCTCACCGGCTATAGATTGGGAATACAAAAGTTGTCAAGTATTTGCCAAGGAGCAGGAAAGGAGCTGGAAGGGAGCTGAGAGCGACCAAAGAGCGGGCAGAGTCGCCATTTCTCCGTCAGTTGTTCGTTAGTTCTTCGATAGTTCTTCGATAGTTCTTCGATTTTTTATCGAAGAAATGACGGAGAAGTAAGGGGGAAATATCGAACAAGTTTCGAGTCTGCTCCTTGTCTGATACGGCACAAGTGCCTTTCAAGTACTCTATAAACACTTGGCAGGTGCTTGGCTGAGGCAAAGCAAATACGATGCTGATTAGAAACAATTGATACAATAACCCAACAAATGATAAAGTCATGAAAATCAAACAACCACTTAAGGGATCCGAAATCATCGGCAGGATTCCATCACTTGGAGTGACCAAATACCTCAGGAACGGGACCGTTGTTACAAGGGTGTCCACTTCATACGGCCGCAGCAACACCCCTAAGCAGTTCATCCAGCGGCAGCGGATGCGCCACAGCCTCGCCCTATGGAAGGAACTGTCGAGATGGTCGCCCATGTTTACCGAAAGTAAGACCGCCTACCACCGCTTCCTTTCATTGGCCAACCAACTGCCAGTGGTCTATCTGCCCAAAGACAAATCATCTGTCAGAGGTACATTGCTGATGCCCGGCATCCCCGTGAGCGAAGGTTCATTGCAGCCCATCTGGCAATGGATAGGGGAGCAGCAAGACACTCCGGCACTCATCACCGACCGCAAGGCCGACGATCTCTGGCCCAACGAGGTCTTTTTGCTCTATTCTGTTGAGCAACAGTTCTTTCGTGAGGATTGTCCTCAGGTGAGTTTCAAGATGCGTGAGGTGAAACGGGACGAGTTCACCATGGTGGACGGATGCTTAGCTTTGGTGGACAACGACTTCGCCAACGAGATGAAAGGTTGGGCATTGGTGCGTGTGATGGGCAGGAACTGCTCGACGCAGAGCATCGTCACCCGCTGCACTTACTATGAGCAGTACACCACCGAAGAGGCACTGGAGGCGGCTGCCAAGAGCTATGGCGGGTTGAGGTAAACTTGTCAAGTAATTGCAGAAGACCAACTACCCCCTGGAGGGAATGACCAGCAAAGGAGTCGAGATTTTGTTGAAAAACTTCTGAAAATTAACGAAAACCGAAATTGAGGTGTTTCTGTCCTTGTAAGCGGCTTGCGTTTTGGGTGGTGTTGTTTTGTCAGATTGTATGTTTCTCATTGGGAAAGAGGAGGTTTACAGAGGCGCTTCTTTTTGTTTTTTTTGAAAAAAAAGGCTGTGCGATAGTTGTTTTTAACTATTGTTTGATGTGAAAATTTAAATATTGTTTGACTTATAGGAAGAGATTGCAACAGATTGTGGTGAAAATTGCAACATTCGTATATTGTTTGTTTCAAAAAATTTTTTGAAATTTGAAGGCTAAAAAACATTGAGAAGTCAGATAAACATATATGCCAATGAAACAATTCTGCATTATCACCATTTTTTTGTTTATTTCATTGTCGCTTTCAGCGCAGAGCTACAGCCCTTGCTATACTGAATTTATGGCCAAGGGAAATGCCGCCTACAATCAGGGTAAATACAGTGAGGCGAAAACTTACTATGCAAAGGCAAAACAATGTGTAGGAGGAAATCCTACTGAGGCGCAGCGGAAGATCAACAGCTGCGATGCGAAGCTAAAAGCGCAACAAGAGGCCGCGGAGGCAAAACGGAAAGCGGAACAGGAGGCCGCGGAGGCGAAGCGGAAGGCGGAGGCGGAGGCGGCAAGACAACGAGCCATAGATGAAGCCAAATCCAGAGGTTATGAATATATCACCGTGAACGGCGTGACCTTCAAGATGGTTTATGTGCAGGGCGGCACCTTCACCATGGGCTGCACCTCGGAGCAGGGCGGCGACTGCTATGGTGGTGAGAAACCATCACATCAGGTGACATTGAGCGACTACTGGATAGGGGAGACGGAGGTGACGCAGGCGTTGTGGGAGGCGGTGATGGGGAGCAATCCATCACGTTTCAAGGGGGATAACAGACCTGTGGAGAATGTCAGCTGGGACGACTGCCAGGAGTTCATCCGCAAGTTGAACGCCTTGACAGGCAAGACATTCGCGCTGCCCACAGAGGCACAGTGGGAGTATGCGGCGCGGGGCGGGAACAAGAGCCGGCATTGCAAATATGCGGGTAGTAATAGTATAGGGGACGTGGCTTGGTACTGGGACAATAGTGGTAGCTCAACCCATCCCGTGAAAGGCAAGCAGTCCAACGAGCTTGGACTGTACGACATGAGTGGCAACGTGTGGGAGTGGTGCGAAGATTGGTATGGGAGTTATAGCAGTTCCTCACAGACCAATCCCACGGGACCCTCATCGGGCTCGGGCCGTGTGCTCCGGGGCGGCAGTTGGGACTACGACGCCAGGATCTGCCGGGTGTCTCGCCGCAACTACGACACCCCCGGCAACCGCTACCTCTTCCTCGGTTTCCGCCTGTCCTTAGTTCGCTAGCAGGGGTATCTGGCGCAGTATTTTGAGCTAAAGGGAGGAGACTTGTCCAAAGAGTGCCGGAAAGCGGCTGAGGGACGAGGCCGCAAGGAGGCACGAGAAGGACAAGGGCGCTGGATAAACTGAATGGCCAAAGGGAATGCCGCCTTCAGCCAAGCAGGTAAAGTAAACATAATCACAATAATTCAGAATAACATCAAAAATTATCATCAAACTACACACAAGGCATCAACGCTGTGTAGGGAACAAGAACAAAAAAATAAAAACACACAAACATGAAAAGATGTAATAATTGCGGGTGGGGAGAGAATCCTGACACCAACACCCGTTGTGAAAAGTGCAATGGCCTTTTAGATGGCAATACCATTGTTGATAATAATCAATACAGTGGTGGAAATACCATGGGTAATGATGCTGTGAACCTAAAAAGAACAGTGATAGAAGCGAATGCCAGTTATGCGAATGGCTCTACCAATCAGCAAAGCCATCGTAAAACCAATTATCGTGACATTACGGAGGTTGAACCGGGCACATGTCCGGAATGTGGCTATCCTATGAGAAAGGGAGGTCGTACTTGTCCACAGTGTCACACTGTCATTGAAGGGTATGCAAGTGAGGAAGTTCAACCACGAGCTGTTGCTCCTCGTCAACAGGAAGCCCGGGTTCAGCCGGTCCGTGTACAAGGCTCATCTTCCAATGAGTTCAAGAAAACAATAGCCCCGGGACGTCACAAACGCAATAAGATTAATTTAACGGCCATAAACGCATACGATGAGAACGACTTTGTGCCCTTGGCACTGACCTTTTCTGACGAGCAGAATTTATTGAAGCGCGATAATGTGGAGGCTGACAATCCCACGATATCGCGCAGCGAGCATGCCATGCTGTCATTGGAGAACGGCAAGTGGTTTCTGGAGAACCGTAGCTCGGGCTTGGCCACCTCTTTGGTGCTCACCCAAAAGCATGAGTTGCAGCCCGGTGATATAGTGATTATTGGAGACAGAGTGTTTGAGATATCCTTTTAAATCCAATTGTCATGACTGAAATTGTTAGTCGATGTGATTTTTCGGTTGGAGAAAACATTGACCATCGTTATGTCATATCGAAGTCGTTAGGAGAGGGAGCTTTCGGCAAGGTCTTCAAGGTGTCGGGTGCCAGCCCTTCAGAGACTTATGCCTTGAAGTTGCTCAAGTTGTGGGAGGTGCCGTCAACCATCAGGGGCGAGTTGCAGCAACGTTTCAAGATGGAGTATGAGACTGGTCAGATAGACAGCCAATATTTGGTCCGTTCGTTGGATTATGGGATGGTAAATGGCAATCCGTATATTGTGATGGAGTTTTGCCCTAATGGTGATGTTGGCAAATATATTACAGATGACGGACGTTCTCTAATTTCCAGTTCCATGTTGAGCAGTGTGGGTTTGAATGTGCTGTATGGCCTTCAGGCTTTGCACTCGTGTGGGAAGGTTCACCGAGATTTGAAACCTGAGAATGTGTTGCTAAAAGACGAGGATTGGGCAGTTCTTACAGATTTCGGTATCAGTGGAGATCGCAACAAGCGTATGACGGAGCGGAATATCCTGGGGAAACCCATGCAGATATTCGGCACATACGCCTACATGCCTCCAGAACAGGTGAAGCGAATGCGGGGTGACGCTACCGTATTGCCTACTACCGATATATTCTCGTTCGGGGTGATGTTGTATCAGCTTATTACGGGGCAATTGCCTTTTGGTCCCTTGACCAACCAGAATGAGTTGGTTATCTACCAGCAGAATGCCTCTTCTGGCAAGTGGAACCGCTATCCACTGAGCGTTGACGGTATTGATTCAAGGTGGAGAGATATTGTGGAAGGGTGTTTGATTCCAGATTACAAACAACGTATCCAGTCGGTGGACGAGATTATCCGGCAGTTCCCGGAGATTCCCTCTGTGGAGCCTGTGCGCGATTACAAGGGTTCGGGCAGCGGTATCCTGCTTCGGGTGATGCAGGGTGAGGAATACGGCAAAGTGTACGATTTGAACCGCTTTATGGAGGCGTATGGAAATCTGTTGACACTGGGTCGGGAGGAGAATAACGATTTGGTGATTTGCGAGCAGCAAAGCTCATACATTTCGCGGCACCATTGCACTTTGGAATTCGACGAGGAGTACAATGTGCTGTATGTGCGTGATGGCCAGTGGGACAAGTATGAACGGTGTTGGCATACCTCCACCAACGGCACTTATATCAACTCTTCGGAGGTGAATCAAGAGGGTGCCATACTGCAACCGGGCGACATCCTGTCGGTAGGTGACACCAAATTACGTTTTGAGAATTTTTAAACCATTAATATTATGCAAGCAACAAATCAACAATTCAAACAATCTTTTTCCGGGTCCGTGGGTTCGGGTCTGGGAGCCGTCTTCAACTCTTCTGGAAGACGTTTTTATATTTTGGAACACAAGGTGTCGTCTCAATACCATAAGGCTGGCGAGTCGCAGCGCATCATCATTGACGAGGTCATGATAGGCCGCGACCCGAAATGCCAGGTGCGTTTTGACGAGTCGTTTGGCACGGTGAGCCGTGAGCATGCCGCCATCAGGAAGGAAGGCGACAATTATGTGCTGATTCAGATGTCGAAGACCAATACCACCTATTTGAATGGTATTCCTGTCAAAGACCGTTGGTATCTGCAGAACGGCGACGAAATCCAACTCTCTACCAACGGGCCGAAGTTGGGCTTCATCATTCCGCCAGGCGAACAATCGATGGTGAAAAGCATCGGTTTAAGCGCCCGTTTGAGTTTATTCCGCAAGCAGGCTCTTGCTCCATACAAAAAAGCCATGACGGTATTGTCGATACTGTTGGTATTCGCCATTGCCGGTGGTGTGGGCTATGGTTTTCACAGTCACAATAAACTAAAAGATTTGGTGGCGGTGTTGGATACATACAAAAACAGAACTAACGAGGCCTTGCAAAAGAACAGTGAACTGAACAAGGAAATAGCAAGATTGGATTCCATCTCAAAAGTGAGACCCAAATATTCCGGAGGAGGTGGTTCCAGGCCTACAGGTGATATCGCCACAATGTTAGAGGATGTCAAAGGTAGTGTTTGTTATCTGGAAACTATTGTCTATGTAGAGTATGACGGAGAGAAGAAGGCGGTGGGCGCTTGCGGTGGTACAGCTTTCCTGTTGAATGACGGTACGTTGCTGACTGCCCGCCATTGTGTGGAGCCATGGTTGTATTCTATCAGTGATGAAAACATGCGTATGGTAAATGCTTTGGCAACAGCAGGAGTAGGGAAAGTCTATTCGGTCATTAAAGCATATTATGGTGATAATGTTATCAAATTTACCAGCTATGATTTCAATCAAGACAAGAGTCAGGATATAGTGGTAGAGTGGGATGACGATATAGATATCACCTTGCCGATGCCGTTGATTAACAGAAACGGGGAACTCATGGTTGGTAATAAGAGTATGTTCGGAACGGATTGGGCAAGTGCTCACACAAACCAAACAGGAAATATCATTGCCGACTATGCGGGTTCTTCCACTTTGAAGGCGGGGGAAAAACTATATGTGCTGGGATTTCCCATGGGTCTTGGTGTGGATGACGGTAATCGGAAAATCGAGCCTATCTTCAACGAGTTGTCAGTGGCCCGTGATGGTCTCAATGACAGTGGCTGTATAATGATAACCTCGGGTGTTGACCATGGCAACTCAGGTGGTCCTGTGTTTGCTAATCGCAATGGCAAGTTGGTGGCTGTGGGTATTGTCTCCCGTGGCGATTATCAGTCCGAACAGTATAATCATCTTGTTCCGGTTAAAAATGTTAAACGATAAAAGACAGAGATAATGAAAAAGTTAATGCTTATTATAGTTGTTCTGGGCTTTGTGACTAGTGCTGTAGCCCAATTGGATTTGACTTCCGAAGGTCAGAAAATGGTGAAAAACGCCCTTGAAGAGGCGGTGGTCATGGTACGCCAGAATTACGTGTTAGCCAATACCCAGCAGGAGGAATTCGGCCGTTCTGGCAGGGAATATTTTGGCAGAGCTTACGGGGTGGCCTTGTTCACCGACTGCGGACTGGCCATGCCGACTGTTACCGCTGAGCCGTGGCGTACCGACAATGCTTACGACAAATACCGTGGCAGCAAGGAATATACGCCTAAAATTTCTATGACTGAAATCCGATATGCTGGAAAAAGCCAGTATGAGAAGGTCTCGTATGAGGCACTTGAGTATGTGTATTCCAAAGATTCTGCGGTGGTTTATACTAAGGGATTGCAGCAGGTCTCCTCAGTACATGCCGAAGCGCTGGCGGAAGGCGAAGCCAGCGGCTGGCTGGTATTGCTGTGCTCCAATGGCAATCTTGAGGCAGATGAGACGTCAACCCTTACTATGGATGCTCACAAGTTCGCGTTTTCCTTCGACAAGAGAAACCTTTTGTGTCCAATAGAGCAGACACCGTCTATGAAGGTGAAGAACATTGTGGGAGGCGCGTTCTTTGTGCCTGTTTACTCAATGGGACAGATTACTTTCAAATATGCCGGCATTATGGTGAAGAAAGGGGAGGACTGGTATTTGAGGAAGACCGATGAGATTTTCTTGAGTTGTGAGCCTGTGGGCAATGCTGTGGATACGTTGAATTTGATAAAAACTAACAGTGCCAAAGACAGCGTGAAAACAGATGGCGCAAGCACAACTGCAACAATAGATAAGGCGGGAAAGAAAAATTCGAAAAAAAACAAGTCTAAAGGCAATGCGGGCAAAAACGACAATGGCAAGGAAGCCCCTGCCGCGGGAGAAAACAAAAGTGCTACTCCGAAGGCACAGGATGCAGACCTCAGTCCCGTGAAGAAATAACACTTATTATACATTTAATTTGAATATTATGTCGAAAATAAAACTTAGTCTCACGGCTTTGACCAATGTGGGACTTATCAGAACAAATAACGAGGATAATTTTATAGTCTGTCAGGATTTGACGACAGACAACTGGTTTGTACCCCAAGAAGGCAGCGAGCCCTTTGAATTGGGTGAGAAAGGCTCTATGATGGTGGTGGCAGATGGCATGGGAGGCATGAACGCCGGAGAAGTGGCGTCCGATATCGCGGTGAAAACCGTCAAGGAATTTTTTGCTCCCGATAAGCTTACCCAAGAGATTACAGCTAATACCACTGCTATACATACTTATATGAAGCAGGTGGTGATAGAGGCTGACAATCGCATCAAGCGCAGAAGCGCCTCTGATACCGCCACTGAGGGAATGGGCACCACCATTGTGATGGCTTGGGCCATAGGCGAGGATGTCCATATTGCTTGGTGTGGCGACAGCCGGGCCTATTCCTATCACCCCAATTCGGGTCTCAGACAGTTGTCGAA
Organism: Bacteroidales bacterium; assembly: GCA_017525505.1. Lineage (GTDB taxonomy): Bacteria > Bacteroidota > Bacteroidia > Bacteroidales > WCHB1-69 > RUG11690. The sequence continues at coordinate 107,673 of JAFXSR010000004.1, forward strand.
AGACCATTCCTACGTGCAGGAACTGGTGGATGCCGGCAAGTTGCTGCCCGAGTTGGCTTTCGACCATCCCGACAGTAACATCATCACCTCAAGTTTGGGCGATTTAAGTAAGCCCGCCGCTCCCGATGTTATAACTTGTCATCTTCACGAGGGAGAGGTTATTTTGTTGTGCAGCGATGGTTTGTGTGGTATGCTGCGTGACTCCGAGATGCAGCAGGTGCTTGATGCTTATTATCCTGATTTGGGCCAGTGTAAGAAAAACCTGATAGAGGGTGCTCTCACAGCCGGGGGGCATGACAATGTGACCCTGACCATGCTTAAAGTGGTTAAAGCTGGGGCCAAGATGCCTTTGCAAAAGGAGGATCAGCCTGTCACATCTTCTGGAGAAAAAAAAACACTGGAGGGTGTCAAAAATCCCAATAAAAAGAAGAACATAGTGATAGGTGGCTTTATCGTATTGTTGCTGGTTATTATTGGAATTTTGTCGGTGAAACTATTTCTTTCCAAACCTTTGGAAGACGGAGAGCAGACCGATTTGGCGGTAACCGATACACTGACGCACAATGACACCGCCGCCCAAGAGTTGTCCGAAACCCCAATGGATAAAAAGGAGTCAGCACCTAAAGAAGACACAGAAGTGAAGAAAAAACTTAAGGAAATTGTTGCTTCCCAGAAAAAAACTGAGGAAGGAGAAATCAATAAAAAACCTAACGAAAATTTGACTCCCGTGCCTAAACCAGTTGAGGACGCTATTGAGAAAACAGAAAAAGGTAATGACACAACGTCGAAGAAATAGATGGATGACGCAACTTTATAACTTTTAAATACAATAATATGTTAGTAGAACAGACTATATTCGCTAAAAGATACAAACTGTTGAAACGCATGGGGCAGGGGGCCTTTTCGGAAGTGTGGAAAGCCGAAGATACCAAGGCTGGAAACCTTACCGTGGCTCTTAAGATCTACGCTCCAGAAAAAGGCCTTGACGAAAACGGCACCAAAACCTTCAGCGAGGAGTTTGCCTTGGTGTTCAACATGAGTCACCAAAATTTGCTAACTCCCACTTACTTTGATGATTACAATGGATCTCCTTATTTGGTGCTGCCATTCTGTGAGCAGGGAAGTGCCATGAATATGGTGGGTTTGGCCAATGAGGACCAGGTTTTGCATTTTATGCACGATGTGTCGTCTGCTTTGGCCTATTTGCACGAAAACGGTGTGATACATCAGGATATCAAACCCGACAATGTGCTGATAGATTCAACGGGATGTTATAAGGTGACAGATTTCGGTATCAGCACCAAGATGAGAAGCACCTTGCGCAGAAGTGTGGGAGACAAGAAAGGGGCAGGAACCATGGCCTATATGGGACCGGAACGTTTCAGCCGCAATCCCGAAACCATCAAGGCCAGTGATATTTGGTCGCTGGGAGCCACGGTGTATGAGTTGATGTGTGGTGATGTGCCGTTTGGTGATATTGGCGGAGGCATGCAGAAAGGCGGTGCTGAAATACCTGAAATAAAGGGTGATTATCCCGCCAAATTGAAAGAACTGGTGGAATGTTGCTTGGCAAAAGAAACATGGGACCGTCCCACGGCAGAGCAAATCAGTGAAATTTGTGATGTCAGGATTCGGCAGGGTTATTGGGACTTGTCATCTTTGAAACGGAACAATAGAAATGAGCCGGAAAACAACAATAGTGCCGGAGGCCGACCTACCATGAGAAGGGTTAATGTGCCGATGCCGGAAGCCTCTGAAACTCCAAATGCGAACTTGCACAGGCCACAGCCAGAAGTAGAGAAACATGATGATAATCGTCGGCAGGGAAAAATCGCCAAAATTATTTTGGGCGTGGCGGTGGCTGTATTGGCTGTGTTTACCATAGTGATGGCGTTATTGCCTAATGAACGGAAAGCTTGGGAGAAAATTGACGGGAGTTTATCATATCAGGACTATTATAACTTTTATATGAAATATCCTGATGGCGAACATGCAAGCCAGGCCCGACAGGCCATGCTGAATCTGAGTGGGGATGAAGTCATGTCGCAAATACGTAAGGCAGAAGAAGTTCGTACAAAATTGTCCAATACATGGCAGGATTTTGACGGGGTGGTTGATGAACTGAACGCATGTTGGGTTGGGCTGGAGTCTTTATCTCAAGAGTTAGCAGATATAGAGACTGCTCTTGGAAAAGATTTGACATCTGGCATAAGAGATGAGGAGAACCTTATGCGTGTTGCGGTTCAACAAAAAATTAGTGCCTTGCAAAAAAACATTGCCTTGGGCTCTACCAGTGAAATCAAATATGTGGAAGAATTAAAAAGATTCAAAGGCCTGTAATTATGAAAAAACTTATCACATTTATTGTCATTATGGCCTTGACATTTGTCCTCGTGGCCCAAAGCGACTACAGTCCCTGTTACACCAACAACATGAGCAAGGGCAACGCCGCCTTCAGCCAAGGCAAGTACAGCGAGGCCCGCACCTATTACGCCACCGCCAAGCAATGTGCCGGCGGTAATCCAAGCGAAGCTCAGAAGAAAATTAGTGAGTGTGAAAGGAAGTTAAATCTATGTAAAAGCATGAAAGATATTGAAGGGAATGTATATAAAACTATTCAAATTGGAACGCAATGTTGGATGGCTGAGAATATGCGTGCTACTCGCAATAACATAGGAGTTCCATTTCGTTTTTTGCAAGGAGGACAGGTGGGAGCTGATTGTGCTTTTTGTGCTCCTGGTTATGATAATGATACCGTTTCAATTCGAGAATATGGTTATCAATATACTTGCATGGCTGCAAAAGTGGTGTGTCCTAAAGGATGGCATTTGCCAAACGGAAAAGACTGGAAAATTTTATTCGATTATTGTGGAACCAGATGGTCTATTGGTGGTGATAATGGAAATGTCGCTAAAGCCTTATGTTCGTCAAATGGATGGAAAGAAAGTGGTTTTCAGTATGCTGTAGGATATGACGTGACGTTAAATAATGCCAGTGGCTTTAATGCTATGCCTTTTCAGATTGACGACATCATAGGTTGTCCTATTGTAGATATAGATAATAAATCAGAAAAATCAGGACAGATTGCGTTGTTTTGGTCAGATACACCTGGACAAAAAGAATGTTTTAATGGCGATTTTTGGTGTTTTTATTATGATTATCCGCAACCAATGCAACCTGATCAGATTCCAAACTTAGAAGATTTTTGTACATGGGCGATGCCTGTTCGTTGTGTTCGTGACTAATTCAAGCGGTCATAACCGTATGGTATGGGCAAAATTTATAATAAATCAAATAAATCTAACAATGAAACACACCAACATCCTCATCACCATCTTCCTGCTCTTCGCAACTCTAACCCTTGCGGCGCAGAACAACTACAGCCCCTGCTATACCAATAACATGAGCAAGGGCAACACCGCCTTCAGCCAGGGCAAGTACAGCGAGGCACGGACTTATTATGTTACAGCCAAGCAGTGTGCCGGTGGCAACCCCGCCGAAGCGCAAAAGAAGATAGCCGCCTGCGACGCGAAGATCAAGGCGCAGAAGGAGGCGGCGGAGGCGAAGAAACGTGCGGAACATGAGGCGGCGGAGGCAAAGAAGAGGGCAGAAGAGATGAGAAAAAAGGAAGAGGAAGCCCGAAAAGCGGAAGAAAAACAATTGGCTATATGTCCGCATTCAGTTAAGGATTATGACGGAAACGTATATGCCACGGTTTATATAGGCTCACAGTGCTGGATGGCGGAAAATCTCCGCACTACGCACTATGCGTATGGAACATCTATTGATTTGGGAAAAGATACCTCTTTCTCCGTCGCATATTATTATTATCCAGATAATAAAACTTCCAATGCTACACAATATGGCTTGTTGTATAATTGGAAGGCGGTAATGGACTTTTATAGCTCATCCAAGAATAATCCAAGCGGGGTGCAAGGTATTTGTCCTCGTGGGTGGCATGTCCCAAGTGAAGCGGAATGGAAACAATTGATTGAATATGTCGCAAGTCAAGACAAATATTTTTGTAATGGTCAAGCAGGATATATATCCAAAGCGTTGGCCTCAAAGGAAGGATGGTGTCCAATGGGTGATTATGATGATGATTGCAGAGTGGGAAACGACCCCCAAACAAATAATGCTACGGGTTTTTCGGCGGTTCCTGCTGGCAGAAGTGGAAGATCAAAAGGATTTTTTTCGACTTTTTGGAGTACAACCTCTTTTGGGTATAAAGGAAAAGAAGCAGCTTGTTTTTCGATAAGCTGGCAGGATGTCATTCGCCCATTAATCCCCAACCATAATAAAACAGAAGCGTACTCAGTCCGCTGCGTGAAGGATTGATTATTTTTTAAAACAAAAAATATGCCATCTCAATTAGATTATATTTATCCTGATAAAAGTGATATTATCACTCAGAGGATGATTGCCCAAAATGGGAGTAATTATGTGAAATACTGGACATATAGCGAAGAAAAATTGCTTGAAAAACTTTTCAGTATGCCATTTTTTGCCCGAAAACCTTTGTCCTTATTGGATGTGGGATGCGGTGAGGGACGGTTGTTTCATTATTTCACCAAAAATGCGACTTCGATAGTTGGACTTGAGCCTGATGTATCGCGTTATGAATCTGCAAAGCAAACAGCCGAAATCTTGAATGCTAAAAATCCAAATTGTCGAATTGAATGCATAAATGAGTCCTTTGATGATGTAGAGGAGCTTGCCTTATATGATGTTGTGTTGTCAAGCCATGTTTTGCAACATATTTCATCTTGCAATGTGGATTTGCACCTTGAAAAAATGGTCAAGTACACTGCACCCAACGGTGTCATAATTATCCATACAACATATACTGCTAAAGAAGAGGATGTTTTTTTGAAATCGAAAATTGACGCAACTTCACAAAAATGGCAGGAAACAGAGATTGACCAAAAGAAGTTTGACGAGTTGGTGAATTCTGAAGACACTTTGCCTGTACACATGTTTGCCCTGTCAACATTAGAGAAAAAAATGAAAAGAATGGGCTTTGAACTTATCTTCCGGCATCTGTTCCACGCAGGGAAAGATTTGGTGGAAAGATTTGGTATTGAAGAGGCTGATGAGATGTTGAATAATCCTGACCATAAATATTGTTCGGGAGGCCGTGACGTGTCTATGGTATTCAAAAAGGCTACTAAAATCAAAAAAGGAAGTTTAACCGGATGCTACCCTTTTGCTGTTAATCTTCAAGGAGTTAAAGACATTCAAGAGTTGAAAGAACATTTTGGAGGCGAACACATGTCAGAATCTTCATGCGGGAGTTTTATGGAAAATTGCACTGGTCAGTGTCTAAATGCCGCAAGAAAATTTCACCAACGGTCAGATAACAGCCTTGTGGACACACTGTTTTTAGGAACCTCGACTCTGACAATCCCATTGCGGGATTTTGGCACGGTGCCAATTTGTTTTTGGATTGATTTCTTCAAAAATGATAATGTCGGAGTACTATGTTGTTCTATGTTGATTAAGAATAGAAATGTCAAGGAAATTATTGCATTGAAGAATTTCTTTAAACAAGAATGTATCATGAAAGCGGATCCTTCTTGGAGTCAGCTGTGGAAAATTGTGAATGACAATAGGTCTTCCATAACACAATTTTGTGATCGAATTGCAGGTGAGATGATTAATTATTGTAATGGTAAAAAAATAAAAACGAATAAAGTTATTGATAATTTTAATTCTCTTGAAACAAAAAAATTGCAGTATTGTTTATTAGAAATTGATGAAATTGATGGAGAGAAGGTGGTTGATGCAAAAGAGTTTGTATTACGTCACAAATTGGAAATGTATGGATTGATGACGGGTGATGAAGGATTTTCTTATGTACCGGAATCCATTGCGGAGAAAAGACTCACTGATTTCGCATGGCAAACGAGGAAGTTCACTTATTTTGCTGGTTTTGGTAAAAACGCGCTGATAATTAATGGCAAATGTCAGTTAAGTGAATATATACAAGATCAGACAGATTACGTTGACAAGTACGAAATTGAGGGTGATGGCAGCCGGCAACGCAAAAATTATTTTCGGCTGAATGCTTGTTTGGCAGGCGTGGATCATGGCATATTGGATACTGTTGAAGACGTGTTGGTGATATTGATGAAAATCCAACATTTGAGTTCAAATGATTTCAAGGATAATCAGGATGATGTCGATAATGTTCGGCAAAAATTGAAATTATTTCTTCATTCAAATAAATTTCAGATTGAAGAAATTAATAGTCTGAAACAAGTTGTCTCTATGTCGTTTGGTCTGCCAGAATTAATCAACGAGACAAAAGGGCTACTAAAAACCATAACGGATGATATTAACATTCAAGACCAAATTGACTTAAATACTTTAATGGCGGGACTAACTTTGGGTACTGTGATTGTCGGTCTTTTTACAATAACTACGGTAAAAGCATCGTGCCTACATTGGGGTACGATGAATATTGTATTTATTCTTATAGTGTCGGGCATTGTCTTTGTTGTTCTTTTGGACATCTTGCATGAATTCAGTATAATACGTTGTAGTAAACGAATAATAAAAAGAGCATATCGGGGTATATGCAAACATTTTCATAAATAAAATTGATTTATATGAGACAAACTTTCATTCTAATAGCATTTTTTCTCGCCACCCTCACTCTTGCGGCGCAGAGCAACTACACTCCCTGCTACACCAACAACATGAGCAAGGGCAACACCGCCTTCAGCCAGGGCAAGTACAGCGAAGCGAGAACTTACTATGCTACCGCCAAGCAATGTGCAGGCGGCAACCCCACGGAAGCGCAGAAGAAGATAGCCGCCTGCGACGCGAAGATCAAGGCGCGGAAGGAGGCGGCGGAAGCGAAGAAACGTGCGGAGCAAGAGGCTGCGGAGGCGAAGAAGAGGGCTGAAGAAGAAGCTCGGAAAAAAGAGGAGGAAAAGATGGCCTCAATAATGAGTGGAATTGAGGATGATATTGTTATGGAACCCGAAGAGGAATTTGTGCATGAAGAATTTGTAGAAGATGTTTCTACTTATGAGGAAGATGTTTCAGATCCTGTTTATTATGCGGAAGAGATGCCTGAGTTTCCCGGTGGACAAGAGGCTATGCAGGCATTTATCCAGAAAGAGCTTGTTTATCCTGTGGTTGCACTTAATTATGGCATCCAAGGTACTGTGTTAGTCAGATTTGTTGTGGAAAGAGATGGTAGTATTAGTGATGTCACTCCTGTTGTGTCGTTATTTGAAGTGTGTGACCAGGAGGCCATACGAGTGGTCAAAGCTATGCCTAAGTGGAAACCAGGAAAGAACTATGGGAAAAACATAAGGGTTTATCTTCAAATCCCAATAACTTTCAGAATAAATTATCCATCATCAGCAGGAAGTAAACGAAAACGTAAGTAAAATGCTAATCAAAAACCAACTATTCGCCAACAGATACCGCCTCGTGAAGCACCTTGGGAACGGGGCGTTCTCTGAGGTATGGAAAGCAGAGGATACCAAGGTGGGCAACTTGACAGTAGCCCTGAAAGTCTATGCCCCCGACAAAGGCTTGGATGAGGATGGCTCCAAGGTCTTTGGTGATGAGTTTGCCATTGTGTTTAACCTCCATCACCAGAACCTGCTCACGCCTTCGACGTTTGATGAGGAAAAAGGCTCACCTTATCTGGTACTGCCTTTCTGCGAGCAGGGCAGTTCGTTGAAACTGGTGGGGAGAATGGATGAGCGTCAGGCGGCGAAGTTTCTGCGTGATGTGTCTGCGGCATTGGCCTACCTGCATGAATCTGAGATTGTGCATCAGGATATCAAACCCGACAATGTGCTGGAGGATGGGAAGGGTAACTTTTTAGTGACGGACTTCGGCATCAGTACACGAATCAGAAGCACCTTGCGTCGAAGTGTGGGCGACAAGAAGAGTGCGGGCACTACGGCTTATATGGGGCCGGAGCGTTTTAGCAAGAATCCCGACCCTATCAAAGCCAGCGATATTTGGTCGTTGGGTGCCACCGTGTTTGAACTGCTGAAAGGGGATGTGCCGTTTGGAGATATGGGTGGCGGCTTGCAGAA
>JAFXSR010000062.1 GCA_017525505.1 Bacteroidales bacterium
AATCCAAAATCCATAAACTCTAACCTTCCTAACCTTTCTAACCTTCTCACCTTCTCACCCCTAATCACTAATCACTAACCCCTAACCACTATTTACTACTCTCCTTGTAACTCAGCACCGCCGCAGTGTTCAGAATCACCGCCATGACCGACAAGGTGATGGTCTGGACCTTCACATCAGAAAACTCGCAGCCCTTGAGCACCATCTTCTTGATAACATCCATATAGAACGACATGGGGTTCAGGTAGTTGATGATTTTCGCCCACTCGGGCATGCCTTCGGTAGGAGTGAACAAACCGCTCAGCAGGACAAAAACGATAAAGAGGAAAAAGACGATGAACATGGCCTGCAACTGGTTCTCGGCCACCGCAGAAATAAAGAAGCCCAGTCCCAGCATCACAAAAAGATAGATTGCCGTAATGGTGAGCAGCACCGGAATGCTGCCCTGCACGGTAATATCGAAGATGATATTCATCAGGAACAAGCCCATGATGAACTCCGCCATACCCAGAATCCAGAAGGGAATCATCTTGCCCAAGAGGAACTGCCACTTTTTAATCGGGGTGACATTGATTTGCTCTATCGTGCCGATTTCCTTCTCGCGGACGAGATTCAACGCTGTCACGTAGGCGCCAATCAAGGTTACCAAGATTACCAAAATACCCGGGACAATCAGGTTTTTGTAATTCATCTGCTCATTGTACCAATATATATTAGTGGTAAACAGCTGGGCATTGTCCGACATAGAGGCCATACCCGTGTTCTCGGCAGTTTCCTTCAGGTACTCCCCTATCACCGTCTGCACATAACCGCATCCAATACCCGCTTTCACCGTGTTGATAGCATTGGCGGTAATGGCAATAGTGGTACCATACTGTCCCATGACATGCTTCTCGAAATCCAACGGAATCTCCACCAGGAAGTCAATTTTGTCTGCCTTCATCAGCTGGTCGGCATACGACTTGGAATCTATCAAGCCTTTGCTCCTGAAATGCGGGGAGCTGCTGAACTCCTCTATCAGTTGGCGGGAAAGCGTGGAATTGTCATTATCGATAAAGGCTATGTCCAGCACTTTGATCTCATAGTCGGCAGTAAAGGGAAAGAGGATGAACTGCACCATAGGCGCAACGATGAGAATGCTCATCAGCAACGGGCTTCTGAACACCTGCAAGAACTCTTTCTTTATCAACATCAGGATTATTCTCATCGCTATTTTCTTTTATCAACATTGGTTAAACTGATGGTTATCAGGATGACAGCCATCAATATCAGGATTCCCAGATACTTCCATATATCGAAGAAGCCGGAGCCTTTGATCATCACATCCTTGATGGCAATAATGAACCACTTGGCGGGAAACACATCGGCAAGCACCTGGAAGAACATCGGCATATTGTCGAGGGGGAAGAGGAAGCCCGACAGCAGCACCGTGGGCAGGAAAAGACCCATCATGGTCACCATCATGGCATCGATTTGTGTCTTGCTGACCGCTGAAATCATCATACCGAAGGAGGCTGCAGTGAACATAAAGATGACACAGAGCAACAGAAGCAGCCAGATACTGCCATTGACTGGCATCTTGAAGACAAACACACTGATAAGAATAATGAGTACGGTGCTGATAAGCGACAAACACATGTACGGAATCACCTTTCCGATAATGACATACACTTTCTTTACTGGTGTAATCAGCAACATATTCATGGTACCCGTCTCCTTTTCACGGGCCAGTGTGATAGACGACATCAAAGCGGTGACAATGATCATAATCAGCGTGATGATACCTGGCACAAACATGTAAACGCTATTCATTTCTGGATTATAACGCATATTGGTCACCATCTCCACTGTGCCGCTCTCCGATCCGTTCTGGTTATACTCTGTGATGAAATCGTGCGTGATGGCTTGCAGATAATTGTTCAGCACAGATGCCACATTAAGATCAGACACATCATTGATAATCTGCAAGGTAGCTATTTTCTCTTTCTCCAACGCATGTTCGAAATCAGGAGGAATAATAATGGCCAGCTTGATATCCATCTCCTTGAAATCACGGTCAATCTCACTCTCCGTCTCAGGATAAGCCACTACCTGAAAATAACCCGAAGAGGAAATCTTGTCGATCAACGCCACAGACTGACTATCTCTGGACTGGTCGAGGATGGCCACCTTCGCATTGCGAATCTCCGTGCTGATGGTGAAGCCGAAAAGCAATACCAGCACGATGGGAATCGCCAACACCAGGAACAAGGTGATCTTATCCCTTACGATGTGGATCAGTTCCTTGTATAATATCATGCGGAGTTCTTTCATGCTAGGACTCAGGTTACAGGTTACAGGGTACAGGTTACAGATTATAGATTATAGATTATAGGTTATAGGTTACAGAATTCAAAATTCAGTTTTCAGTTTTCAGTTTAATTGGCACATTAGCACATTGTTAATTAGCACATTAAAAAACTTTCAGTTTTCAATTTTCAGTTTTCCGTTTAATTAGCACATTATCGGTTCACAAATTTGACGAATACCTCATCGATGCTGTTCACGCCCATTTGCTGTTTCAGCTCGTCGGGGGTGCCGATGAGCTTCAGGCAGCCGTCGGACATGATGGAGATGCGGTTACAGTATTCGGCCTCATCCATATAGTGGGTAGTCACAAAAATGGTGATACCTTGGGCAGCAGCCTGGTAAATCAGTTTCCAGAACTCACGACGCACAATGGGGTCCACACCGCTAGTCGGCTCGTCCAGGAAAACAATCTCCGGCCGGTGCAGAATGGCGGTGGCAAAAGCCAGCTTCTGCTTCCAACCCAACGGAATAGAGGCCACCAAGGCATTCTTCTTGTCCAGCAACATCAATTCCTCCAAACTGTCATTGATTCTCTGTTTCAGCTCTTTGGGAGGAATACCATACACCGTGCCGAAAAGCTGCATGTTCTCGAAGACCGTCAAGTCGTTGTACAGCGAGAAGCGCTGGCTCATGTAGCCGATGTGCTTCTTAATCTGTTTCGAATCGGTTTTGACGGAATAGCCGCCAATCAATGCATCGCCAGAGGTGGGCAACAACAATCCGCTCATCATCTTGATAGCGGTGGTTTTGCCCGCACCGTTCGCTCCCAGAAAGCCGAAAATCTCCCCTTTCTCCACCTCAAAGTTGATGTGGTTGACAGCGGTGAAAGTTCCGAACTGCTTGGTTAAGTCTTTGGCGATGATGCTTTGCATGGGTGGGGTTACACGGTTAGGAGGTTATAGTATATAGTATATAGTATAAAGTTTATAGTTTATAGATTCTAAGTTTAATTGGCACATTAGCACATTGTTAATTAGCACATTAAAAAACTTTCAGTTTTCAGTTTATTTCATTTGCATCAGTTCAATGAAGCAGTCTTCGATGTTGGGGGTGATGGGTTTGATTTCATCATATTGGCGTCCATGATCCTGCAGAAAACGTTCGAACGCTGGCAGGGCTTTTTCCACCTCATCGTAAAAGGCGATATGGAAATGCTCGCCGTAGGGATAGTAGTTGCAAGTCAGCTCAAACCGGTTCATCAGCTGCATCAGGCCGAAAATATCATCCATCTTCAACGTGTACAAATGTCCCCGGAAATTGCCGATGATATTGTCGGGTGTATCAATTTTGATGATATTGCCATTCTGAATCAGTGCAATACGGTCACAACGGGTGGCTTCGTCCATATAAGGGGTAGATACCACCACCGTAACCCCCTTGTGCTGAATGTCTTTCAGAATATCCCAGAACTCCTTGCGGGAAACCGGATCCACACCGGTGGTAGGTTCGTCGAGGAAAAGGATCTTGGGTTTGTGAATCAGGGCGCAGCAAAGGGCCAGTTTCTGTTTCATGCCGCCCGACAGCTTACCAGCGGGGCGTGTCTTGAACGGCAACAGTTGCTTCCAAATTGGCTTGATCAGCGACATGTTGTCCAGAATCGAGCTCTTGTACATGGTGGCGAAAAAAGCCAAGTTCTCCTGCACCGACAAGTCGGGATACAACGAGAAAACGCCCGGCAGGTAGCCGATGGACTGGCGGATTTGCAGATAGTCCTTCACCACATCCATGCCCATGATGTCCACCTGTCCCGAATCGGGCAGCAGCAACGTAGTCAGGATATTGAAAAGGGTGGACTTCCCTGCCCCGTCGGGACCGACCAAACCGAACACCTCTCCCTGGTCCACGGTGATGTTGATATCGTGAAGGGCCTCGGTTTTACCGAAACGCTTGTTAATATGCTGGATATCAATTTCGAGCATGTCTGCGATTACTTAAATACCACATCGCCGGGCATACCGATTTTCGCACTGCCATCATTGATGAATGCGATTTTCACCGCATACACCAGATTGACACGCTCATTCTTGGTCTGAATCATCTTGGGCGTAAATTCCGCCTTGGGAGATATCCAGGATACTTTGCCATCGAATTTCTTGACTTTTTCTTTCTGAGAGTCGATGCGGATGACCACATCCTGATTCAAGTGCACATCCGACAACATGTCCTCAGTAATGTACACCTTTATAAACATATTGGTAAGGTCAGCCATTTTGAACAGCGGTTTGCCCTGGAATGCCAACTCGTTAGGTTCGATATATTTCTTCAGAACTGTTCCCGTGATAGGGGCTTTGATATGACAGCTGGCGATAGCGGTTTCAGCCTGCAATTTCTGGAAACGCATAGCCTCAATCTCGCCCAGCACCGCCCGGTCTTGCGTACCCAGCATCGACTTGGTGGCCTCCAGTTGGCTCTTGGTCATGGTGATTTCAGCCTGAACATCGTCCAATTGCTTGGAGCCAGCGGCGTTGGCTGCCACCAGATTGGCCACACGGGCTTTTTCTTTCTCCAGGGTAATCAGTTTTTCCTGTAACGTCTTGATCTGTGATGGAATATCAGGACGACGGGTCATAGCGGCTTTCATGGAAGCATCCAATTGCATCATCTGAAGATACAACTGTGTGGTATCGATAAGACCTATCTCCTCCCCTTTTTCGTAGGTATCACCTTCTTTCACATCAAAAGAAAGCAGTTTGCCATTACTTTCCGAAGAAACGATGATTTCCGTGGCTTCGAAAACTCCGTATGCATCCGCATGTTTTTTCTTATGACGGCAGGAGTTCATACTGGGCAGCAGCAGCACCGCAGCCAACAATATCACGATGATTTTCACATTTTTCGTCCAAAAAGTCAACTTCATTTTTCCTACTGTTTTGCTGTTCGTTCTCTTAACTAGTTAAATTTGAAATGTTTTTAAATGTTAAAAATCCAAAAACTCATTTCACATCATTTGGCAAAGATACGAATTTTTTCAATGTGATTCCACAACTGGGGATGAGGCAGGTTTCTTTCTTACCATTTCAAGCATTTCGCCCATAGGGCAGAGGAAGCGGCACCACGGACGAGCCACAAAAACGGACAGTACCAGAGACAGAATTGCCAATATCAAAGCCACTATCGGAGCGGACTGGGGACGGAAGATGGTAAACGCTTCTATATCAGCAAAATCAAAACTCAAACCTATGCCTATGGCCAACAGGCCGAACAGCAGGATGGCGGTGCGCAAAATCTGCAACCACTTCACCAGCTTGGGCGAAAGTTTCAGCTTATGCTTTTTGTTTACCTCGCCAAGCAGGGATTGGGCAGCCCCCATCGGACAGAGCCAGGCGCAGTAGTATGCCTTGCCGGTAATCATCGGCAGCAGCACTGCCAGCAGGAACACCAGCAGCATCAGCCATTGGGCAGCGAGCGGTATGCCGCCCGTCAACCACATCGTGAACTGTGCCATCGAGAGCATGCGTCCTTGCCAAACACCCATTATGAGCACGGCGGCAAGCAATATCCATCGGCGGAATTTGCTCGCTTTTTGCGGACGCAACCATGCCCAGAGTGTCAGCAGCACAAGCAGCAGCAAAACTCCGTCGCCAACCCACTTACGCCAGTCGAAATGACGGGCTTCCACCTTGCCCGCCACCTCCATACGGTACTGCATTCCCTGGATAATGGCACGGCTGCTGAAAGTGGCGCCACTGACGGCGTCGATAACCGCCGTAGCGGCCTCGTCCGTGCTCATACCCGTCCAACTGTCAAACAGTCCAGCCTCGGCAACCCGCGACATGAATGACGGTGTCTCATCATTGTCCAAAGGCAACACCTTCAGCACCTTGCCGTCAGCATCGAGGGCAATCAGCAAAGGCACGGGTCCCATATAACCAATAAACTGGTCGCTATACGGGCTGGACTTCATCACAAAGCCGAGGAGGGCTCCCCCTCCCCGTACTTCATAAATGCCTTCCGAAGTCAGTTTGGCTGCCGTAGCGTCACTCCACACCATGCGGGCCTCGTCAAGCGAAACCTGCGACGGATCGGCAACTTTCTCTTTCGGATGAAACAATTCATCGATTTCATAACCCAAAAACTTGCCGCTATGTACCACTACCACAGCCATGAGCAACAGCAATATCAGCACATTCAACCATCGTTTCAGTTTCATAATTCAGAACTTTAAAATCAAATTTTTTCCCATTTTTCTTGTGAATTTCACCTTTGCAGATGGACACAGTTTAGCATTGGCAAAAATACAAAAAATCCGCCAAACAGACATCTGTCCACTTCGGATAAAACCAGCATAGTACCAGTCCTATTTCACTAATCACTCACTACCATGTATCTTTCCACGCTGGTTATCAACATATATTTGTTAACAAAATATGGAAAGTTATCAACAAAATGGGGACTTTTTTTGGCTGTTTCAATTTATGTTTCTAATTTTGCACTTTCTTTTAGAGCAGAGCGAAAAAAAAAACAACGATATAAACAAACAACAACTAAAAAAACTTATTATGAAAAAAATTTTATTCTTTCTGATGCTCACCTTGCTATGCATCCCGTGGGCGACACGTGCGCAATCCATCAACGTCTCCCCCTCATCGATTGAAACCGGTGCCGGTGGCTACAGCAACACATTGACCGTAACGTACGATGGCTATAATGTTTCTGATTATTATCCCAGCGTGCAATTCTATGATGCTGACGGGATAACTCCTATAGAATCTGGCGCGTACAGCTGGTTGAGTGCTTATTTTTATCAGGGTGAGTTAAACTGTGGATTCGGTGATAATCCTGGACTTGCCCGCACGGCTTACTTCCGGGTGGTGCTGCTCGATCGTAACAACAACTACAACGAGGTCGCTTATTCCAACCTCGTCACTGTCAGCCAGGCTGCGAACGACTGTCCAGCACCTGACCATCTCGCCTTGACCGAAGGCAGTCTCACCACCAAAGGCGGCAGTTTCACATGGACGGGCTATACGAATGAATATTGGATGTATATCGAATTGTTGGATGGGATATATTATGAATTGTTGAGTGATAATGATGAGAATGGACGCATCATCACAGCCAACTTCGATGATGGTATACCGCAGAACTTCTATTTTAATAATGAACAATACCCCATTGGTCACTTCACTAATAATGGTTTTGATTGGAGTGATAATGGAGGAGTGACTACCTATTCCAATCCCAACCCCGGTTGCATTAAAACTTATAGTCATGATATCGGCACTAGAAAACTGGAACTCTATATGAGCCAGAGGACATACCCGACAATCATCAGCTTTGAGGCGATGCTCTCGGCTGGAGGAAACAACAAGGGAAGCTTCTGGATTGATGGCATAAAGGTGCTGGAGATAAGCGGCGGCGAATTCCAAACAAAAGATTGGACCCAATACTCCTTCGAACTGTCTGAATACAACGAACACACTCTTAAATGGGAATATACGAAAAATGACGACACTTGGTATGGTGACGACGCTCTCTTCTTAGACGACATCATCATTTATAAATATAGCGTAGTTAATTATAACTATAATCCCGTTCACTTTTATAGCAACAGTGGAACACTCAACGACCTTGGCGAGGGCACTTACCGGGTTTTTGTTAAAGGCGTATGTCCAGATTACAATGAAACGGGAGAAAGCAATGCCGTGGTCTTCACCACTGCCCCCAATTGTCAGGTTCCTGACCATTTGACTGCCACGAATGTGACCGGCACCTCTGCCGACATCCGCTGGGCAGGCTATGGCTACGACCATTTCGACATCTTCCGTGCCAACGAAGACCTCTCCAGTGTTGACAGCAATCGTGTCAATGATGCCAGTTCCACTTTCTCCGGCCTTTCCCCCAACACCACCTACAAAGTGTGGTTAAAGACCACTTGCGAGACAAGTATGAGGGGACCTTCCACGAGAGGGATAACAACCATAACATCGGACACGCTGGTGTTCACAACCAACTGCGGCGCCGCTCTTCCCTACTTTGAGGACTTCGAAAATTGCGCAGCAACCAGCATGGAGAACGATCATTATAGCAGACTTCCTGAATGCTGGAACAGCTATAACGAAACCAACTACGAGTGGTATCAAGGTTATCCGACCGTCCTGAATACTACAGTCAACTTCTTTGGATACCCTTATTCAGGAGAAAGGCACCTGTGCCTGAAATCCCATTATGCTAATGGTGAAAGTTATGATTATTCGAATCTGTATGCCATCATGCCGGCCATGGGCACGGTTGCAGTGAACACATTACAACTCAGTTTCTATGCCTGCCGCGGAAATGATAACCACAATAATGTTCCTCTTTATGTCGGTGTGATGAGCGACCCTACGGATATCAATACGTTTGACCCTTTCGAAACCATCGAAATCACGGGCGTTAACACTAGCGTATGGGGAGATGAATACGAGGGCTACCAATATCACGGTTACAATCAATATACGGTGGACTTCAGCAACTATACAGGGGAAGGGAAATACATTGCCTTCATGATGGAACCGGCCACAAGTTCATACGAGCCAAAAACCATTTACATCGATGACATTAACTGCGTGAGCACTGCCGTTCCTTCTTCCTCATGCAACATCACTTTTGATCTTGTTGACAGTTATGGTGACGGATGGAATGACAATACCATTGAGGTGAGGGATGCTGCGACTGGCGAGCTTTTAGCGACCATGGCAAATGAAGATCTGGATGGCGATTCTCAAGGCGCAAACGAACATAATGTCATTCCTCTTTCTGTTAATAATGGACAAGAAATCGTGCTCTTATGGGTTTTCGATGCAGAAACTAGATGTTGTGCTCAAGAATGCTCATGGGTCATCACCGGCCCCAATGGAGATATAATTACACAAGGAAGTGGCTCCGACAATATGCAATCTGGCCTAGAATTAGCCACATACACCGTGAGTTGTTCCACAACGCCCTCTCCGATAAGCTACTGCCAGCCTGCACCTACAACAGTGGATGGAGAAGGCATCATCAATGTGAGTTTCGGCACAGGCAACAACATCGTCAACAACAGCTCACACCCGACCAGCGAACCCTACTATGGCGACTATTCCACACAGATTGGAGCTGTCGCCGCCGGCACGATCGCTACAGTTGACATCACCTATAACACATGTGTTTCCAGTTGTTACAACTATGGAACTATCATTTGGGTAGATTGGAACAATAACGGGGCTTTTGAGGACAATGAAATTGTATTTACAGGTCAGAGTTCAACAAGTAATCCTACAGGCGTCCATACGCTCAATGCAACATTTGCTATTTCGGCCAGCCAAGCCACAGGAGATTACCGTATGCGTATCGGTGGTGCCGACATGTACTTTGACGATTATCTTTCTTATGGCCAAGGCGACCATGATCCCTGCAATTCTGAAGATTACACTGTTTTCCACGACTACACTCTGCGCGTGACCGAAGCATCTACTTGCAATCCTGTGACAAATCTCCGAGTACTTGACATAGAGTCTGATGACGCACGAATCACATGGACTTCCAACGGCAACGAAGAGTATTGGGACTTATACTGGACCACCAGTGACGTGGCTCCCACTGATGAGACCACCCCTACAGTTGGAAACACCAGCAATCCTAGTCCATGGTTGATTCCTCTCACCCCTAACACACATTACTATGCATACGTTCGCGCACGCTGCAGTGATTCCAACCGTAGCCACTGGAGCTCCGCTGTCGAGTTCACCACAGAATCCGCCCCTGTCACATGTCCAGCTGTGACCAACCTCCGAGTACTCGACATAGAGTCTGATGACGCACGTATCACATGGACCTCCAACGGCAACGAAGAGTATTGGGACTTATACTGGACCACCAGCAACGTGGCTCCCACTGATGAGACCACCCCTACGGTTGGAAACACCAGCAATCCTAGTCCATGGTTGATTCCTCTCATTCCTAACACACATTATTATGCATACGTTCGCGCACGTTGTAGTGACTCCAACCGTAGTCACTGGAGCTCCGCTGTCGAGTTCACCACAGAATCCGCTCCTGTCACATGTCCAACTGTGACCAACCCCACTGCCAGCAATATCACTGCCAACACGGTACAGCTCTCCTGGAACCGCGGCGAAGGAGGAGAGGAAAACGAATGGCGCATTGAAAGATACTTATATAGTGCAAACACTCCTGAGAGCTCTACACTCGTATATGATTCCTCCGTCACCATATTCGGACTGCAACCCGAGACAACTTATTCGTTCCAGATACAAGCTATATGTGACGAAACCTCCAGTTCTATCTTCTCAGACTGGGTTACCGTGACAACTCTTCCTGCCCCAGATAATTGCTACACGGTGGCTAACAGCACCACCAATGCCACCTCCAATTCATTCTCTCCCATTTATGGAACGCGTTGTCATCAACGACAAAGAACCCAATCCATCTATCCGGCCTCCATGCTTACCGAGCTGATAGGCAAAACGATTACTCAAATGAAGTACTATGTGTCAGCCAGCCAAAATTACAACTGGAGAAATAAAGTATTTACCGTCAAGTTGGCCACCGTCAATGAAGAAAGTATTGATACCAGTTTTGTTTACCTAGACAACTATACCATTGTCTATACGGGTACGCTATACGCCACTATGAGCGATGGCATGGTAATCACTTTCAATGGCACAGCTCCATTCACATATCAAGGAGGCAACCTTCTAGTTGAGTTTGAATCTACCACACACAATGACGGTGAATCCCAAGACTGTTGGTTTGAAGGTATCCCCAACCCCCACGGAAGCATATACGAATATATCTACCAAGATAGATACGATAATATACTTGATATAAGAGGCGATATCAATGATTTCCTTCCCAAGGTGGATTTCTGCACAGAACCCAGCCCATGTCCTGCCGTAACCAATTTGGCAGTCAGCGACATCACCAGCAACAGTGCACATGTCAGTTGGATGCCTGGCAGCAGCGAAACTCTGTGGCAATATATCTGCAGCGAAACGGAACTCTCCAATCAGGCTCTCCAAGACTACAACTGGCTCACCGCATACGACCTCTTTGTAAACCTCTCCAACCTGAACGTTAACACCACCTATCATGTATATGTACGTCCCGAGATTAGGGGCAACAGCTATTGCTCTGACGAGATACGACACATCTCTTTCACTACCATTCCCACCTGCTTGCCACCGACTAATGTTACCATCTCTAATATTACATCTTCAACAGCTACCGTTTCCTGGGAATATGTTAATGGTTTTGTTCCCGAAAGCGGATGGATTATGCACCTCTCCACCACTCCTCAATTCGGTAATAACGACATCTATAGAGCCATTTCAGGCGGTAACGATATGGAATCTCCTTTCACCATTCGTGAGTTGCAAGCTGGCACCACTTATTACCTGAAGATGCAAAGCAACTGTAGAACACAACAACATTTCAATGATTTCAGTACCTGGACCGAAGAATATAGCTTCACCACTCCTTGTGATGCCATTGTGGTGGATGCGGAACACTCTTTCACCGAGAATTTTGACACAACGGCCTTCCCTCCGACAAACTGCTGGAGCAGAATCAATGCCAATGCACACGCATGGTCAAGAGTTGGGGCCTCCGAATACAATCACTCCGGTGCAGTCAATGGCAGTGCATACAGTAGTTTCTGGGGAGATATCTATTTGATTATGCCTGATATTGCACTTGCAAACGATGCCAATGATGTGAATCTTACCTTCTGGTCATACAATACAGAGCCATTATCCTATACCAGAAGCAATAATTCCGTTGTACTGCTTGATGGAAACAATGAGACAGTATTATGGTCACCGAGTTTTGTAAGAAGAGAATGGGCAGAAACCACGATCAACCTGAATCAATACAAGGGACAAACCGTCCGTCTTGCATTCAAGCATACAGGTGACCAAGTAAATGGCTGGTATGTAGATGATATTACCATTGCTGAAACAACACATATGGAATGTCCAAATGTGACCAACCTCAATGCCGAGTTGCTGGGTGACGGTTCCGACTCTGTGAAAATCAGCTGGGCATCTCTTGATACTAGTTTTGTCATGCAGTATGAAATATTCTTGTCATATATCTATGGACCAGATCAGGATTCAATCAATAGTCTCTCAAATTTCACCAATCCTTTACATGGAACCAATCGTGGCACAATCAGAAATTATGTTGTGTACGGAGATCTTGAACCCAACACCCAATATTACGCATACGTAAGAAGATGGTGCACTTTTGATAATGGAGCAAGTGTAAGTTTTGGTGACTGGTCAACCGTTTCTTTCACGACACTCGAAGCACCACACACTATTACATACATGGATGGTAATGAAGTGCTTGCGACTGTTAGTTACACCTATGGAGAAGCAGTTAACCCGATGAATGCTCCTAGTAAAGAAGGCTACACCTTCATCGGCTGGTATCCTGAAGAGCCTGCTACTATGCCGAACCACGATGAGATTTTGTATGCCCAATGGCAAGCCAACAAATACAACATCACCATCAACCAGGTAACTGGCGGTACCATCACCGTCGAAGTGGTTGACAATCTCGGAAACGCATTCAGTGCCACCACCGATACTGCCGCCACATATAACGCTTGGGTTAGTCTCTTTGTTGAGACCGATGCCGGCTATACCTTAGGCAACTATATAGTGAATACCGCATCGGGTATCCCCATTGAGATTATAAACAGTGGCTTTGTGATGCCCGCCGAGAATGTAACGATAAGTGCTAATTTTGAGTCTGAGAAGCATATACTGACCATCAATTACATTTATTCTACAAGTGGAAATAATATTTACCCCAGCTATAAAGATACACTGGAATACGGTGAGAGTTACAGCGTAGTGTCGCCGCCAGAAAATGATGGTTTTTACCCCTCCATAGATACCGTTAGCGGTGTCATGGGCGCAGAAGACATTACGATTAGTGTAAGTTACCTCCCAAGAGTTTATCAAGTGACCTTGCATCCTAGAGGAGGTATGCTGCTGAATGGCTTCACAAGCGATACCACATACACACGCGGCCAAGTATTTTGGTTGCCTACCGCTGACGACATTGTACGGGAAGGCTATAGTTTTGGCGGATGGTTTACCGACACTAACTTCAATGGCAATCCTTGGATCGCTATTCCAAATGTGGCTACAGGTGACTGGGATTTGTATGCAAAATGGGATATCAACGACCACATCATCACCTACTTAGATGGCAACGACATCTTGGATGTGGATACCTTCACCTACGGTGCAAACATCACACCTATCGCTGACCCGACCAAGGAAGGATATACCTTCACTGGTTGGACCCCCGCTCTACCCGCTATTATGCCCGATTATGATTTTAGAGTAATAGCCCAGTGGCAAGTCAACAAATACAACATCACTATCAACCAGGTGACAGGCGGCACCATCACCATTAGTGTGGTCGATAACTTCGGGAACGCTTTCAGAACGACCACCGATACTTCTGCCTATTACAACGCACAGGTTTATCTGAATGCAATGGCCGATGAAGGATACACCTTCAGTAACTTCGTGGTGACCACCATTGACGGCATTCCTGTCGAGACTCCGAACAACGGTTTCAACATGCCCGCCGAAGATGTGACCGTAAGTGCTAATTTTGAGCTTGAGAAGCATATTCTGACCATCAATTACTTCTATTTTGAAAATGGAACAGTTCAAGCTGCCCCAAGCTACACCGATACACTGGAATATGGTGAGAGCTATAGCGTAGTGTCACCTATTGTGCAAGGATTTAACCCCACCATAGGTACCGTTAGCGGTGTCATGGGTACGGATGACATCACAGTGAGAGTGGATTACATCCCGGAAGTTTATCAAGTGACCTTGCATACCATGGGAGGTACGCTGCTGAACGGCTTCACAAGCGATACTATTCACAGATACACCGAAGTCTTATATCTGCCAACTGCTAACGACATTGCACGTGAGGGCTATAGTTTTGGCGGCTGGTTTACCAACACTAACTTCAATGGCAATCCTTGGACCGTTATTCCGAATGTGGCTACCGGTGACTGGGACTTGTATGCAAAATGGGTAATTAACAGCTATGAGGTTACCACTACCGTGACACCTGATGCTAACGCTGGTACAGTGACTGGTGCAGGCACATACAACTATGGCAGCGAAGTGGAAATGAGAGCGGAAGCCGCGGAAGGCTACCTCTTCAGCAATTGGACTAACGCTCAAGGCGTTGTGGTCAGCACAG
>JAFXSR010000063.1 GCA_017525505.1 Bacteroidales bacterium
CCTGGCGGCATACAGCAGTACGTCGATAACCTGTACAGCAGCATGCAGTATCCCGAATTGGCCAGGAAATACAAGATGCAAGGCATTTTCACAGTCCGTTTCATTGTGGAGAAGGATGGGCGGATACACCACTTGGAGTTAGATACTGCATACGTCAAATGGAAGTCCGAAGATGGATGTTTGATGGCCATGTTAGGCGAAAACGGTTATACGCTTGCGCATCTTGACCCCGGCGAGAGCACATCCCTGGATGAGGAATCGCAGAACGAAATTATACAGCAATTGTATGAGTCGTTCATAACGGAATTCAGCCGTGCTTTCAGTGCTGCGCCCGCCTGCAAGCCTGCCATGAAGGACGGGAAGCCGGTGCGCTACCAGTTATGGATGCCGGTGGCCTTCACCGCTGACGAAAATCTCCCAGCCAAGGTTACCGTAACAGATCCTCGCTCTTCCAGGAATTCTACGAGTGTTGAATTTGTCGAATCCGACAGCCAGTCCGGCCCCCGCTTCCTGCGCGTTCAGATTGACACCTTCCCCTGCGAGACGTGTGAGGTACAGTGGTGCAGTATTGATTTGTGTGAAAAACCTAAATCCCGTTAAGGAATCCATATCTGTAATATAACGAAAATTTTGTCCTTGTTATCGAAAAACATATCCATAACAACATGAAAAAACTCATCACCATCGCCATCTTGACTGTCTGCGCCTGTCTTCCGGCCTTTTCACAAAACACCGAATATTCACGTAGTGGCAAAGATGGCGTCTGGTTTGAGGTGAGAAACGACACCGCATGCGAGGTGGTCACACCGATGGGTACACTTCCGTGCGTAAAGGTGGAGGCCGTGGCCCAAAGCCGCATCGGAAAGACCCACCTCACAGCCTATTACAACGATACCTACGGCTTTGTCAAGATGGACAACACCAACATTGACGGGTCAAAGATTATCATTAACCTGGTGGAAACAAATTTTTAAGGAGGATGTAAACCATGAAGAAAGCAATAGTTTTAATTTTTATTTCTCTCTCATTTTGTATAACTGCACATGCACAGCCAAGCAATATCAGCAAGGAACAAAAAATTTACGAATTGTCTGTGTTCTGGAAAGAACTCTGTTATAACTTCGCAAATATTGACCAATGCCAGGGGTTGAATATGGATAGTTTATATCGGGTTTTTATCTCTCGTGTTTCGGAAACGACAAACGATTTTGAATATTACCTTGAAATGCAAGCTTTTGCGGCTCATTTCAATAACGGACACACTTTCTGCAGTCTCCCTCAAAACCTTGTTCCATTCCTCTGTACAACAACATTGCAAACAAAATTTGACAATGGAAAAGTTTACTTGAGGAACATCGGTTTGCACAACAAAGGGGCAAAAAATGTACATGCAGGGGATGAGATAGTGAAAATCAACGGATTGCCAGCTGTTGAATATTTCAATCGATTTGCGGTGCCCTACGTATCTTGCTCCAATCCGGAAAACAAACTTCAGGTGTCAATGTTTTCGTTGCAAAGCCAATGTCCAAACAGATTTGCCTTAGTGTCGGAAAACCGCAAATTGACTTTGGATGTAATGACAGAGAAGGGAATTCGCCAAGTAATTGTTGATTTTGATCTCTATTTCAATCCTAATGAGCGGCAAAAAGAGCATCAGAACAACATCAAATGGTTGGATACCGCTTCTCACCATAACAAGCATGCAGATTTCATGCTGATTCCTGAAGAAAAAACAGCATATCTCAGATTGGACGAATGTGACGAGCAAACAGCCAATACATTCTTTTCTTATTGGCCACAGATTGCAGAGCAAAAATATTTCATATTGGACCTGCGGGAGAATTTGGGTGGTGACGGCAATGCCTATGTACCAATAATCCCCCATCTGCTTAAAGAAGATTCCCTAAGCTATAGTTGGTATGGGATGGCAAAAACTCATAACTCGGCAAAAAAGGCATGGGGCATGGCTAAAAAACTGTATTATGACGACAATGAGGTAGATGAATGGTTCAAACTTAACTATTACCCCTATGTCGATGGAACGGCTTTCGATACGGTAATAAGCCCCAACTATCAGCCGAACCCGACACCTATGTCTGACAGATTCAAGGGGATGATTTTCGTACTTATTGGACCACACACCGCTTCCGCTGCGGAAGGTTTTGCAATTACACTTTCACAAGGCAAAAATGTTACACTTTTGGGCGGTAAGACAGCAGGTGCAAATGGGCAACCTCTGGTTATCCCATTGGAATCAGGCATAAATCTTTTCATCAATTCCTTCAAATCTTTTGATTTTGAGGGGAATGACTTTTCCGCTGGTATCCAATCAAAAATATCCATAGATTTTGGAAAAGATAGTGTGCAGGATGTAGTAAGGAAACTTGTAAAAATGTAAATTTGCAGGCACAAAAAATTTGGATATGAAAAAACTTCTCACCGTCATATTGTTTTTCGCCGTGGGGTCGGTGTTCTCGCAGTCTCCCGAATGGCAACAGTGTTTTTCGTTGCAAGCTGGCGCCTCGCGGGCATTCAACAATGCCGATTATCTCCTTGCCGCTAATAAGTATGCCCAGATGGATTCTATCTATGGGCGGATTGTGGATTACGCTGATATGAGGAAGTATTGTATTGCATCGGTAATGTGTGGTGATACTGAAAGGGTTAAAAACACCGCATTGAGACTCACCCAATACAAATGTTTTGACATTACGTTTTTCGAGAATCCTATTTTTGATGCGTATAAAACGGAATCCTGGTGGCCCTTGTGTGATTCCCTGTCTCAGCTATATGGACACAAGGACCGGCAGTATATTGACACCCTAAGAAAACTGCAATTAAGGGATTCTATTGTCAGGTATCATTTCATTCATGGGGAAACAAAAGAGATCAGGGACTCATTCAGGTTGCTGATGCGGGCAATGGATTCTGTCAACACGCATATTTTGTCCAACTTGATTAAGGAGTATGGACTTCCAACATGGAGCAATGTGGGTTACGAAGGCTTTCACTCCGCATATATCCTAATTATGCACATAGATTCTGATTTGCAAGACCGCCTGATTAGCGAGTTTATGCCGTTAATGGAGCAAGGTGATATTCCGAGAAATAAAATGGCCTATTTCATAGATCGGAGTCTTATCCTAAAGAGAGAGCCACAAAGATATGGTTGCCAACGGTGGAGAGGAGGTTCTCAGCCGATAGAAGATATTGAGCACCTGAACGACAGGCGCGAATCGATGTGGTTATGGCCGAAGGATATCAGCAAGATCAAAATTGTGGAGTATGATTAATCATAATACCTCACATCCTCGTTTGAAAGAACGTATTTGGCACAATAAATGCATAAACAGTCATGTTACTATATTATCACGAGTTATACAACTATCTCCTCTCTTTGTTGAAAACCGGCTCGAGAATCACCAGTTTTTTGCGAAAGTATCACAAATATCAACAAATATGAGAAAATCAACCTTAACCTTTATCCTCTTAATCGCAGCGGTACTGTGTTTTGCGCAAAAGTCGTCCTTGAAGAAATATTATTACTGGATCAACCGGGCAGAGCTGGCTATCTGCGACAGCGACTTCCAGCGTGCCTCTGATTGTTACGATAAGGCTTTTGACCAGCATCGTCCTTTTAACGGACACGTCTATTATGCATTTAAGGTGAACACCCAATTCGTCCACAATAATGAGCGAGCCCTCAGATATTTTCATATCTTATGCCAAAGTGGTGATGATATAGAATGGTATAGGGAAGACAGTGTGATATATGCATCAATTTGGCCGCAAATGAAAATGATTGCAGACACCACAAAAACAATGGTGATACCAGCGCTGGAGGAAGCTTTGGAAAACATTCGGACTTCCGATCAGAAAGTGCGTCGTCAAATGTATGAAGACGATGAAACAGAGTATAATACGATACGTTATACCGATTCAATTAATTTGGTTTTATTGAAAGACCTGTATCATAGATACCCGGAAATAAGTGATTATACAGCCGGAATGACTCCCGCATTACAAGCATTTTATACTCATGCAGCAATAACATTATTGTTCGACCCCCAAGACATTCTATACAATGAGGTTCTAAAAGGCAATGTTGAAGCTTCAAGATATGTCAATCTCGAAGATAATTGCAGATGTGAGTTCCTTAATCCATCATTCGGGATAAACACAAGTTCCGTATATGGAACCAATGTAACATACTCTTTCGTAATAGATTCCGTTGGTTTTGTCATTCAGCCGGACAACGTTAAAGAAGTGAACGCAAACCGCAAGAAAATCAACCTGTCTGAAACATGGAGAGACTATGCGAAAAAAATGGCATTTCTGTATATGAATGACTCCGAGTTCAGTTTTTATCCTATCAAATACCAATATTATATGCAGGATGAAGCATTACAGAAGATTGCTGAAATTAAAGATCTGATTGACAAAGGTGTCATCAAAGGCAATTATTACATTATACCTCAAGCGTTACGATAATAAACAGTATGAGAAAAACAAGCTTAAACATAATTCTTGTATTTGTAGTATTATCTGCGCTGCTGTCATCTTGTTTTTTGGCACGGGGGATTTTGGGTGTCAAAACGCCCTCTCCGAAAACAGAAAAACAGGTACTTAAAAAAGCCCGTAAGTTCCATTTTGACGAGTTCCCGCTGCTGTTCACCACTGATACGGGAACCATTCGCTATTGGGTAACAGACCGCTTGCGCACGGTGGATTCCGCCAGTAACAAATTCGACCCTCTGATATTCAAGCATGGGGATATGGTGATTCCCGTTGAGACAAGTACCGGGTGTACTGCCTACAGTTTTACCTTGGTTCATAGCCTGTCGGACAGTACTCAATACCATACAGACCCCAACAAGCCTCTTTCATGGTACATCAACAGCCAGTGTGTCATCAATTTCGACAGCACGGCCTTCTATACTGATATTGCCGATGCGGACTTTGTGGTCTTGATCTATTGGGCCACCTACGAGGGTGTCTTCAATAAACCCAAAAACAAGCGCCTTGCCGAGGAAATCGCGCGACGCAACGAGCAAGACAGTCTGAACATAAAAGCATACTACGTTAATTTTGATAAGCGCGAGAACATCAAGCTCTGCACAAGTACGCTGAAAGGAAGGTAACTTTGCAATTTACCCAATTTACCATTGACCATCAACTCCTTCGGAGGGTGGCCTGCACAAAATATTCCCGCATAGTCTCTACCGAGACATCATAAACAGGATTCATCTGCGCGAAGTTCGAATCCGTTGGAATTCGACTACTTGAAAGCATAATCATCAAGGACTTGGTGCTGAGCTTGTGCCCTGAATATTTCACGGCAGCTTCCATGCCATCTTTCAGGGAATATCCGGCCTTGATAATGGAATAGATGTCATAATAGTCCCTATATTTCAGTCGGCGGAGCATCACCTCCATCTTCATTGCCAGAATGGCCGGAACATCTGACATAAAGATATTGCCTTGATAAGTAATTCTTTCATTGAGCGGCGAAAAGTTGTTGCTCACAAAAAACGACAGTTTCACTCCTTTAACCACAAAGGCGACCTGGTCGAAACCGAGGATGTCGCGATGTGCTATTTTGCCAACTTTTTCCTCAATCTCTTTTTCGATAGTCGGCCAGTCCACCTCCGGTTTTTCAGTTTTGGATATTCTCCACATCATGAAATCCAAGTCCTCGCTCATTCGATGACCGAGCTGTATGGCCAATGCGGTGCCGCCACATAGCGTATAGGATTTTATACACTCTAGCTGTGCCACATTATCAATAATGGCTTCAATATTCGGGGTTAGTCCTTTACGCATGGTGGGTCAATTTTTTCAAATGCAACAATTCCTGACGGCGGATGTACTCCTCTGGTTTTTTGATATGAAAGAAAACTAGCGCAATCATCACGTTCAGGTCAAAGAGATATTCTCCTTGAACAGCCATGTTTTCTCGCCAGACTTTCTGGACATAGTTCTTCGGGAACAGCTCAAACAACTTTGAAATATCATCAATGTCAAGATGAACGAACACATTCTCAATCAGCAGTTCGTTGGGAAAATCAGACTTCTCTACCTCATCATACGACCAAAAAGCGTGTGCTTGCTTCAGCTTTTCAAACAGTTCATCGCGAAGTTGTTTCTTATATTGCTGAACCTTATAATCATCTTGTATTTTCAAGATGGACCCTTCTTGAAGGGAGAATAGGGATTCGATTTTCAAAGAAAGTGGCAACGACACCTCTCTTCTGTCAAGCACAATATTACTCAACATCTGGCGGGAAATGCCCAGTTCCCTCGCCAGCGTAGATTGGTTGTAATGGTCACGTACCATCAGCTCGCTGATATATTGCCCTATGCTTTCTTTCATAATCCCTTGTAAAACGACGCTGCATGATACAAAAAAATGTCAACAAATTAGTTGACAAAATTTTTCACGGGAATATAATTTTCCGTCTTTACCCAAGGTTCCGGACCATCACATCCTTCGTGCGCGATGAATCGCGTCCCTACAATTGCAGTCTGAAGACGATAATCATTTGTGTAAATATTTTTTATTATCTTTGCAAGGTGAAATTTGTAATACAACATTATTATGCCTGGTAACGAAGGTTATTGGAATGTGGTTCCGGAAATAAAAAACGTATCTTTTCCGATAAGAGGGAAAATGCAAATTGACTTGGAAGATGGACGAAGCATAATTGTGGATGTCTCAAGATTTCCAAGCATTAAAAAAATATCATTAGCAGAAAGAAAAGAATGGTATCGAATGGATAATGGCTTCACTTTCGATAAATGTGATGAGGTAATCCATATAGAACAGATTCTGGGTAATTTCCAAAAATATGCCCATGAGGCATGAAAAGGTTATTGGGAAGAATCAATAAACTATGAGGCTATGAATGAAATACACTTTTATAATTGCGAAAGAAAACTTGAAATGCTTTTCTCTGACTTTCAAGTTCAAAAAAATGCCCCTGAATTTCATGATTTTTATTCTTTCCAGATAGATGTAAAACATTGCTATGTCAGCGCTTCCCTTCGGACCGAATGTTTAGATGTTGATCTTGTGCGTTTTCTGGAAGACTTGCAGAAATTATATAGGATGGAGGTGAGAACAGCATCCTTTGTTCAAACAATTGAAAGAAATATCGAACTCACTTTTAAATTGTCAGAACAAGGGAAAATACAGGTTTATGTGATGATTATGGGAGCATATATGAAAGATTACTACGATGACCTCACTTTGAAATTTAATTATGGAATAGACCAATTCTTTCTTCCCGAATTGATACAAGAAATAGAGACGGTTATAAACAGCTAAGTCATAAAACAATGAATGATTCAGACATAGTAAATATTATTAAAGACATTGAAAAACAGTACAATGCCTATAAAGACGGAGGAAGGTCTTTTATTCAGCACTTGGCTAATAAAATACAAAACACGGTTGATGAAGACAAAGTGCTTATATTCGACTTGTTTTTGGATGAGATAGAACAAAATATTAATGGGCTGTATTCTATTGCGTTACAAACCATTATTGAATTGAAACAAATAGAGTTGGCCCCTGAAATTGAAAGGATATTCATTAAAAACAGAAATGTAAAAGACGAAAAGTGGAGTTATGCAATAATAGAAACCTTGCTGAAATTGAACTACGCTACTCCTATTTACGATGATTTTATAACCCATTATTTGAAAGACAATCCCGGTAAAGGGTTCTTTCTTCTGGTGCAATACTGCAATGTTGACCCAGATAAGGGGGTTCCGTTGCTTTCTGATTTTTATTCGGAATTTTTTCAAGGGGATGGTCAAATGCGAAGGTTTTTGGAAAGCAGGATAGGCTTTTTAGTGGATTATTTTATGGAGAACAAACAACTTGATCTTGGCAAACTGTATAAATCAGTCTTAGCGAAGAACAGGATGGCAGGACAGGGTTTGCGAAGCACATTGTTGAATTATTTTAACAGCAGTCTGGCTGATAAATATCCGAAAGATATAGTGGAAAAAGCGTGTGATTCGCTTTGATGTGAATAGGATAGAACTTAATAAAAATATGAACGAGAAATTTAAGCGTACACTAAAAAAGGAATTTGGCATTATAGCCAAAAGTTAATTTACCCAATTTACCATTGACCATCATTTATTTCGGACGCGATTCATCGCGTCCCTACAATTGCAGTCTGAAGAAGATAATCATTTGTATGACTATTTTTATTATCCTTGCAAGGTGAAACAGTTGAAAAAAGAATAGTGATGAGCAGAAAAGAGAAGTTACCATTACATAAATCCTATAGCGGAACTGAATATGCCTTTAAGCCTAATACTGCAATTTTTACAATTATTTTGATGTGCTTCTTTGTTGCTGTTTCTATTTATTTCGCAATAAAGGGTAATTGGATAGTTTTGGGGATTTGTGTCGTCACAAATCTCATTATTTTACCAGGAGAAATTCGTTCATTGAAAGAGAAAATCATCGTATGTGATAATTGTATCATATTGCAACATGTTAGTTGTGTTAAAAATGGCAAAACAGAAAATATTGATAGGGTTGAAATCAAATGGTGTGATGTGAAAAGTGTGAAATTTGATACGGGTTTGCAATCATCTTTCATACGTATAGCTACAAAAAATCAAAATGTATATATAAAAAGTCTCGAAAATTATCCAGGTGAGAGAAAAATGAAACCTATTATTCACCAATATTGGAGTAGTAATAAAAGCCTGAATTGATTATCATTTCCTTCAGACGCATGCGGTGAGCCCCTATGGAATCGGCATAGAAAATATCGCTATTACTTAGTGAGATTGCAGGCCTGACGGCCTGCCAACAATTATAGGGACGCTGTTGACTTTGTACGAAGCGCAGCAACAGGTGGAATTCTAATTCTCTACGATAGCTGGAATATGATTGAATTGTGTGTCGTCAACAGAGTTGAAGAATAGTTCGTTTTCGGCTAACACTTGACTGGCGGGAATATGGCATATCTCTCCATCTTTGTTCATCACAACCACAGATTGTCCCCGAAGAGCTTTCTCTTCAAGCATTCTTTTTTCTGCAAGTTTCAAACCCATGTCCAGTTTGTCTTGGTACTCCTGTATCTCTTTTTCAGACATATTCTTTAATTTGTTTATAAGTTTCGTGGTTAAATATTTTTGTTTCTACAAATTTTCCTCCCGCAGCCACTTTCTGTCGTGGATTTATACTGTTGTCAAAAATGCTCCACGTATCAACGTTATTCATGTATATGTTGAACAAGTTTTGTATTCCCGAAATATATCGTCTCCTAATCACATCCTCTGGAATATCATGTCCACCATTTTGGACACGTTCGGCTACTCGTTGTATGGCCAAAGCGGGATCTTGTATCCAAAAATATAGCAGATTTACGCTATAACCTTGTGATTGTGCTTGACGGACAAGATTTATATAAGATTTTGTGGCTAATGTTGTTTCTACGGCGAAGGTTTCCTCTTTTTCGAGAAGTTCTCGGATGCGCATCAGCATTAACCGTCCAGCTTCAATGGCAACACTATTGGGGTTGAATGGAGAAAGTCCTCGGGCAATCTCATCTGCATTAACGAACTCACGGCAATTGAGAATTTCCGGTAAAACAGTAAACGATGCCGTTGTTTTCCCTGCACCGTTACAGCCTGCTATTAAAAACAGCTTTCTTTCCATATCAGTTTGCAAAAGTACAATATTTTTTCGAAATACAGTTTTTTTCTTTGAATAATCAAAATGCGTTTACATTGAAATTCACCAGTTCACCGTTCACCAGTCGCCTCCATATAACTGATTTTTTCTTGAAAACTTGGTCGAAAATCCCTCAAAATTTTGTATCTTTGCAAGCAAATTAGGCGTCTGAAACAATCATTTTAGGCTTGTTTGTAAGTGACACAATCATAGTAAAATAGCTTCTATAGGTTTTACTCCCCTTTTGCTCCCCTTTTAATCATCTTTTATGTAGCTCTAAAGCAAGGTTGACCGAGGCTGTACCGAAACCCAACCGAGACTCAACCGAAAGTTTGAGCTTGTTGTATAGGATTTTGATGCTTGCTCGGACAAGGGAAAATTCGTAGTTATTATTGTTGCTACGAAGGTGGTAAACGTATTGACTTTTTTTTTAAATTTGCAAGCTTAAAATAAAACTGCGGATTTGCAGTTATAAATATATATTATATAGCTATGAAAAAACATAACGTACTGATTATCTTGCTGTCCGCCCTGTTAATGTTGGCGTGTTCACAAGCCAGTCAGGCCGATACTGCCACCCGCGGAAGCGATAATCAGGAACAGAAAAATCCGACAAAAAAGAAAAAAACTGCACAAATGACCAAAGTATTACTGAAAACCTCGATGGGCGACATTGTTATCGCACTGTACGACGAGACTCCTCTGCACAAGGAGAATTTCATCAAATTGGTGAACGACAAATACTACGATGGTGTTCTGTTCCATCGTATCATCCAGAATTTCATGATACAGACGGGTGACCCGGAATCCAAAACTGCCAAACCCGGACAGATGTTGGGAAATGGTGGCCCAGGCTACACCATCCCCGCCGAGTTTGTGCCTGGTCTGTACCACAAGCGTGGCGCTGTGGCCGCTGCCCGCATGGGCGATAATGTCAACCCCAAAAAGGAATCGTCAGGTTCGCAGTTCTATATTGTGGATGGCAGAGTGTTCAGTACCAATGATCTGAACCGTGTGATCCAGATGACCGGCAAAACTTATAGCATGGATCAAATCAAGGATTATACCTCTATTGGAGGTGCTCCACATTTGGATGGCGACTATACTGTTTTTGGCGAGGTTGTGTCTGGTATGGAAATTGTGGACAAAATCGCTGCCCAGCAGAAAGACGGTCGTGACAGACCGATAGAAGATATTAAGATTATCTCCGCAGAAATCATCAAGTAAAATAATCGTTTAGGCGTGGAGACGTGGATTTTTTTCGCCTTAACGAACGAAGTGAGTGACTCCACGTATAAACGTATTAACAATAAAAAGATTAACAATTCAACAAATGAATAATATCGACAAAATAAAATCCCAGCTGGAACAATTTGCTATAGACAGTTTGGACACTTTAGAGCAGTTCCGTCTTCAATTCCTCACAAAAAAGAGTGAATTGCAGGAGCTGTTGTCCGAAATCAAGAATGTGGCTCCCGAGGAACGCAAAAGCTTCGGCCAACAGGTGAACGAGCTGAAACAGAAAGCCCAGCAACTTTACGAAGAGGCTAAGGCGAAGATGGAATTTCAGGCAGTGCAGGCCGGAAGTGACCTTGATGTGACCCGTCCTTCCACGGCAGTCACCCTTGGCTCAATGCATCCTATTTCCATCATGATGAATGAGGTATGCGACATCTTCGAGAAAATCGGTTTCAGCACAGTCTCTGGTCCTGATGTGGAGGACGATTGGCATGTGTTCACCGCTCTGAATTTCCCGGAGGAGCATCCGGCCCGCGATATGCAGGACACTTTCTTTATTGAGTTGCATCCCGATATTCTGCTGCGTACTCACACGTCCTCATTGCAGGTTCGTACCATGGAGAAACAGCAGCCTCCAATCCGCGTGATATGTCCGGGTCGTGTGTTCCGTAACGAGGCCATCACTTCTCGTGCCCACTGCATTTTCCATCAGGTGGAAGGTTTGTATGTGGCTGAAAATGTTTCGTTTGCGGAAATGAAACAGACCTTGCTCTATTTTGCCCAGCAGATGTTCGGCAAAGAAACCAAAATTCGTCTGCGCCCCTCCTATTTCCCCTTTACCGAACCTTCGGCGGAGATGGATATTTCCTGCAATATCTGCGGTGGCAGCGGTTGCGCTTTATGCAAGCACACCGGCTGGGTGGAAATCTTAGGTTGTGGCATGGTGGATCCCAGCGTGCTTGAGAATTGCGGTATCGACAGCAAGAAATATACCGGTTATGCTTTCGGTCTGGGTATTGAGCGTATGACCATGCTGAAATACAGAACCAACGATATCAGACTGTATTTCGAGAATGATGTCCGCTTCCTCCGCCAGTTCAAGGCCGCCGGAAATTAATAATGCAAATTACCTCAAAGAGGTAAAATCTCAATAACCCCACATAAGCGTAGCGTAATGTGGGGGATATAGAAAAATCAAATAATCAACTAAA
Source organism: Bacteroidales bacterium (assembly GCA_017525505.1). GTDB lineage: Bacteria > Bacteroidota > Bacteroidia > Bacteroidales > WCHB1-69 > RUG11690. The sequence continues at coordinate 12,154 of JAFXSR010000063.1, forward strand.
CAGATAAAACATGTCCAAAAAATTCAAGTTAATCAATAATATAATCGGCTGGGCGATTGGTATTTTGGCCTCCGCTGTTTATATTATGACCGCTGAACCTACTGCTTCTTGGTGGGATTGTGGCGAGTACATTGCCACCACATACAAATTGTTGATCGGTCACCCGCCTGGAGCACCGACTTTCCAGTTAATCGGCAGGGTTTTCACCCTCTTTGCCGGTGGAGATGTCACCAAAGCGGCCTTCTGTGTCAACTGCATGTCCGCTATCTGTAGCGGTTTGACTATCATGTTCTTGTATTGGACCATCGTCCGCTTGGGTCGCAAGATGGTGAGTAAGCTGGGTGAAATGACTCCCGGGCGCACAGTGGCTATTATAGGTTCTGCTATTGTTGGTGCATTAACTTACACATTTACAGATACTTTCTGGTTCTCCGCAGTGGAAGGTGAAGTGTATGCCATGTCCTCTTTCTTCACGGCATTGGTGTTCTGGTGCATCCTGAAGTGGGACGAGGAGTACGATAATCCCAAGTCGAATACCAATCCCAACCGTTGGATTGTTTTAATTGCTTATCTTATAGGTCTTTCCATCGGTGTTCACTTGCTGAACTTGCTGACCTTGCCGGCTATCGTGCTGATTATTTATTTCAAGGTGTCTAAAAACGCTAGTTACATGGGTATTGTCCAGTCATTGGCTATTATTTCTTTCTTCGTTGGTTTTGGTCTTAACACCGGCTGGATGATTTTCGACTGGATCTTCATTTCCATACCCTTGTTCATTCTTTGCGTGAAGAAAGGAACTGTAAAATCATTGCCCGAATGGGGTGTTTTCTTTTCCTTGATCCTTTCGTTCGTTTTATTGGGAACAATTTTGTATATTATTGTACCTCAGATTGTTAATCTGACTGGTAAATTCGAGATTTTTGCCGTCAACACCATTGGTTTGCCCTTTCATTCAGGGTCTATTATTTTCTTTACTCTTCTGGCGGCTTTGGTGTGCTGGGCCTTGTACTATGGTTACAAAAAACAGAAAGCCAATTGGTTGGCCGGCATTTATTGCTTCATCTTCATCTTGGTGGGTTATTCCACTTTCTTCACCTTGGTGATCCGCTCCAATGCCAATCCCACCATCGATGAGAATAATCCCGAAGATCCTGTAGCCCTGTTGGCCTATCTGAATCGTGAGCAATACGGTTCAAAACCGATTCTTTATGGTCAATGCTACAACTCACGTTTTACAGGAACCAAGGACGGAAAACCAGTTTATACACGTGATGACGCTTCTGGAAAATATATCATTTCTGACTACAGAAGAGATGAAATCCCGGTTTACAATCCTGCCGATATGATGTTCTTCCCGAGATTGTGGTCGAGCAACCATAGACAGAATTATATCAATTGGCTGGCGGCACAGTATAATAGCAACAGTGCCTCGGACAAGGAAAACCGCAGAAATCTGGAGAAGGGAAAATTGCCTACTTACCAGCAAAACCTGAAATTCATGCACACTTATCAGTTCGACTACATGTATTTCCGCTATTTCATGTGGAATTTCTCGGGTCGTCAGAATGACATACAGGGTCATAATGATATTGACAAGGGCAACTGGATTACGGGTATTCCCGCATTCGACAAGATGCGTTTGGGAGTGAAAGGGAACGATCTTCCAGCCAGTCTGGAGCGCCCTGGTCACAACAAATATTATATGCTGCCTCTGATTCTGGGTCTGATTGGTTTGGTTGTGTATTCGATGAAGGATCCGAAAGGCTCGTATGTGGTGCTGTGGCTCTTCCTGATGACAGGTCTGGCTATAGCTTTCTATCTGAATATGGAGCCGTTCCAGCCGCGTGAACGTGACTATGCTTTCGCCGCATCCTTCTATGCCTTCTCCATCTGGGTGGGTTTTGGAGTTTACGGTATTTATTCACTTTTTGAAAAGATAAAAAACAGCAAGGTACAGGTGGCTGGTGCTCTTTTGGTGACTTTGATTTGCCTGGGTTTGGTGCCTGGTATCATGGCCAAGGAAAACTGGCACGATCATGACCGTTCCAACCGCTACACAGCGTTGGCCATGGCCAAGAACTACTTGGATTCCTGTGCTCCCAACGCCATACTCTTTACTTTGGGTGATAACGATACTTTCCCCTTGTGGTATGCCCAGGAGGTAGAGGGTTATCGTACCGACGTGCGTGTGTGCAACCTTTCGTTGTTGAGTACCAGCTGGTATGTCGATCAGATGAAGCGTCAGGCTTATAACTCCGCTCCGCTGCCCATCTCCATGACTTGGAACCAGTACAAGGACGGTACCCGCGACATGATGCACCTCGGCCCGGCTGGCAATCAGTTTGTCAACCTGAAAGACATTATTGAATATGTGAAACAGCCTCAGTTTGACAACCAGAAAGTGCTGTATTTCCTGCCAGCAGACAAGTACAGAAGCACGGGTGTCGCTATCCCAGGCAGCTTCTCTCTGGATGTTGACAAAGAGAAAGTGCTGGCTAATGGTACAGTGGCTCCAGAAGATGCCGATTTAATTGTGGACAAACTTCGTTGGAATATGGAAACTGGCGGGGTGAACACCTACGTGAAGGCATACATCATCATGATGGACATCTTGGCCAACAATAACTGGGAACGTCCGGTTTATTATGCGGCCACCACAGGTCCCGAGGCTTATCTCGGTCTGGAAGAATATTTCCAGCTGGAAGGTATGGCATACCATTTGGTGCCTATCAAATCGCCGAAGAGAAGCTATTATGACGCAGGTCGTATCAATTCTGATATTCTATACAATAACTTGATGAATGTGTTCAATGATCACAGTCGTATTGACAGGGTCAACAATCCCGATGCTCCGGCTAAGGAAGCTTATCAATATGCTTGGGGTGGTTTCAACGATCCTCGTGTTTATCATTCAGAAGACAATGTTAGATTGACGAGTCTGATCCGCAAGTTACATCAGCGTTTGGCCGAACAGCTGATGGTGGAAGGAAAGATTGACTCGGCAGAGAAGGTGCTGGATCATTGTAATGAAGTGCTGCCGGCTTATAATTTCCCATATCTGCTTGATCATCAGTTGGGCTATTCCCAGACTTGTGTGTTCTTCATTCGCGATTATTTCATGCTGAATACTGAAAGCGGTCGTCAGAAAGGTCTGCAAATGGCATTAGACTATTGGAACTTCTTCGTAGAAGAGATGGCTTGGCTTGACCGGAATTACGATGAAGGCATGGCCGACAACTATGCGGAACTGATCAATTATAACCTCTTGTTCACTCAGCAGATGTTCAACATCCTGAACGAATATCAGGCACAGTTGCCGGAGCAGGAATTGAAAAAGCTGAAGTTCGACAAGTTCGCCAATGCCTACATTGAAAAGCAGAACAGCACAATAAGCCGTTGTCTGACCGATGTGGAGAAGAATCAGGAACAGTTGACCATGGCCTTCCAGTCTTTGAAGAATATCACTCAGGTAGCTCAGCAGGCAAAGAATGAGACTATCGCCCAGAAGGGTATTCAGACAGCAGAGAACCAGCTGAATGTGTTCTCTCAGATGGACGCTGGCTTTGGCCAAAGCTACCGGAATTTCTTTTATGATAAAAGATAATGTTGGTGAATTAAATTAAGAGTTAAGTACTAAGAATCGAGAATTATTTCATTTTTAGTCCTTAACTCTTGAATTGTCTTAATAAACGATTAACAGCAGATATGAATAATAACAGTTACTGCGTCATTATGGCTGGAGGTATTGGAGCCAGATTCTGGCCTATGAGCCGCTCCAATACCCCCAAGCAGTTTATCGATATTATGGGAGACGGAAGTACTCTCATCCAGAAAACTTTCAACAGGTTCAGCAGAGTCTGCCCGAAAGAGAATATCTATATTGTCACCAGCGAGCAGTACAAGGATATAGTGAAGGAACAGTTGCCGGACATCACCGATGAGCAGGTTGTGCTGGAGCCGGCAAGACGTAACACGGCACCGTGTATTGCCTACGCCAACTACAAAATAAAACAGAAAAATCCTGATGCGGTGGTGGTGGTGGCTCCATCCGACCATTTGATTGTCAAAGAGGATGTTTTTGTGGATGTGGTGGAGAAAGGCCTGAAGGCAGTGGGGGAGAGCGAATGCCTGCTGACGATAGGTATAAAGCCTTCTCATCCGAATACAGGCTATGGTTACATTCAGTTCAACGATGAGAAAAGCTTGCCGGATAATCCTTCCATTTATGATGTAAAGATGTTTACCGAGAAACCGGAGCTGGAGATGGCCAAGCAGTTTATTGAGAGTGGCGATTTCCTGTGGAACGCCGGTATCTTCATGTGGTCTTTGAAATCCATTTTCGCGGCCTTTGAAAAATACCTGCCTGATGTGAATGATTTGTTCAAGCAGGGAGAGGGTTTGTACAACACTCCCGGAGAACATTCGTTTATCAATCAGATTTATCAGGTGTGCCGGAATATTTCTATTGACTACGGTGTGATGGAAAAGGCTACCAATGTGAAGGTCTATGCCGCCGATTTCGGCTGGTCGGACCTGGGAACCTGGGGCTCGCTGTTTAATCTGCGCGAAAAAGACGAGGATAACAACGCCATCACAGGAAAAAAGGTGAAGATGTATAACAGCCACAATTGTATTGTGAACATGCCCAAAAACAAAGTGGTGGTGATTCAGGGACTGGAGGACTATATAGTGGTGGAAAATGACGATGTGCTGTTGATTTGCAAGAAAGAGGATGAACAGCAGATTCGCCAATATGTGACGGATGTGCAGGTGGAGTTTGGCAACAAATATGTATAATTAATGTGTTAATGAAGTTAAAAACTGAAAACTGAGAATTGAGAAAAACACCTAAACTTCCTAAACCTCCTAAACTTGTAACCCTATAACCGTGTAACCGCGTAAACAATTAAACAAATCAACATTATTTCTCATGGCTTATCTTATAAAGAACATCAAGAAATTAGTGCAGGTGGAGACCAAGCCTGTGCTGTTGCGTGCCGGCAAGGACATGCAGACGGTGAAATGTATTGACAACGCTTTCTTATTGACCGATGGCGACAAAATCGTGGATTTCGGAAAGATGAGCAAGCTGACCGATGAGGTGCTGAGTCAGTGCAAACATAAGGTACAGGAAGTTGACGCATCGGGACGGATGGTGTTCCCTTCGTTCTGCGATTCGCACACGCACATTGTGTATAAAGGCAGCCGTGAGATTGAATACAACGATAAGATCAAAGGTTTGAGCTATGAGGAAATTGCCAAACGTGGCGGCGGCATTCTGAATAGTGTTCAGAAACTCCGCAAAGCCTCAGAAGAAGAGCTGTTTGACGAGGCCTGGCAACGTTTGGAAGAAATTATTTCTTTTGGCACCGGTGCGGTGGAAATCAAGAGCGGATATGGCTTATCCACTGAAGATGAACTGAAATCTTTGCGTGTTATCCGTCGCTTGAAAGAAAAGTCACCGCTGACTATCCGTGCCACTTTCTTGGGTGCTCATGGTGTGCCGGAAGAATATAAGGGCCGTCAGGGAGAGTATGTGGATTTGATTATCAATGAGATGATTCCGATGGTAGCCGCTGAGGATTTAGCCGATTATATTGATGTTTTCTGTGATCGTGGTTTCTTTACTCCTGAAGAAACAGAGCGAATTTTGATGCAAGGTATCAAGTATGGCATGAGACCGAAAATCCATGCCAATGAGCTGGCCAATTCAGGTGGTATCCAGGTGGGCGTCAAGTACAACAGCTTGTCGGTTGACCATCTGGAGCATACGGGTCCCAAAGAGATAGAGTGCCTGCTCGGTTCTGAGACTATGCCGACCTTCCTGCCGGGAGCTGCCTTTTTCCTGAATATGGTATATGGTCCTGCCCGCCAGATGATAGATGCTGGTTTGCCAGTGGCCTTGGCTTCTGACTATAACCCAGGTTCTTCACCTTCTGGCAATATGCAGTTCATCTTGTCTATGGGTTGTGTCAACTATAGAATGACCTGTGAGGAGTCCATCAACGCCACCACGTTGAACACGGCATACGCCATGGGTGTAAGCCAGACGCACGGCAGCATTGCCAAGGGCAAAGTGGCTAACTTCTACATCACCAAGCCTATCCCCACCATCGAGTTCATGCCTTATAGTTTCGGTAGCAACAAGGTGGAGCAGGTATTCTTGAATGGCAAGAAGGTGAAGTAACTGTTCTAAAAGATTTTATACAGCAGTAAAATACCATTTTTCAGGAATATTACATCTCAGTAATAATTTCCGTCTTCCAGTATTCGTTTCCTCGACGCATCGTAGTCCTTGTTAACCAAGCTCCTTCGACTGTCGAAGCAGGATGTTTTTATGGATGCCAAATCCAAAATAGTATGGAACAGGTCGTCAATCATGTAGGGTGTATGGAGACTCTGTCCCAGCTGGGTGTCCTCGGATTGAAGGAAAGCATTCTGCGACTCTGAGCACCAAAGGATAAAGGGAATTTCCACATTGGCATGGGGAATTTTTCCTGAATAATCGTGGCCGCAATAGTCCCCCTCATCATAAACATTTTCTCCATGGTCGGAGAAATAGAGAGCGGAGATCCGCATATCGGGGTGTAATTGGCTATAGTTTGCAAGAAAAGAAAAAATGCTGTCGATAATGAAATCATTGTAGAAGACTGCATTATCGTAAGCATCTATGTTTTTGCCCTTCTTGTCTTCCGCTCCTTTGAATTTGTCGAAACTGAAAGGGTAACGCCTGTTATATTGGGTATGGCATCCCATAAGATGTAAGAATACCATTTTGTTTTTTTCTTTTCCTGACAAAGCGGTGACCAAAGGTTCAAACAATTTTTGGTCAAAAGAGGCCATTTGTGTGCTTTCCATGGAAGAACTGGCCATTACATTCACAAACGATACCACATCCGCATTGTAAGCCAAATTGGTGACACCATTGTCCCAAAGCCCTATGGGTGATTGGTTTGAGAGCCAGTATGACTTGTATGGCGTGGAATGAAGTACATCGAAAATGTGTATGCAGCTGTCAACAGACAGGTGGCGGTCCATATTGTTTTCGGTGAGAAAGAGCATCACGGAACTCAAGGTATTGGAATTGGCACTGATGACATTGTTGAAAGCCAAAATATCGTTGCGGGATTCCAGCCGTGGTGTCGTTTCGCGGTGATAACCATATATTTCCATGTGGTTACGGTTGCACGACTCACCGATTACCACCACCACAAGAGTGGAATCGGTGCTGGTTATTTCCGCATCGACATCATATAAGTTGCGTTTTTTCAGCTTGTTATATGCTTTCGATTCAGTATAGAAAGAAATAAACGCCCGTTCTACATCAGGGACTGCCAATCGCAGGAACCGACCATTAACAATGTTTTCAGCAAAAAATATGGCGGCGGCAATCCAAAGAACAGACCATACAATGATCTCGCTTTTCGTCCGGAAAGCAAGGCGTGGCGTATGTTTCAGCGTTAACACATACAATATCACATACGGAACAAGCAGTAGCAGGAGAGGGGTCATCTTGACCGTCATGAACTCGGAAGCCTCGTTGAAATTGGTGTTCAAGAAGACGAAAATAGATGAGGCGTTCAAAGGACATTTCAATATTATCCAATGAAACAGATTGATAAAACCATCGACAAACAGCAATGTGGCGGCTGTCGCATAAAGGAATCTTTTCCGCAGCAAGATGTATGGCAGCAAAAGCAGGACGGTCCACAGAAGCTGTACCAATATCGTTCTTGGCATAAAGGCCTCAAAATTGACACACAAGCCTACAAAAGGCACATATAACACCATGGCGACAAGCCAAAAGACGTTTTTGCACGATGTTTTGGTGGCATCATCGCATCTATGTGTCAGTTTGTCTGTTTGTGTTGTCATTCTGCAATTATCGTGATGTTGTAATTGAACAATACGTTTTATCTCATCCATCCTTCAACGCGATATATCTTTTCTACAAGTTTTTTCTCTTTTCCAGTGGCTTTGTCATAATGCCATACTTCTATGCGAGCAGCGTAATAATCTTCCCAGTCTCCTTCATAAATGGTGAATTCTTTTTTGTCCACGAGTTTTGAGAATGAATAAGTGGAATCAATGATTTTAGTGCTTCTGTCTTTCAATCTATCCTCTGACAAAGGAATATTATTTGAAACTTCATAACAACGCAGAAAAATTTCTCCTGCTGGCAAAGCATAATAATAAAAGTCATATTTGTAAATGCCACCTTGAAAAGAATTCCACACTTGAAGAAACGACTCCGTATTCAAGCTATCTATCTCCACAACATTTTGGTCATCTTCTTCAAGCGGCAGGTGATAATTCAATCCTTCGGGAATACTGTGCTTGCTACCAAAACCATCAGGACTAAACATGGCGGCAAATGTGAGAGCGAAACCGAGAATGATAACTATCAAGATAGAAATTATTGTTGAAATAATGAATTTCCACCATTGTTTGTCCACTATCAACACAACCCATGATATGACAATGAATACTATTGTTAGCAGCAGTAGTACACCTACGATATCCTCAAAAAAAGTAGGAGCTTTGGTAAATAACCATAATAAGGTTAGCATTAGAATGGCTAACATAAGTGGTAGTATATACCAATATTTCAAAATGAATTTTTTCATTTGTCGAAAGAGTTAGCTGATAATTTTAATTGCAAAGATACAAAATAACAACGTAATTTCCGAGTCTTTATTCTGTTCTTAAAGACCAAATATCAGAGAAAGGTTGTATTTTTGCAACCAGAATTAAATGCTATTGAAACGATGAAAAAACTGATGATTTTGGTGCTGGCCTTTGTGCTGGTGATATTTTTCGGAACCTCTCTGCAAGCACAGGATTTATCCTATTACAAACAGATTGTCAAGGAGTTGAGCTCCGCAAAATACCAAGGCAGAGGCTATGCCAAGGGCGGTGCCAACAAGGCGGGAAAATACCTGCAAAAGGAGTTCGCCAAGGCCGGTGTGGACGAGGTGGTATGCCAACCGTTCACCATCGATATCAATACTTTTCCGGGCAAGATGGAACTGTCTGCGGATGGTCGCAAGCTGGCCCCGGGCGTGGACTTCTCCATGCGTGAGTACTCTCCTGGTGTTCATGGTGAATTTCCTGTGTATCATGTGGATACCTTGAATTATGACCCGGAGAAGATGTTTGCCGACTTAGCCAAACCTGAATATGCCAACTGTCTTGTGGTTTGCGAGTTTTGGTTCGCTTACAATCATGGAAAGGACTTCTCCCGCTTGCAGAAGGCTGGTGGCTGTACCAATGCAGGACTCATCCAAACCTGGACTTCTCCTATCAAGTTTTACAAGGCTTACGGCCATAGGGTAGTGGAGAAGCCTATTATCTGGATGACGCCCGAAGCTGTAAAAGGCATTAAAACTGTACGTGCCGATATAGACAACAAGTTCCTGAAAGATTATGAGCTTTTCAATGTGATTGCCAAGGTGGAAGGCCGCAGACACGACAGTTGCTATGTTTTCACGGCGCACTACGACCACCTCGGCAACCTTGGCAAGAAAGTGTTTTATGCTGGTGCCAACGACAATGCCTCAGGAACTGCGGCTATTGTGACCTTAGCCAAGTATTACGCCCAGAACCGCCCCGAATACGACATGTACTTTATTGCCTTTTCGGGCGAAGATGCTAATCTTCGTGGTTCAGAGTATTATGCGGAGCATCCTATTGTGCCATTGTCTCAAATCAAGTATTTGTTCAACATCGACATGATTGGCGATAACAACCCTGTGCAGTACTGCGAGGTGAGTGACGAGGGAATGCGTGGCTATGCTTTGTTTGAGAAGCTGAACGATGGGAAGCATTATTTTAAGAGCTTAAACCGTGGCGAGTTGGCCGGCAACAGTGACCACTATCCTTTTGCTGTCCGCCATGTGCCCTGTATCTTCTTTGAAAATGAGGAAGGCGATGCTTTCAAGTACTACCACACCATCTTCGACACCTACGACAACTTCCTCATCGACGCATACGAACCTATTTTCAAGTTTGTAAGGGATTTTGTGGGGAGGTACTAAGAATTACAATTATACTTCTGTAATAATAGGGGCTGCATTCAGCCGCCCCTATCTGCAACATCACATAGAAGTGTGAGGTTATGTGTCATATCTTAACTGTTCAGCTCTAGGCGAGGGTTCCCTAAATAGAGTCCGCAGGGTATAATAAAATTATTCACTACGCTACCAATCGTAATCTTCACATTTCCAATCATCTTGGTAGCGTATAGTTGCTCCTAAGATACCGCCAGATGTCCCTTCTATCCAACTCACAACATATATACGTGCATAATGACAATAATGTTTGTAACTTCTAGGATCATCGTTCTTGCTTCTGATTATATAACCACAACCAGGCTTTACAGATATACTTGAATTCGTCCATCCTGAACTGGGAATGTTCTTAATTTGACCAAGTTTTTTCACACTTCCAACACATACGATTTCGCCGTTAGCATAATGACTATCCATGTAGAAATTATTACTTCTGTTTATTTCCAAATTTATGTAACTATCGTACCATCGAGTATACCAATAGTGACCAGATTGATAATTATCAGCATAGGTGCTATCTACCAAAAGAAGATTAACCTTGTCCCCACCATTGTCGGAATTACGCATCCTAATTTCTACTCCTTCAAAAGAATTGTCATTTTCTTTTTGACATGAAGAAAAACAAACGAGGATGGTAGCATAAGTAATAACCATGAATAATACTCTTTTCATATTAATATTCGCCGTGTTATAGCCCATTCGGCACGTCGGTTTTATGATAATAATCGATTAATGGTGTGCCAGATAGGTGATGGGAAAATATGCACATAAAAAAAGCGTGGCACTTTTTCGCCTTCATTGGATGTCTTGAGGTCTTCGACTACCTGATACTTCCCAATTACAACGAGTAAAGCCCACGCCTATTGGCGGGAGCGTTGTTGCTTTACTCTTGGAAGTATCATTTGAAAGTGTCGAAGTTTCAAGACATCCAGTGTACAAGCTATTTCGCTTTTTCCTAATCTATGATGTGCATAAACGAGTTATGCGGTTTTTCTCATAAGCATTTTTTTCGTTAATACTTTAGTTTTTTGTTTGATATTTGTTCGTTACTGTTTGCTTCTTTTTATAAATTCAGCTGGGGTCATTATAGGAATTTCAGCATTTGAGAAACCTTTTATGTCACGAGATACTATTACATCTGGGTGAAAGTATGATGCTGATAAACACTGAACGGAATCTTCAAAATCCTGACCGCCCATATTAACAGCTCCAATAATCGTGGAAACATCTATTGGTGTCACTTCGAATGAGTTGCACAACCATCTGATTTTATCTGTCATTGTTTCCTTTGAATAAGCTTTATGCAAAATATAGGCACAATTTACAATTGTCAAAACAGATAATGACAGTTGTATTTTTTCTTTTTTCCACATTTCAAATATATTGGCTGCATCTTGGAAAAAAGGTTCTCGTTTACCGAGAAAATCCACAACTACATTTGTATCAAGAAAAACTTTCATTTTGCCCATTCCTCCCACATGTTGTCAAGTTCTTTTTCTACATCAAATCCCTCAGGAAGTGGTCCACAACTCATAGCCAAAAGTTCAGGAGATGGTTTAAAGTCTTTGGGAATATGCGGAAAAACAAGTTCTTTTGAATGTTTCTTGTGTTTATTCTCTTTGTTTTCAAGTAATTTGTCAGCAAGCCAATGTCTATCTTCAAATGACAATGAAAGTCCCTGCAGGTAATTCCATAAATTACCCATCGCAGCGGAGGCCTGATATGTTGAAGTATTACTCATATCGTATATTTTTATTTCAATCGGCAAAGATACAAATTTTACCATTCATAAGGGCTATGGTTTAGCTTCATTAAATCAAAATAAAAAAATTTAATGGATGGATTGAAACTGCTCTTTTTTGTATATTTGCAGCATCATTATAGGAAATAAACCAGAAAGTTATGAAAAACATTGTCTTTATTGTGGGCTCTTTGCGCAAACAGTCCTTTAACCGTCAGTTGGCTGCTTTGGCCGAGAAAATGCTGTCCGACCAATTCAATATCAAATATCTTGAATTTGAAGATATTCCGCTGATGAACCAGGACTTGGAAGCTTCGGTTCCCGCTCCTGTGGCTCGTGTTCGCAAGGAAATTTTGGCTGCCGACGGTATCTGGATTTTCACCCCCGAATATAACTTCAGCTATCCTGGTCTGCTTAAAAACCTGCTGGACTGGCTTTCCCGTCCGATGGACATGAGTAACTTCAACAATCCCAGTGCGGTGGTGGGCAAAAAGGTTACCGCCAGCGGTGCCGGTGGTGCCAACAAGACCGCTTCGTGCCGTGCCAAACTGAACGAGCTGTTAGAGTTCATTAAGATGCAGGTGATGACAGAATCGCAAACGGGTATTGCTTTGGGTGTAGAGGCTTGGACCAAAGGTGAATTCAATCTCACTGACGAGCAAATCGCACAGCTGAAAACGCAAGCCGAAAAGTTCTCAGCTTTCGTCAATGCGTAAGAATAAGCATTTATAGTTTTGCCATAAACTTCGCGCTCTCCACTACGAAGCGTTCGTGGATGCCTTCACCAATGAGATTTTCGCCTTCGAAGCATTGAACCTTGAACACCAAGCGGCGGCGGTCCACCTCGGTGAGTTCGGCCTCGCATCGGATGGTTGCGCCCACGGGACTGGCTTTCAAATGCTTGATGTTGACGGCAATGCCGACGGTGGTGTTGCCGTCGCCGATTTTGTCGCACACGGCCATCAGGCAGGTTTTCTCCATCAGGGCAATCATCGCGGGGGTGGCGAACACTTCCAATGCGCCGGAGCCATACACAGCGGCGGTGTCTTTGTGCTCCACCACCAAATGCTCGCTGTGGTGGAGACCAGTAAGTTTGTTATAATCTGTCATGATAGGGTGTTTAGGGGTGCAAAAATACAAATTTTTTTGCTCATCCCACAAAATTTACCACTCCGAAAATACAATGACACACTGTAAACACCGTAGCGAATACCACCGCCGGCAGGTTCTTGCGGTCGGCGGCGAAAAGAATGAACGCCAAGCAGGGCGGGAGGGTCAGCAGGAAGATGACGATGGGGTTCACATTGGCCGTGTAATAGAGTATCCATCCGATGTAATAGATTGCTACACAAATAATTGTAGCGATAATCAAGGTGGAAAATCGAAGTTTGCTCCTGTCTTTATGGATGACGAAGCAGAGACATGCGACGGTCAGGACTTGGAACACGGAGCCGATGGCATCTACCACTGGCGTGACTGAATCCGCCCGCAGTATGTCATTCGGTGCGGGAACGGCGAACCAGATGAAGTTGGGGAGCATCATCAGCAAGAAAAGAAGGAGTCCCCAAAAATCAAAGCCAAATCGGTATTGTTTGAACAACTTCATAGAGAGAAGATTGTTTGCTGCAGCTTTTCCAGAAAACGAGCCGCATCGCCGCCGTCCATCTGTACGTGGTGGAACTGGAACGACACGGGCAACAGTGTCTTGAACCAGCTTTTGCGGTACTTGCCCCACATCACCATCGGGTTGAGGAACTTGTCGGTATATTGGTTCACCACGCAGTCGAGCTCCGTCTGGATCATGGCTGAGGTGCCTACAATCATGTAGCCGTCGAGGAAGCTGCTCTGACACTCCTCGGCCACCTTGGTGGTCAGCTTCATATAGTCACGGTTGAACTGCTGGAGGTCTTCCGTATGAGGGATGTCGCAAGAGTTGATGCCGCCTTTGCTGTTGCGCACCACCACGTTGATGGCAATTTGGTCGTACTGGTACAGTTTCCCGTCTTCCGGCAGCAGATGCAATTCCTCGGTCTTGCTGGCCGTTTTGCCGATACACCAGCACATCAGGGTGTTGAATTTGATGCCTCTCTTTTTGCTGATTTTAACCAGCTTGCTTATATCCATCGTTTTCACCAATGTCACCATCGGCATCGGTGCGGTCATCCACATCTCAAAGGCAAACGCACGCTTGGTTTCTTTGGGGTTGATTTCGTTTTTCATAACATTTTCTCCTATTTATTTTTGGCTATAAGTATATAAAAAATACGAGTTGTAGCCAAAAATAATTTATTATTCAAATAATTCTGAAAGAATTATATTGCTTGTTATCAAGCTATTATAATAACTGTTTTGTCTTGGTAATCGATTTGAAACAAGCGTAATAAGCACCTGATTTTGTGCACGGAAAAAACTGCTTAATTCCTCTGCTCTGTGATGTAATTTTTCAGCTTCTTGTTTGGTGACAACGTAGGGTTGGGCAGTATATTTCATTTCACACAAGGTGGTCACTTTGTCTGCCCTTTCAATCACCATGTCCATTTGTGCATTAGACGTTAGCAAAGGATATGTTTTTGTCGCAATACCAGTGATGCCAAGTGCCTTTTGAATGGCATAAACATGTGCGAAGCAAAGTTTTTCAAAACTTAAGCCAAGCCATGTGCTATGTCGAGGTGTAGCTTGCAAGTGCATCCATGCATCTCGGTCGAAATGTCGCATTTTATTGATAAACTGAAAGTAAAACAGACTGTAAAAATCAGCGAGTTGATATATGGGTGTTTTCCCTTTTATAGGACTATATCGACGAATAAAATTGCACTGTTCCAATTCGTCTAATCTCCGTGTCAATCCTCCTCCGTTTGTCAAACCAGTAGCATTCACGATGTCGTCACGCGTATATCCGCTACTTTTTTTGCTCAAAGCAGATATGATTTTGACATAATCCTCTGATTTCTTGAAGAGTGATTCATAAAGATTTCTGAATTCATTTTTTAGCAGTGCGTTGGGAGAAAAGAACAAACGGTCAACGTTTTGGGCAAGACTCAGAGAACGATCCAATAAATGCAAATAGTAAGGGATGCCACCCATAATCATGTAACATTCGGCTATCAAGTCATTATTCCAGCGAATTCCCTGGGCATGAAGATAAGTCTTGGTTTCCGCAAGAGTAAAGGGATTAAGATGTAGATGACAGGTTAGTCTATTATGTAATCCTCCTTTGTTTCGAATGATATTTTTCACCATCCAAGATGCGGCACTGCCACATACAATAAAAAGTAAGTTTTTTTGCATACATCCCCAGCTGTTCCAAAATAAATCAACGGCTTTTAGAAATTCTGATTTTTGGGTATCCATCCAGGGCAATTCATCCAAAAACACCACTTTTCTTCGCTGTCGCGATCTTTTAATCACATTTTTGAGCAAATCAAAGGTTTCATACCAATCTTTAGGTTGTTGGGGATTTGACTTGCTGTAAGAACATATTGATTTATAGAAATTTTGCAATTGTTCTTGACGGGAACCCCGTGCTATGCCTGTGGCGTAAAAAGTAAATTGATCATGGAAAAAGCTCCGTACCAACCAAGTTTTGCCCACTCGACGCCGTCCATATACCGCAACGAACTCTGCTTGTTTTGACTCTTTCAGTCTTATTAATTCTTTTATTTCTTGCTTTCTACCAATGATTTGCATAAAATTTTGCGTATTTATTTTTGGCTACAAATATACAAAAAATATGAGTTGTAGCCAAAAATAATATCTTATTCTCTTCTTTTAAATATCACCAATTCAGCATCTACACCATCCTTGCCGTATTCACTTACGAGGATGTGATGCTCATCGCAGGCGATGCCGAAGCAGCGGCCTTCTACGCCTTGTTTCTCCACTTGATTGCCCCAGTAGCTGGCGTTATCATCGAGGAACTTTACTTTGTTGCCGTTGATAGTGTACTCCATGTTGATGAATGAGCCTTGAAGCACAAAAAGGTTATCGATGTGCGGTATATCTTTGATGCCTAATGCGTTAACTTCATTAATGAGCTGTTGCTTGATGGGAGATGTGGCATGCGGTAGTTGGTCAGCAGGCAGTTGCCAGCGTTTTAATGTGGGATAAAACTGGCGAAGTACGGCCTTGTATTCTTCACGGCTGAGGTTCTGTCCGGTGTTCTTATTGTATTCCTCCACAAACTGCGAGCAAAATTCCACCATCTCCTCCATGGTGAAGTCGCCAGTAAAAGCGCCATCTTTGTAGCAGTAGATGCAGTATTCTTCGTTTTTACTTCCATCGGCATTCGTACCGAGGACTTCCTCTGTAAGCGGCATTCCGCAGCTTTGACAGAATTTCATTTCTTTTTCCATAGTATTATTGTTTTCCAATTTCATCACCTTTACCGGTCTATCGTTACCGACTTGAAGTTTGCTGCAATAGTTAATTTCACCGGTGTCGCGGAAACCGCACTTCTCCATCACCCGGCCCGAGGCGGGATTGTCGGGGAAGTAGTCGCTCCAAATGGTGTGAAAGCCTTTCTCGTTGAAGCAGTAGTCAATCAGCAGTCGCAGTGCTTCTGTGCAGATGCCTTGGTTCCAATAAGGCCGTGCTATCCAGTAGCCCGCTTCGGCATCATTCTCACCAATGTTGATATTGCTTTCTCCGTATGCATAGTAACCAATGCAACCGATAGGATCACCAGTCTCCTTCAGCTCAATAGCCCAGATATGGTCACTATTGAACACAGTGCGGATAATCTCCAAGCTCTCTTCCACGCTTTTGTGAGGAGGCCAGCCTGCACGGGGACCCACCTCAGGGTCGGAAGCGTATTTGTAGAGCGTTTCGGCATCGCTCTCGCGCCAGGGTCGTAGTAGTATTCTTTCAGTTTCCAGCATTCAAGTTTTTTTAGATTGCAAAAATTCGATTTTCTATGGTGTTGTGTACGGAGTAATTTTAAAATCTTCGGGTACGGCGGCAGTAGTCAATGTACTCATCGCCGAAATCGCGGCGGAGGCGCCGTTCCTCGCTGATGACCTGTACCAGCATGATAGCGAAGAATAGCACCCATACGAGTAGGGCCTGCCAGGTCCACAGCCACACCAAAGCACCGGTCAAATAGCATAGCGTGCCGGTGAGCATGGGATTGCGGTTGAAGCTATAAGGGCCATCGGTCATCAGATGCTGTGTGCGCGGTGCCACCTCGTGGCCAAAGGCATCCATCGGGTTGCCTTTGCCTCGCTGCTTCATATAGACTATGGTCCAAATGCTTAGCGACAGGCCCCCAAGCATCAGTATAATAGCGATGATAACTCTCGCTGTACCTACAGGCCATAAAGCGGGCATTCCCGAAGCCAGCCACATCACCGTTGGCATCAGTGCCACAAAGAGCAGTCCACCAAGTAAATAACCGATGAATTCACGTAGTTTTCCCATATTTTTCATACATTTCAAAAATCTCACAAAAATACAATTTTTTTCTAATAGAATAATCGTAATATTAAATATAGAATTTTGTATTTTTGCAAATTGTAGATCACAACAAACCCATCTAAAAAAGGTTCTACATGAAGAAAATGATTATGGTGCTCGCCGCCACCCTTATTTGCGGCGTAACCGCTGTCAAAGCGCAGGAATTTTATGATTTCTCGGCCGTGAGTTCAAGTGGTGACACCCTCTATTATCTAATCAGTAACGGCGCTGCCGTGGTGACTTGTCCCGGCGACATCGACGAGGATGACTTTTGGCCCGAAGGCATCACCCAACCCCAAGGAACGCTGGTTATCGACAGCACGGTGACCGACAACGGCACCACTTATACCGTCGCCGCCATCGGCGAGTATGCTTTCTACGGCTGTAGCGGCATTACTTCGGTATCCCTCCCCAGCACTGTGGAGGCTATCGGGGGATATGCCTTCTACAACTGCAGCAGCCTGGCTTCGGTGAACATCCCCGCCAGTGTGGCCAACTTCGGCGGCTATGTCTTCACGGGCACAGCGTTGCCAGAGCCTATCTACAAAGACAATGTCTTCGTATATATGCCGGCAGCTGCAACAGGTGTTTACACCATCTCCAACCAGATTACCTACATCTGCGGAGGTGCCTTCTACAACTGTGCCAGCCTCACCCAGGTGATTCTCCCAAACTCGGTCACTGAGATTGGTCCCGGTGCCTTTCTTAACTGTGACGGCTTGACACAACCCATCTATAACTACACGCTCTTCGCCCGTCTTCCCGTGAGCTACAGTGGCAGTTACACTATCCCCGACGGCATCACGACGGTGTGTGCCTCTTCCTTTAACTATACATCTGGATTGACCGGACTCATCATGCCCAACAGTGTGACTTCCATGGGGAACGGTGCCGTGGGGTACTGCACCAACTTGACATCGGTCACTCTGTCAGATGCCCTCACCGAAATACCTGGATTTGCCTTCATGAGATGTACGGCATTGCCTACCATCACCCTCCCTGCCAGCATCAACAGCATTGGCAACATGACCTTTTCCAATTGCACCGCTATGGACAGCATCGTAGTGAAATCCACTACGCCGCCAAGCGTCGGCTTTAATGCCTTCCGCAACGTACCCGCGAGTTGTGTCCTCGTTGTCCCTTGCGGCACTTCGGAGGCCTATACCGAAACATCATGGGGAACCACTTTCACCCAAATTGTCGAGGATTGCGGTTCTGGGGAGAGTGTTGAAGATGTGGAAACTTCCCCATATCTTGTATACGTGACAGACGGTTGTATCGCTGTCTATTCCCAAGACGGATCCACTTCGTTCACGGCAAACGTGTATGATATGTCTGGACGTCGAGTTGCATCGCTTCAAAACGAGGGTAAAACTACCGCACTCCCAAGTGGTATCTATATTGTGTGCTTCGGCGATAAAACTGTCCGTAAAGTCGTAGTGACGAATCATTGATTTGACAGCAGATTAAACCTTTAACCTTAAACATATAATCGCCACCACAGCCTCCGCCAATCCGAACACAAAATAGAGGTTGCTGATGGCGTTGAAACCCCATACCCACCATTCAAGGATAATCCAGAGCATCAGGATGATGCCGCAAGCTAGGATGGCCCATTGTGCGAACGGGTGTTTCTTGAAGAGCAGGAATGCCGCTACAAACTGGGTGATCCCGTTCAGGAACAGCAGTACGAAACCAGACGGAATAAAGTTCCGGAAGAAGATATCCGGCCAGGGCATCTTCGCCCGCAGAAATTCTAACAATGGTTCGCCGCCCCACATTATGCCTGTAGGGTCAATCCACATCATCACTGCACCGACTACCGCGCCGATGCCGATGAAAAGGGTCAGGATTTTTTCGAGTTTGATCATACAGCAGGATTTTTAACAAAACAGCCACGCATAAATTCCAGCGCCAATTACGCACGGAATTAGCCCGATGAGCATACCCCAAAGGGATTGCACGAAGTGGTACTTCTTCTGATGGTAGGCTGCGTCCATGTGCTCGGTGCCGGGCAGGCGCACGGACTTTAGGTTGGCGAAGAGCACCCAGTCGAGGAAGAAGCAGTCGTACCAGTCGATGACGAGCCAGATGCCGTAGCTCAACGCAAAGGCCGACCAGAAATTGTAGGCACCAGCCAGCTTCATCAGTCCGAGCATCACGGCAAGGGTGAGGAGCAGCGCAAAGCCTTTCTTGAGCAGTACGGTCTTGGTGAAAAACTTCGACGGTATGCGTTCGTGCGTTTTGAAGTATTCTTCTTGTATGTCTTCTGGATAGTCGTGAATCCACCACACAGGGTTCTTTACAAGCGGAATCAATATCATGGCCGTGAATGCGGCGGTCATAACAATCGTTTCGATAATAATGATGGTCCAGTTCATAATTATTCCTCAAATGCTTTTTTATACTTAGGCAATAGCAACTTCCATAATACGAGGATGTGTAGTACGAAGAGGAGTCCGAAGATGACGCAGGCGATGGTCTCTGGCATCAGCAGACGGATGCCGTTCATGTCGCCGCCACCGACAAAACGATAAAGAACTGACAAGTACAGCGGGTCGAGCAGGAGCAGGATGATGGAGGTGTACCAACAGCAGGCTAAAAACAGGGGCGAAGACTTTGTGGACTTCGTGCCAAAAGTGGTGCAGAGGCGTTGGCTGAGTAGCACCATCAGCCAAGCGGCCACAAAGGTGGCTATAGGTCCCGCTAGACAGAACCAACCTAACTGCGCATCAGTCATCTGGTCACGGAAAATGTCAATCTGTACTCCCAGCGCCGTGAAGTTCACTTGCTTGAACACCCCGTGAGTGAGTGCGTACAGCAGGTGCGCCCCTTCGTGAACAACGTAATACATCACCAAAGCGGTTAAAATGCCCACATATTGTCTGATTCGTTTAGTCATTGTCTGTTAGTTGTTTGTCAGTTTCAGAAATTCAAATTTTTCTGATGGCAAATATACGAATAAAATCGAATTTCAGAAAAAATGTTTACTTTTGCAAAAGATTCTGTAATCATGTAAAACCCAAAAAACAACGTACCATGAAAGATTTAGCCATTGCGGAAACTTTTTATTCCGCCAGCAAAGCGCACATTGCGCAGGCTCTTTTGGAAGAAGAGGGCATCGAATCCATGATTTTGGATGAAACCGCTGCACAAGTCCAAGGTTTCACCATCGGTTTGGGCGGCATCCGCCTTATGGTGAATGAGGAAGATTTGGCTCAAGCACAGGAATTGATTTCCAAGATGGAGCTGTAGTTTTTAATTCAAAATTCAGAATTCAGAATTCAAAATGATGAACAAAGTATAATTGAATTTTGAACTTTGAATTTTGAATTCATTAATCAGCACATTTGCTAATTAACGAATTTTATGAAGTTCTCGGTGATGTAGCTTAACTGCTCTTCGTCCAGTTCGGTGTGCATCGGCAGGGAGACCACGCAGTCACACAGCGCCTCGGTCACAGGGAAGTCGCCTTTGTGATAACCCAGGTGGGCGAAGGCTTTCTGCAAATGCAAGGGTACGGGATAGTATATCATCACGGGAACTCCCAGTTCTTTCATGTGCTTAATCAGGCGGTAACGGTCCACATTTTTCAGTTTCAAAGTGTATTGATGGAACACGTGGGTGCTGTAGCTGGCCGTAGCCGGTGTGACAATATTGGGATGGTTGGCAAAGGCCTTGTTGTAATATAGGGCAGCCTGCTGACGGGCAGCGATATATTCGTCCAAATGTTTCAGTTTCACATCCAGAATGGTAGCCTGGATGGAGTCGAGGCGCGAGTTGACACCAATCATGTCGTGATAGTAGCGGGTGAACATGCCATGGTTCACAATACCTCTGATTTTTTCATCCAAAGCGTCGTCGTTGGTGAACAAAGCACCGCCGTCACCGTAACAACCCAGATTTTTGGAGGGGAAGAAAGAGGTGCAGCCGATAGTGCCCAGCGTGCCGCTTTTCTGCAAGGGATAGTTGTCAATCATCACTTCAGCGCCAATGGCCTGGCAGTTGTCCTCAATAACGGCCACACCGTGTTTGCTGGCGATCTTGAGAATTTCCTGCATATTGCAGCACTGACCGAACAGATGAACGGGCACGATGGCCTTGGTTTTGGGGGTGATAGCCGCTTCCAGCTGTCTCACATCCATGTTGAAGGTGTCTTCCTCCACATCCACGAAAACGGGGGTCAGTCCTAGAAGACCGATAACTTCAACGGTGGCGATGAAAGTGAAGGGGGTGGAAATCACCTCGTCGCCGGGTTTCAGGTCCAGCGCCATCATGGCCACCAAAAGGGCGTCGGTGCCGTTGCCGCAGGGAATCACATGCTTTACATGCAGGTACTCTTCCAGATGTTGCTGGAAATCCTTGACCTCGGGACCGTTGATATAAGCGGATGATTCAATGACGTTGAGCACGCGGCTGTCGATTTCCTCTTTGATTTTGTGGTATTGACTCTTCAGGTCAACCATTTGTATCGGCTTCATATTCGTTAAATTTGTTGTTTTTGTCAAGTTGTTTATTCGTTTATACGTTAAGGCGTTAAGACATGCACTTCGTGCATTCGTTAAGACGAGATTTTCCATCTAATCTCCGTCTCCACGCCTTCACGTCTTCACGCCTCTACGAAAATTATTTTCATTCTCGATGTATTCCTTCAAATAATGTGCGGTACTTCCCTTGCCCTTCTCCATGATTTGCTCGGGGGTGCCTTTGGCTACAATCATGCCGCCTTCACGGCCGCCTTCGGGTCCCATGTCAATGATGTAGTCCGCCATCTTGATGACATCCATGTTGTGCTCAATCACCACCACCGTGTTGCCCTTGTCCACCAGCTGGTTCAGCACGTCCATCAGAATGGAGATATCCTGGAAGTGAAGTCCTGTGGTGGGCTCATCCAAAATGTATAGCGTTTTGCCGGTGTCTTTCTTGGATAGCTCGGTAGCTAATTTCACACGCTGGGCCTCGCCACCGGAAAGGGTGGTGGAGGACTGCCCCAGACGCAGGTAGCCTAAACCTACATCATTCAAAGTTTTGATTTTCTGAACAATAGCAGGAATCTTGTCGAAAAACTCCAGGGCATGCTCAATGTCCATTTCCAGCACATCGCTGATGGATTTCCCGCGATAGCGTATCTCGAGGGTTTCGTCGTTGTAGCGTTTGCCATTGCAGGCGTCACATTTCACGTAGATATCCGGCAGAAAGTTCATTTCGATGACTTTCATGCCCGCGCCTTTGCATTCCTCGCAGCGACCGCCCGACACATTGAACGAGAAACGCCCCGATTTATAGCCTCTGATTTTGGATTCCTGCAAGTTGGCATACAGTTGCCGTATATCGTCAAACACTCCCACGTAAGTGGCGGGGTTGGAGCGAGGGGTACGGCCAATGGGTTGCTGGTTGATTTCAATGACCTTGTCGATATGGTTCAGGCCAAGGATTTCTTTATATGGCAGCGGTCTGCGGTCGGAGCGGTAAAAGTGATGGTTGAGAATGGGGTAGAGGGTGTCGGTAATCAGCGAGGACTTGCCGCTGCCGGAAACACCGGTTACGCATATCAGTGTGGATAGTGGAAAGTCAACGGTGACATTCTTCAGGTTATTGCCAGTGGCCCCGACAATGGTCAGTTTTTCGCCATTGCCTTTGCGGCGCTTGGCGGGTATTTGTATTTTTTTCTTGCCGTTCAGATAGTCAGCGGTCAGTGAGTCGGCCTTCAGGATTTCGGAATAGGGACCGGCAGCCATCAGTTGTCCGCCATGCTCGCCTGCAAAAGGTCCGATATCCACAATATAGTCAGCGGCCTCCATCATGTCGCGGTCGTGCTCCACCACAATGACGGTGTTGCCGATGTCGCGAAGCTGTTTCAGCGAATTGATCAGCCGGTGGTTGTCGCGCTGGTGCAAACCGATGCTGGGCTCATCCAGAATATACAGCACATTCACCAGCTGCGAGCTGATTTGGGTGGCTAAGCGGATACGCTGGGCCTCGCCGCCAGACAGGCTCTGGGAGGAGCGGTTCAGCGACAGGTAAGAGATACCCACATCACACAGGAATTTCAGCCTCAGGCGTATTTCGCGTAGCAGCTCGTAGGCAATGGTGTTTTTCCTTTCGTCCAGAAAAGAAGGACACTGGTCAATCCAGCGGGCCAGCTCGTCAATGTCCATTTGTGCCAAGTCGCTGATGCTTTTATCACCGATTTTGAAATAACTAGCCTCTTTTTTCAGGCGACTGCCATGGCATTCGGGGCACTCTTTCTCGCCAATGAACTGATTGATCCACTTGCGGATAGAGGCGGGTGCTGTTTCGTAATCAATATTGCGCAGAAAACTCACCACTCCTTCAAAACGCACTTTCATGGGCGACAGTCCCGACACGTCACGTTTGACATACAGCGGGTCGCTCATTCCGTACAGAATCTTGTCCATCACCTGTTCGGGAATGCTTGAGATGGGGTCGGAAAGCGAGAATTCGTATTTTTCAGCAATAGCCTCCAGCTGCTTGAAAATGGGGGTGTTCTTGTAGGCACCAATAGGAGCGAGACCTCCGGTTTTGATGGACATGGATGGGTCGGGGATGATGCGCGACATCTCCAGTTCCGTGATGTAGCCCAGTCCGTTGCATTTGGGGCAGGCTCCGTAGGGCGAGTTGAACGAGAAGGTGTTTGGCTCTGGTTCCGGGTAGGAGATGCCTGTGGTGGGGCACATCAGGAATTTGCTGTAGTTGAAATTTTCTCCGCTTTCGTTGTCTAACAATGACAGTACGCCTTTGCCGTGTTTGAGGGCCTGCCGCAGACTGTTCACCAGGCGTTGTTTCGAGCTTTCGCGCACCACCAGATGGTCAATTACCAAGTCGATGTCGTGAATCTGATAACGGTTGAGTTGCATATTGAACTCTACGCCTTGAATCACGCCGTCTATACGGCATTTGACGAAGCCCTGTTTGCGGATGGTTTCGAACAGTTCTTTGTAGTGGCCTTTGCGGCCTTTCACCAAAGGGGCCAGCAAAGTGATATCTTTGCCTGAGAATTTGTTCAGGATGAGGTCTATCAGCTCTTTTTCCGAATAGCGCACCATTTTCTCACCGGTGTTGTAAGAGTATGCGTCGGCCACACGGGCATACAGCAGTCGCAGGAAATCATACACTTCGGTAATAGTGCCTACGGTGGAGCGGGGATTTTTGTTGACCGTTTTCTGCTCGATGGAAATCACAGGGTTCAGTCCGGTAATCTTGTCCACATCGGGGTGTTCCAGGTTGCCGATGAACTGGCGGGCGTAGGAAGAAAAGGTCTCCATATAGCGGCGTTGCCCTTCGGCGAAAATCGTGTCAAAAGCCAACGACGACTTGCCGCTGCCGCTCAGTCCGGTGATAACTGTAAGTTGGTGCTGTGGAATCGTAAGGGAGATATTTTTCAGGTTGTTGACCCTTGCGCCGCTGATAACCAGCTCATCTTCCTTATATTCCTGATTTTTCATTGCTTCAGATTTAAAAATGCAAATTTACACAAAATCTGCGAAAATTTTATAAGTAACGTTTTTTTGTATGATAAAATTACTTGTCGAATGGGAACTGACGAAAGTTGTATATGCCATTTAATTGTGAATGCATTGTTTCCTCCCCATCATAAATGACAGCAGTTTTTGTAACCTGATCTCCGAATAGTTTCGACACTTTTTTAATATTATCGAAGAATTTTGCATTGAAAGTCTGTGATGACTTGACTTCATAGAAATGCAAATCATTAGCTACAACTTGCACAAGATCAATTTCTGTTCCTCGGCTGTCTCGATAGAAATAGGAATTAGGCATTTTCCCCTTGTTAAGGCGTGACTTCATAAATTCGGACACCACTAGATTCTCGAAAATGGCACCCCGCAATGGATGTGTCTCTAGTTGTTTTACATTTTCTATACCTAACAGGAAACATAATATGCCTGTATCGTAAAAATAGATTTTAGGTGTTTTTACCAAACGTTTGTTAATGTTTGCATGATACGGTTGTAACTTGAAAATGATGTATGAAGCCTCCATAATACTCATCCATTCACGAAGTGTTGGAACCGAAACTCCCGTCTCATTTGTTAATGCCGACAAATTACACTCTGAGCTGACCCTGCCCGCACAAAGTCGTATAAACAATTGAAACAGAGATAAATTCTTAACGTTAATCAATCGATGAAGATCTCTTTCTATGTAAGTATTGTAATAGTTGAAATACAATCTTTCAGGAAATTGGTCTTGAGAATAGGCTGCCGGATACAATCCTTGGAACAATAATTCAAGGGTCGCCATTTCAGAGACCTTCTCTTTAATCTCCTGAATAGAAAAAGGAAGGAGAGTATATAAATCGGCACGCCCGGCTAGTGATTGTGCTATTTGCTGCAGTAGAGCGAAATTACTGCTTCCCGTGAGAATAAAATGCTTTTCCGGATGATTATCCACCTCTACCTGAATGTAGGAGAACAATTCCGGGAGATAATGTGCCTCATCAATAATTACACCTTTCTTTACCCCGCTAATAAAACCCTGTGGATTGCTGCTGATAATTTCTCTCAATGCGCTTTGTTCAAGGTTAACATAATCATAATCTGGGAAAAGATGCTTACAAAGGGTCGTTTTTCCCGACTGTCTAGGTCCTGTAATCACCGTGACACTATAAAATGGGAAATTCTTTTTTATTGATTCAGAGACTATTCTATCAATATATTTCATATTTGCACAATTTTAAGATTCAACTTTAAATTTGTGCAAATATACAAAAAATATTGATTCACAAATTTGTGGATTACAAACTCATGTTAAAAAAATTGTAGTAAAAACATTTTATGTCCAAAATTTTATGTATTTTTGCCATTGAATTCCGAAATTACATAAAAATGAACCTTCACTATATCAACAGAGAAATAGAACAAATTATTAATGAATCCGTTGAATATTATTCAGTTATATCTATAACTGGTCCTCGACAATCTGGCAAAAGCACACTATTAGGACATCTTTTTCCGGATTTTAAAGAATACAGCATGAAAGACGTACACATTCGTGAATATGCCCTAAATGACCCTGTTGCTTTTTTACAACAGACCACAGAGGGGATGTTTATTGACGAGATTCAAAAAGCACCTGTTCTCATGGAATATATACAAGGCATTGTGGACCATCATCCTGAACGGAAATTCCTGCTGACGGGCAGTTCTAATTTTGAGCTGATGCGTGACCTTTCGGAGTCACTTGCGGGACGTTCGGGGGTATTCGAACTGCTGCCAATGTCTCTGTCGGAAACTGCACCTCAGCGAGAGGGGAAAAGTCTGGACCATCAGATTTTCAACGGTATGTATCCAGCGGTAATCGCAGGCAAAAATACTGCACGTTTTTTCTATCCTTCGTATGTAAAAACCTATTTGGAAAAGGATGTCCGAGACTTGCTGAACATCCAGAACCAGATGCAGTTTCTGCGTTTTATGAAGTTGTGTGCCGCACGTATTGGTTCTCTGTTTAATGCCTCAGAACTTGCGGCGGAGGTGGGTGTGGATTCCAAGACCATCACCCGATGGCTGTCGGTGCTTGAGGCCTCGTACATAGTAACACTGCTGCCACCATATTACGAAAACATTTCCAAGCGCTTGGTGAAAAGCCCGAAATTATACTTCAACGACACTGGCTTGGCGTGCTATTTGCTGGACATTGAAAGTCCCCGACAACTTGAACGTGACAAAATGCGCGGGGCATTGTTCGAAAACCTGATAGTGACAGAGGTCATCAAGCATCGTTTCAATCAGGGGAAAGGGGATGGTGTGTTCTTTTACCGTGATTCTAACCAGAATGAGGTTGATATTTTACTCAAGCAGGAGGGCGAAATCATTGCCATAGAGGTGAAATCCTCAATGACTTACCATGCCTCATTTGAGAAAACTTTACGAATCCTTCCCGAATGGATTAAAACCCCAGTTATTCGACGTGCTATTGTCTATGCTGGCGAATTTGAAAATGCGGTTAGTGATATTAAATTACTGAATTATAATAATTTAGATGATTTAATAAAAGAAAGAATGATAAAATTTATCTGAACACCTTCCACGACAACTCAGCCTGCGTGTAAAGCATGGCCATACCGTTTTTGGTGTGAGCGCCGTGGTCGTGAGCACGGCGCAGAAAAACCGTCTCTTCGGGGTTGTAGATCAGGTCGAAGAGATAATGTTCACTACTGATAGTTGAATAGTCGAGTGGCAGAGATTCTTCTATGTGAGGGAACATGCCCACAGGGGTGGCATTGATCCATAATTTGTGGCTTGCTGAAAGAGTCTGATTTAAATCAGAATAAGTTATGGTCTGCCCATCATGCTTGCTTCTGGAGACAAAATAAAAATCGATGTTAAGTTGTTTCAGGGCGTAGGCCACTGCTTTGGCGGCACCGCCTGTTCCAAAAACCAAGGCTTTGGAGGGAAGCGTCCACTCCTCTTGCAAACACTGGGCAAAAGCGTGCGCATCGGTGTTATAACCCTTCAAACGGTAGTCCTTCTCAGTAAGTTGACAGTTGATAGTTGACAGTTGATAGTTGACAGTTGACAATTGACAGTTGTCGTTTTTGTCAGTGTCTCTCTGTATTTTCACACAATTTACTGCTCCAATTTTCGCAGCGGCTTCATCTAATTCATCCAAATAGGGAATAATGGCTTCCTTGTACGGGATGGTTACATTAAAACCGCACAAATCAGGATGTCGCTCCAGGAATTCTGGTAGCAATTCAATAGAGGATAGGGGAAAGGCTTCGTAATGGTAATCCGTCAAGCCTTCCCTCTGGAATTTTTCCTTGAAATACGCCGGGGAGAAGCTGTGTTCGAGGGGATAGCCGATGAGACCGAGACGTTTCATTTTTTTATCGTTTATGCGTTGAGACGGCAAGACATGCACTGGGTGCATTCGAGGAGACGGTGAACTGATATTATCATCTTACCGAGTGAACGAAGTGAACGTCTTGACGAACGAGCGTGGCGAGTGACTCCACGTCTTACCGTCTTTACGCTTCCTCATTCCCACGTTGTTTCTTCTTCTTCAACCCTTTATAAACCAGATAGATGATGAACAGTACACCCAGTCCCAAAAGCACAAACGACAGCTCGTGGCTGTATTGGTTGATGAGGTCCTGCTGGCCGTGGGCCACATAGCCCAAAACGGCCAATATGATGTTCCAGGAGCCGGAACCCAGAATGGTGTATAGGGTGAATGCCCCGATATTCATCTTGGCCAGACCTGCAGGGATGGAAATAAGCTGGCGGATGCCCGGCACCAGACGGCCGATGAAAGTGGAGGAGTTGCCATGCTCGATGAAGTAATCCTCGGCTTTCTTGACTTTCTCGCTATTGAGCAACAGTAAGTGTCCTAACTTGCTGTCAGCGAACCAATAGACAATGGGGCGTCCCAAAAAGCGGGACAAGAAATAGTTGATATAGGCGCCAATCAATGCTCCCAAGGTGGCAATCAGCACCACCAAAACAATGTTGACAAACGGTGATTCGGTGACGTATAGGGTGGCATTATCGGGATTGCAGGCCTGGTAGGCAGCGGGTGGCACCACCACTTCCGAAGGGAAGGGGATAAAAGAGCTCTCGATGGTCATCAATAGGGTAACCGTCACATAATTCAAGTGTTGGTTGTACCAATCCACCACACGGATGACAAACGAGCTCTCTGTTTGCTCTTCCGCTGTGACAACAGTAGTGCTGTCAGCGGGGTTTGTGCTGGAAATGTCGGTATTGTTCTGCGCGTTTACTTGGCAGAAAATCATCAAAAACAGAACGAAAATGCTGATTTTTTTCATCATGGTTTGTATAGTTCTATTAATTCATTGACTTCGTTAAAAGTTTCCAGAATAGGATCAATGGCCAGAAATTCCTTGTAGCCGTCGTAGTCAATCAGCAGGGCGTTGGACAGGTATTCGCAGCCTTTGCTGATTTTTTGGGAAAGGAAATAGAAAGCGGCCAGATAGTAGGCCACGGTAAAGGTGATGGCCGGGTCGGCTTGATGCTGTTCCAACACCTCGATGGCATAGTCGTACAACTCGTTTTCACAGCAGAAATGCACGAAATAGCGGTAGAAATCCTCTTTGTTCTCCACCTGCTGCATGGTGGTGGTGAAAAACTCTTGCAGTTTGGCCATTTGTTGCGGCTCGTCGTAATAAGATAGCGCCTCGAACAGCAGTTTGAAGCTTTGCGGGTCGTGGGCGATGGCGCGCTCAATGGTGAAACGGGCGTCCTCTGTCAGTCCTTGCTCACGGAATACGGAAGCCATGCCCAGCAGGGCCTCCCCTTGGGTGGGATTGAGACTGAGCGCTTTGCGGTAATATAGTAGGGCCTCTTCGTATTTTTCCTGGGCAGCGTAGCAGTCACCCATGCAGCAAAGAGAGTTAAAGTCCTCGGTATCGATACTATATGCCGCTTGATAATGTTCCAAGGCTTTGTCAATTTCCGACAGTTCGAAATAGCAGTTGCCCATGTTGAAGTGGGCGGAGGGCGTGTTTTCGTCGATGCTCAGCACATATTGGTAGGCATCGATGGCTTTTTCGTACTCTTTGAGCCAGCTATATGACAGTGCCAGTCCGAACCAGCAGCCGGGGAACATCGGAAATTCCTCGGTCAGCTTCTCATAGAAAGCGATGCCGTCCTCGTATTGCTGGTTTTCTTCCAGCAGGAAAGAAAAAGTGAAAAGCTGGTCATCGAAGGCCTCGTCCTCCTGCAGTGCGAAAACGGCGTGTTTCAGGGCATGTTGAAGGTCTCTTTTTTTGAGAAATTCGTAAGCCATCAGGAAATGCACCTCGGGGTCGTCATGATCCAGATCCAAAGCTTTTTTCAGCAGCTTGATGGAGTCGGTGTTGCGGCCGGTCATCCGGGCCAGCATCACTTTTTCGAGATACAGTTCAGGGGTAGGAGGGAAGGTGCTTTCAATGACTTCCAGTTCTTGTTCGGCTTTGTCGAACTCCATCTCAAAAATCATCTTCTTGACACGCAGGATTCTGAAAAATGAGTCAGAAGGATACAGGTGATGGCGTATTCGATGGCTTCGGAGGCCATGGGCATATCCATCTGTCGCATCAGCTCGTCGATGATAATTTCCATTTCTTCCGAGTCAAAAAAGACGGAAGTGCCGGATTCCACCATCGCCTTAAAGCGCTCCGCTAATTCTCTCGCTTCTTTTTCTTCTGCTTCAAAATCTTCCATATCAATAACTTAGCTATTGAAACTACTTCCTAAAATTTAGGGGCGCAAAGGTACAAAAAAATATTGAATTGTGAGAAGGAGGCAAAACAGAATTGTTCGAAGCAAATTTTTGAAAAAAAATGATGAGCGACGATATGAAATTTAATTTTTTTTAGTAATTTTGCAAGACGAAGTTTAAAATATCGTTTTGAAACATATAAATAACTATAAATCAATAAAATAACATTCAACAAAACTAAAAACAAACAACATGAAAAAATTTTTACTTGTTTTGCTTATGCTGCTGACAATGGGCATAAGCGGTTTTGCGCAGAGCACAACCATTACCATTGGGAATGGAACAACCACCTCCTACTATGCGCCTTTTGGAAACTGGTGGGCCAACTCTTGGGTACAGGTGATTTACCCGTCATCCGCTATTACGGAAAGCGGTTTCATCACATCCATTGGTTTTCAAGTTTCGGATGTTCCCACATCTGCTGTTCAATTCAGCGAACTCCATATTTACATGGGCACATCGCAGGATTCAGTTCATGCGTCAACATCTTCATGGCTTCCTACCTCGGAGCTTTCAGAGGTGTTGTCAGTCACTAACATGCCGTTGCCTTCCTCTACGGGCTGGATGACGATTGATTTGGACGATCCTTTCCCGTACGATGGTACAGAGAATCTGGTCATTGTCATCAGCAAAAAAATGAGCTCTTACAACAGTGCCTTGAAATTTAACTACACTGCTGTCACTAATTCCGCCCTGTACCGTGGAAGCGACTCAGACGCAAGTTATGCAAACTATCCGGGAAGCAATACCGGCACACGCGGTTCATATCGTCCCAACCTGCAGCTCACCATTTCCCAAAACTCAGATTTCTGCCGTTCCGTGGCTCATCTTACTGTCTCAGAAATCACAAGTACTGATGCCACTATAACATGGACTGCCCCCGAAGATGCTTACAATTATATTTTGCAATACAAGACTAGCAACGAAGATTGGGAAGACGACAATGTCTTCACGATTAATCTCACCGACACATTCTACACTCTCACAGGACTTGACCCCAACACCCAATACCAAGTGCGTGTCGCCAATTCTTGCTCCGATGAAAACAGTTCATGGAAGAACGTTTCATTTAAGACCGAATGCGAAGCTATTTCAGTAAGCAATGAACCCTATTACGAACAATTTGAAGGATATGCCTCCAACGCTTTCCCGGACTGCTGGACACGTTTGGCCGGGTATAACAGCTATCCATATATTTCCAATGCCTCCGCCACTGCCCATCAGGGTACGGGATATTTCCATTTATACAACAACAATGCCAATCCTATCATCGTTGCTCTTCCTGAATTCGTAGAAGACCTCAACACTCTCCGTTTGAGTTTTTGGATGAAACCCACGAGCGCCACTGCCGCTTATGGTCAAGTGGATTTGGGCGTTATGAGCGACTTGAGTGACAACACCACTTTCACATTGCTTAAAAGCTGGACCGCCACGGCAATAGGCTCTACCAGCTGGGCTTATTATGAGATGAATTTGGATACTCTCATCACAGACGAAACGGGATATTTGGTAATACGTCGTACCATCCCGAGTTCGAGTACCTCTACCTATGCATGGTACTTTGACGATGTGAAAGTGATGCCCATCCCCACCTGCGAAGCACCAACCGAACTGACATTCCATGGCGCCACTTCCAGCAGCATCACCTTGAAATGGAATCCCGGTGATGTGAGCAATTTTGCCGTTTATTATAAAGAAGCCAACTCTGAAGATGACTATACGAGTGTTTCCGCAAGCTTAGATGCAGACAGTTTATTCATCTTAGACAACCTGATTTCCGCCACCGAATATTCTGTATATGTGGCCAGCGTTTGCAGCGACGGCAGCGAAATCTATTGCGACCCCATCCTTTGCGCCACCAAAATGGTTCCCGTGGATTTGCCATATAGTACTGACTTCAGCGAGGAAGCCGATCGGAATTGGCTGCTGAACAACGGAAGCTGCACAAACTATTGGGTTATGGGTCAAATCCCCGATACCACCGCCACTGCCTTGTTTATCACCAATGACGGCACCACTCCCAATTATACAATGTCGAATGCTATATCCATGGTCTCTGCCGCAAAACTATTCACCATTGGCACAGCCCCTCAAGTACGCATCAGTTTCGATGCCATAATTGGTGGTGAAAGTTCTTACGACTACATCAAATTATTCTTCGCTCCCGAAACGGAAAACTATTCTGCAAAAGCTGGCGTTGTTCCGACCAGCTCTGAGTATGGTTACAACTCATATTCTACATACGCCTTTGACTTCTCAGATTATGCGTCCTTATCCACTTATACCTCCGCAACAACATATCCATACAGATATAATCTGACTGGCGGCAACATAGTACATATTGACGCCATTATGCCGAACCCGCATGCGAACCCGGATGAGAACTCCACCGCACAAGTGGTATTTGTATGGAGGAACGACAACGGTGGTGGAGCCCAACCCAGCGCTATCATTTCCAACGTTTCCATTGAAGTTCCTTCTTGCCATCGCCCAGAAGATTTAGTCGCTACAAATGTTACTCCTCACACCGCAGATATTACTTGGAATGGTGGAGATGCCACCGAATGGACAGTAGAATACGGTGTACATGGCTTCAACTTGGGTAGCGGCACCACTACTGATGTGACTGGTACTCCCTCAACTCAACTCACTGGTTTGACAGACAATACCGAATATGACGTATATGTGAAAGCAATCTGTGACAACGAAGAATCTCCAAACAAAATGATCACTTTCAGAACACCTTGTTCGGGCCTTACTATAGTACCCCAAACATGGAGTATGGATTCTGATCTCGTTGGCACTGGCACCTACGTGCTTCCCGGTTGCTGGAATAGAATCCTGAGTCCTGCAACCACCTATGGATATCCTTATGCTTACAACAGCAGTACATACGCCCACAGTGGTTCCCGTTCTCTCTATTTTTCTAACAGCTATAGTAACTCGTATGCTGTCATGCCAGGCATTGATGCATCAGTGTTGAACATCCAGGATTTACAAGTCAGCTTCTTTGCCAGATCAACAACAGCAAGTTCTTACACTTCTTTGGAGGTGGGTGTGATGACAGATCCTACGGATACGGCAACATTCATACTGGTGTACTCTTTAAATCCGGGTACTTCTTATACTACAGATCCGTTCGTTATACCGTTTAGCAATTATACGGGCACTGGTAGCTATATTGCTTTCCGTAATACCAGAACAACTTCAGCTTCAAATGCATTTTGTGTTGATGATATCACTCTGGAGGCAATTCCACCTTGCAGCAAAGCACGTCTTCTGACAGCTGAAGCTTCTACACACGAGGCTGAATTATCTTGGGCAGCCACAGGCAGCACTTTCGATTTGCACTACAAGACAGCCTCCGAGGCCAATTATACTACTATTCAGGGAGTGACACTGAACGATGGCGTTTATACCCTCAGTAATCTGACCGATGGTACACAGTACAGCTGGTACATCGTCACCAATTGTGATGACAACACCACATTTACCAGCGATGTCGCCACCTTTGTAACCGAATGCGAAGCTATCGACTCTATACCGCAAACGTGGAATTTTGATGACAATCTCTATGCTGGCACTTCTTCTTACCCACTACCAGTATGTTGGAATAGAATTTCCACATCAACCAGCACTTTATATCCCTATTCATACAATTCTTCTACTTATGCCCATAGCGGTAGCCGTTCACTTTACTTCTACAACTCTTATTTAAACTCTTTGGCCATCATGCCGGCTATTGATAATACTATACTGAACATTAATGACTTACAGGTCTCGTTCTACGGCAGATTATCGACTTCCAACGATAATGTGCGTATAGTTGTCGGTGTTATGTCAGATCCAAGCGCAGATTCTACGTTCATCCCTGTGGATACCATTGCTTTCACCAACACACAACCTGTTGACCCATTCGTTGTAAAATTCAATGAATACGAGGGTGAGGGAACATACATCGCTTTTAAAAACATCTCGCTTACAGGCTCTACCGTTGCCAACAGCATATACATTGACGATGTTACTTTGGAAGAAAGTCCTGTCTGTTCAGCCCCCATCAACACTGTCGCTTTCCCCACTCCTAATTCCGTCAATCTGCGTTGGGACGACATGACAGAGGGTTTATACAATATTTATTATAAGGTTGACACTGAGGAAGTGTACATCTCCATTGAAAATGTGATTCCGACCGACGATTATTATTCCGTTGAAGGCTTGGATGCCTCAACAACCTATAATTTCTACATAGAAACAATTTGCGACGACGGTTCTGTATCTGCAACAAACGAATACACCTTCACCACTTTGTGTGAGACATTTACTGCTCCCTTCTCAGAGAACTTTAATGCAGCCAATGTTATTCCCGCATGCTGGGAGAAAAGAATGGGATTGGTCGCAAATGTGTTTGCCGGTTCCATTCCGCAGACAACAACGTCAGGATGGGTTTTCAACAACAACTACGTGTTCGGCCAATATCACCCCAAATTGAACATTTATGGCACAAACTGCAATTACTGGCTCATTTCGCCTGATATTGACCTCAGCGCTATCTCAACCCCCGCACTTACCTTTGACTTGGCGCTATCCGATTACGGTAATGCTGATCCTATTGAGAATCCAACATCCCAAGAAGATGACAAGTTCATGGTGATTATCTCCACCGACCACGGCATGACTTGGAGCGAGTCCAATGCCACCATCTGGAGCAATGCCGCTGGTGCAGAACACGTTTACAATCAGATTCCAAACACAGGCCAAGAAGTTATCATCAATCTGGAGGACTATGCTGGACAAACCGTCCGTATTGCCTTCTATGGCGAATCTACCACGGCAGGTGGCGACAACGACCTGCACATTGACAACGTATTTGTAGGCGAAGCTCCCTCTTGTAGCGCACCTTCACAAATTGTTGTTGACAGTATCTTAGCTGAAACAGTTTATCTGAGCTGGACCGAAAATGGCGATGCCACCTCTTGGGTTGTGGAATATGGTCTTGAAGGTTTCACACTTGGCACTGGCACAACAGTAACGGCCAACACTAACGAATCATTTGGCATCGCAGGTCTTATGGATGCTACCACCTATGATGTATATGTGCGTGCCGTATGCGACGACAACAGCACCTCTAATCCTACATCACGCACCTTCACAACTGAGTGTCTGCCCATGTCACTGCCATACTCGCAGAACTTCGACGCATTGTCCACTGGCAGCACATCTCCATTCGCCCTCTGCTGGAAACGCAATAACACATACAGCACTTCTACCAACTATCCGTATGTGTCCAGCACTTATTCAGTCAGCGGTAGCAACTCACTCTATTTCTATTGCTCTTCCACCACCTACTCAATGGCTATACTTCCTCAGATTGATCCAGCCGTCAATCCTATCAATAACTTGCAGCTCTCATTCAGCATGAGAACCAGCTCCGAAACATGTAAGATGGTTGTAGGTGCATTGACCAATCCTTTAGATGCCAACACATTCACTCCGATTGACACGGTGGAGGTTTCTAGCACAAACAGCTTTGAACCTAAGGTCGTCACACTCTCGTCATACACAGGCAATGGCAGCTATGTGGCACTTCGCCAGCTTAACACCAGCAGTACCAATGCCGCATACATTGACGACGTCTATTTGGAGACTATCCCAACATGTCCTCGTCCTAGTGACGTAATCAGTACAGCCGCTACATCTTCTTCCATCACCTTGTCATGGGAAGATACTGGTGCCGGAAACTCATGGGAAATCAAATATGGAGCTTCTGGTTTTAATCCTGAAACAGAAGGAACTCTTATTACTCCAGTAGGCACTAACCCATACGAAGTTACAGGTTTGTCACATTCCACGACCTATGACTTTTATGTTCGTACCATCTGTGGTGCCGGTGATACTAGCAATTGGAGTAACAGTAGTCAGGCTTCCACCACAATGGTTGCCGAGGCATTGCCTTACCAAACCGACTTTGCCACCGATCAAAGTTGGCTGATGAACAATGGTGCAGCTCCCAACTATTGGATGATGGGAATTCCTTCAGGTGCAACTGAAAGTGCTTTGTTTGTTACTAACAATGGCACTACTGCAACATATACCATCGGTTCAGTTTCTGTTGCCATGGCTGAGAAATTGTTCATTATGCCCACTAACGACTCTATCCATGTAGAATTTGACGTTAAAATCGGTGGAGAGGTCCTGTCATCAGGAACACCGTATGACTATCTGAAGGTTTTCCTGACACCCGCTACTGTTGAATTTACTCCGGGTGCTACTTCAAGCAATACCCAGTCAGGATACTCTTATTCGAACGATGCATTTGATTTCAGTGATTACTTGTCACAAACAGGTTGTGCTTCTTATCCTTATAAGTTGAATCTAACACAAGGTAATACACTCCATATCAATATGAATGTGATCAATCCGGATCCGAATGGTTCAGCCAAGATTGTGTTCCTGTGGAGAAATGACGGAAGTGGCGGTGACGGACAAGGTGCTACTATCTCTAACTTTTCCATTTCTGCAGCTGGTTCAACTCCTGTTGTGACAGATCCTACTGTAACTACTACTGCTGCATCCGATATCACTCAGACCTCTGCTACTCTGAACGCAACCATTACAAATCCCGACGGAGTGACCATCACAGCGAAGGGCTTCGAATGGAGAGCTACCGACGGCGGCACTTATACACAGATTGCAGGTACAGGTACTGGCAACAACTTCACCGCTAACCTTACCGGTCTTACCGCCAATGCTAACTATACCTTCAGAGCATTCATCACTTTCAACGGCACTACCGTTACTGGCGACGAAATGACCTTCACCACTTACGAAGAGCCCGTTGATCCATGCGACGCTCCTACCAACTTGCAAGTAAACAGCATCACCCAAACCAGCGCCACTATGACCTGGACCGCTGGCGGTACCGAGACTTCATGGAAAGTTGGTTACAAACTCAGCTCCGCAAGCCAGTGGCAAGAGGCTACCGTTCAGACTACTTCCTACAACATTGAAGGTCTGACCGCTAACAGCACTTACGATGTGCGCGTGAAAGCCATCTGCGCCGCTGACAATGAAAGCGACTTTATCACCAGTAGCTTCACCACTACAGGCGTGGGTATCGACAACATCACGCTGTCCAACAGCATCAGTCTGATGCCGAACCCCGCTGACAACTACATCGACTTGACCGTCAACAGCAATGTTGAAGTGAAGGAAGCTGTGGTCTATAACGCCTTCGGCCAGATGATCCAGAAAGTTGAACTGAACAACAACCACACCCGTATCGACCTGAGCGATATGGCTGCCGGTATGTACTTCGTACGCGTGAACAGCGACAATGTAAGCGCTACGAAGAAGTTCATCAAACGATAAGACGTGGAGACGCTCACTTCGTTCGCTCGTGAAGACATGCACTTCGTGCATTCGTTAAGACGAATTTGATCTCCACGAACGAGCGAAGCGAGTGACTATACGCCTTGATGTCTTGACGAATGAGAGCAGCGAATGACTTAACGTCTTCAAGCCTAAACGAAAAGAATAGACGCCCGACTGTGCGTCTATTCTTTTTTTGTACCTTTGCCTCATTAAAATGAGCGTATGAATTTACAGCATCTTCTTGAAAAACAGTGTCTTGAAAAGAAAGACATAGCCCAACTGCTCTCCACTGAAGGCGACGAAATGCAAATGTTGCTTAGAAAAGCCCGTGAGGTAAAGTTTGCTCGTTTGGACAATCATGTGCATCTTAGAGGTCTGATAGAACTGAGTAATATCTGCCGTAAATCATGTTTGTATTGCGGTGTGAGGAGGGATAATCATAAAGTGGAGCGCTATGAGCTGACGGAGGACGAGGTGCTGGAATGCGCCGAAATGGCCTATAAACTGGGCTATGGTTCCGTGGCTATCCAAAGTGGGGAACGTGACGATAAGGCCTTTGTGCAGAAAATAACCCACCTTGTGAGGCGAATTAAGGAGATAGATAATGGCTCTTTGGGCATCACATTGTCTTTGGGCGAGCAAAGCGATGAGGTTTATCGGGAATGGTTTGAGGCGGGAGCGCACCGCTACCTGCTTCGTATAGAGTCTTCCAACGAGGAATTGTACTATAAAATCCATCCTCATGACGAGCGTCATGATTTTGCCCGCCGTTTGGCCTGCATCGACTCGTTGCTGTCGATAGGTTACCAGACCGGAACAGGCGTGATGGTGGGCTTGCCTTTCCAAACTCTCGATATTCTGGCGGAGGATTTGCTGTTTTTCAAGAAAAAAGATGTGGCCATGGTGGGCATGGGTCCCTTTATTCCGCATCCCGATACGCCTTTGTACCAGTATGCCAATATGATTCCTTCCGCAGAGGATCGCATGAACCTCACCTTGAAAATGATTGCCATTTTGCGCCTGATGATGCCCGAAATCAACATGGTGGCGGCCACGGCCAACCAAACCGTTGATCCTATGGGTCGCGAAAAAGCCATCATGGCTGGCGCCAATGTCATCATGCCAAACATGACCCCGAATGAGTATCGCGAGGATTATCTGATTTATCCCGACAAAGCCTGTGTGAGCGACAAACCGGAGGAGTGCTTTTCCTGCCTCGACATCCGCATGAAAGCCATCGGACATGAAATTCTCTACAATGCCTGGGGCGACTCCGTTGCTTTCACGAAGAAAATTAGTAAATCAGCAAATTAGTTAATGTGCTAATTATCAATTATCAATTATCAACTATTAATTATTAATTGTTAATTGTCAATTGTCAACTGTCAACTGTCAACTGTCAATTAGTCCTCCTCCAACCACTAAACCATCTTTATACAGCACCACCGATTGTCCCGGTGTGACGCCCCATACGGCTTCGTCAAAATGCAGGCGGATGCGTCGGGTAGCCTCAAAATCGTCTTCTATGATAATTGTTGCGGGGCTGGCGGGTGATTTGTAGCGGATGCGGGCATAAACCTCGGGAGAGGAACGCAGCCATTCCTCATCACGCAGGAGTACATCGGCGGCATAAACCTCCGTACAATACAACTCGTCACGGTCGCCAATGGTCACCTCATTTCGTTCGGCGTCGATATGGGTTACGTATTTCGGTTCACCAAAAGCCACACCCAAGCCCTTGCGTTGGCCTATGGTATAGTTGCAATAGCCTTTGTGGCGTCCCACCACTTTTCCTTCGTTATTCACGAAATTGCCTTCTTCAATCCGGCATCCTTGCTCTGCCAGAAAATGGCGGTAGTCATTGTCGGGAATAAAGCATATTTCCTGCGATTCGCTTTTTTTCGCCAGCTTTTCAAAATGATGCTGCAGTGC
This sequence comes from Bacteroidales bacterium, assembly GCA_017525505.1. Lineage (GTDB taxonomy): Bacteria > Bacteroidota > Bacteroidia > Bacteroidales > WCHB1-69 > RUG11690. The sequence goes on from JAFXSR010000063.1 coordinate 51,982, forward strand.
CAATTGCCGTACTTCGTCTTTGGTATAACCACCCAGAGGGAAAATGGTGCGTTTCAGATTCTCCTCGGTAAGCATCCACAAGAAATAGGTCTGGTCTTTATGTGTATCTACAGCATTCTTTAGGTAATAATGCCCATTGAATTGGGCGATTTGGGCATAATGTCCTGTGGCGATGAAGTCACAGCCGTACTGGTCGGCGGCGGCCAGCAATTCACCCCATTTGATGTGCGAGTTGCACAGCACACAGGGGTTAGGTGTGCGCCCTCGCTGGTATTCTTCTACAAAATTGGCAATCACATGGTCGCGAAAAATCTGCCGGAAGTCCAGAATGTGGTGCTCTATACCCAACGATTCGGCAAAATGTTTGGCCTCTATGATGCTCTCCACCGAGCAGCAGCCTTTCTCGCGGGCCAGACACGACTCCTTGATATAGTCGAAAGTGCGGAAGGTGGCACCTACCAGTTCATAGCCTTGCTCGCGCAGCAGCAAGGCGGACACGCTGCTGTCGATGCCGCCGCTCATGGCCATCAATACCCTTTTGTTTTTCATTGGACGAGGATTTTTGGTTTTCAATCGTTTTCGAACTATATTTTCAGCTGGTCAAAGTTTTTGCCGAAAACACCGTATGTTTTTGATATACTGATAAATGATGTATCATCAATTTCCTTGATGATGCGGGTGATGAGCACCTTGTCGGTACGGTGGGCGATAATCAGCAGAATTTCACTTTCCTCCTTGGAGTATGAGCCGGTAGCCTTGATAAAGGTGGCTCCCCGTTGGAGTTCCGTGTTGATGCGCTCGGCAATCTCTTTGTTTTTCTTTGAGAAGACCATAATCTGGTAGCTTTGCTTGTAACCGTCGATTACCACATCGGACACCACGGTATAAACAAACATCACCACCATGCTATAGACCAGCTTTTCGAGGTCTTGTACGATGAAATAGGAAGAGCCCAGGATGACCAGATTGGTGTACAGCGTGACGCGCCCGTATGAGATATTACGGTATTTGCCAATCATCAGGGCTACAATGTCGGTGCCGCCGGTGTTGCCGCCCCAGTTGATGGCCATGCCCACGCCGAAGGCCGCCAGCGAGGCACCTATCAGGGAGCACATGAATTTGTCATCGACCAGGGGCTGCGTGAAGATCGCCTGGCCAATAGCCATGAAAGTGGAGAGAATTACGGAGCAGATGATGGTGTTGACGCAGAATTTCCTGCCTAATACTTTCCAGGCAAAGGCTACCAGAATAAGATTCAGCACCAGGGTGGAGATGCCGACCGGGATTTTCAGGGCGAAGTAGAGGATGGCTCCTATACCGCTGACCCCGCCGCCGGTGAGCTCGTGGGGAATCATAAAAGCGGTCCATCCGAATGCGAAAATTGCTAATCCGATGGTGATAAATACGAAATTTCTGACTTCTTTTAAAACATCTTTTCCGCTAAGTGACATGATATGGTTGTTTTTGATGATTTTTCTGAAAATTTTATCTCTCTGATTATTAGATATTTGATTTTGATTTAAAGCTAAAAATCCGCTGCAAAATTACAAAAAAAAGAAAATAGAAAAAAATTGACGAAGCAAAGAAAA
>JAFXSR010000064.1 GCA_017525505.1 Bacteroidales bacterium
GGTGGACTTCGGGGACCCGCGTCAGAAGTGGGCTTACTACATAAGAAACATCGGGAAACTGAGTGAGTCCGATGTGAGGAGGGAGACGGGGATTTTCCGGGAGTTTGTGAATGAATGCAGAATGTCGAACTTAAATGAAACGGAGATGAAAGAGTACGAAAAGAGCATCATGGAGTACGCTGACGTGCAGGATGCCTGCGTCGCCGCCAAGGAGGATGGCTTTGCCGAAGGGAAAAACGAAGGACTGGCCGAAGGTGAAGCAAGAGGAGAGGCAAACAAGGCACGGGAGATTGCGTTAGGAATGCTGGCAAAGGGCTACGCTGTTAACATTATATCCGATTTGACAGGTCTGACGGAAGATGAGATTCAGCATCTTCAATGCCAGAATTAGTGTTTTGTTTCCTTTAAAATTTGTACATTGTATGTAATTCGAGGATTTTGTGTAAATTTGCAATTTATTATACATAGGAATATAAACTGGTTGTGTATGAAGATTGTGAATCATAAAGTGCTGTTGTTCTTTGTTTTAAGTCTGATTTTGTGTGCATGCAGTTCTGTGATTACCTCCAATAAAGTGGAACAGCGTGTCATTTTTCCGTCGTATTCTGTTCATTATGATGCCTCCACACAAATTCTGACGGCTACAGTGACTTTTCAAAAGGATAACGAGTCAGGCGAGTATATCAAGTTGTCGGACGACAGTTATATCTTCCTTAACGAGGATGCGTTGAAGCAGATGTCGGACAAGGAAAGAACTTGTTTTTATTTTCTGGAAAAAAAAGAAATGGAAAATTGTCCTGAAAATTTACAGTTCAATTATGCCAATGATGAAGGAAAAATATTCTCCAATCAATTGACAATTAGAACTATACAGATTTCAGACGCCAATTTGAACAAAAATCAGGATAATTCCCTTCGCTATAAAGGTACCGCTATTGACGAGGACGAAACCATCACCATGGTGCTGAAAAATGACAAGCATCAGTATGAACTGCAACCAGAGGTGGCAGACAACAATTTGTTGTTTGTGCCGGCATCCCTGTTGCAGGAAGTCAAGAACGGCACTTATGAGGCTTATCTCTTGCGCACCACCTATTCCACCTCGGTAAAGGCGATGGACAGAGGAGGCAGCGCGGAAACCAGCTATCATTCGAAATCATATAAAATAACCATTCAATAAAAAACTACACTCATGTTAAGAACACACACTTGTGGTGAGCTGAACGCTACAAATATCAACCAGACCGTGACTTTGTGCGGCTGGATTCAGAAAATTAGAAAATTAGGAGGGATGATTTTTATAGATTTGCGCGATCGCTACGGGATCACCCAGTTGGCCTTCAATAATGAAACCAATGCCGCCTTGTGCCAGCAGGTGGAGAAATTCGGACGCGAATGGGTTGTCCGCGTAACTGGCACTGTGGCAGAACGTTACAGTAAGAATAAGAATATCCCGACGGGCGACATCGAAATCATCGCCACAGAAGTGGAGGTGTTGAACGAGTCCATGACCCCGCCTTTCACCATCGAGGATGAGTCGGATGGCGGCGATGAACTGCGTATGAAATACCGCTACCTTGACTTGCGCCGAAATCCGGTGAAAAACAATATCCTTTTCCGTCATAAACTGGCCATCGAAATCCGCAACTACATGAATAACATCGGTTTTGTGGAAATTGAGACACCGTTCATGATCAAATCCACGCCAGAGGGTGCCCGCGACTTTGTGGTGCCCTCACGTATGAATCCCGGCGAATTTTATGCCCTGCCACAGTCCCCACAGACCTTCAAGCAGCTGCTGATGGTGTCGGGTTTCGACCGCTATTTCCAGATTGTGCGCTGCTTCCGCGATGAAGACTTGCGTGCCGACCGTCAGCCTGAATTCACCCAGATTGACTGCGAGATGTCGTTTGTGGAACAGGAGGATATTCTCAATACCTTCGAAGGCTTGATTAAGCATATCTTCAAGAAAATCAAGAATATAGATATTGATCCTATCGAAAGAATGACCTGGGCGGATGCCATGAAGTACTATGGTTCCGATAAGCCAGATGCCCGTTTCGACATGCGTTTTGTAGAACTGAATGATGTGACGAAGCATAAGGAATTCAAAATTTTCAATGAGGCTGAATTGGTGGTGGGCATCGTGGCCAAAGGTTGTGCCAACTATACCCGCAAACAGCTGGATGGTCTGGTGGACTTCGTTCGCCGTCCACAGGTGGGCGCCGGTGGTTTGGTGTATGTGCTGTGCAATCAGGATGGCAGTTTCAAATCTTCCGTGGATAAGTTCTATGACCAGGATGACCTGAAAGCTATCGCCGCCAAATGCAACGCCGAGGCTGGTGACTTGATTCTGATTATGTCGGGTCCTCGTATGAAGACCCAAAAACAACTGTGCGAGCTGCGTCTGGAGATGGGTAATCGTTTGGGACTGCGCAAGGCTGGCGAGTACAAACTGCTGTGGGTCATCGACTTCCCCTTGTTGGAGTGGGATGAGGAAACCCAGCGCTTTTATGCCATGCACCATCCGTTTACCGCTCCCAAACCGGAGCATGAGGCTATCCTTGAAAGTGATCCGGGTGCCGTCAATGCCAATGCTTACGACTTGGTCATCAACGGTACCGAAGTGGGTGGTGGTTCCATCAGAATCCACGACCGCCAGCTGCAAAACCGCATGTTCAAGGTGTTAGGGTTCACCGACGAAGAAGCACAGAAACAGTTCGGCTTCCTCATGAATGCCTTCCAGTACGGAGCACCCCCACACGGAGGTCTGGCTTTCGGTTTCGACAGAATGTGCGCTGTGCTGTCCGACTGTGACTCTATCCGCGACTTCATCGCTTTCCCGAAGAACAATTCGGGTCGCGATATGATGATTGATGCTCCGTCAACCATCTCCGATGCCCAGTTACAGGAATTATTCATCAGTGTAAATACAAAACAAGAATAAACATGGCAGCAAACGACCAGCAATTCAATTCGTTCAGTTTGGTTCAATTTATGTGGCAGAAGCGCAGGACGCTGATTTTGGTTTGTTTGGTGGTAGCCGTTGTGTCGCTGATAGCCTCTTTTCTGGTCACACCCAAGTTTAAATCGACAGCTATCGTCTATGCCCCGCGAACCAACTCTGTTGCCAAGATTTTGCTCAACGAGGAGTCGTATAACGAGCGTTTGGACATGAAGGCCTATGCCGATGACGAGGAGACGGAGCAGATGATGGAGATTTTAAACTCCCGCGAAATCAAGGACATCCTGATTGACAAATTTGACTTGTATAACCATTACGGTTTGGGCGAGGGGGTGTCTTATCGCCAAACCAAAATGTACAAGTACCTGAAAGGAAATATTGAGGTCAAAAGAACCCAATACGGAGCCATTGCGGTGAGTGTGGTTGACAAAGACCCTCAGGTTGCCGCAGATATGGCCAACGAAATTCTGGTGTTGCTCGATTCTGTGAAAAATCGCATCGATCATGAAAGAACCATTGCTTCTTACAACTTGCTGAAACGTCAGTTGGAGATTGTGGATGCCGAAGTGCAGCGTATCGACGATTCTGTCCAGGTGCTGATGCAGAATGGCGTCTTCGATTTCAAGTCACAGTCCGAGAGGGTGATGCAGCAGTACGCCACTGCTGTGGCACAGGGAAATACTGCTGGCATGAAGCGCCTGGAGGATGAACTGAAGAAGATGGCCACCTGGGGTCCCCGTTCCCTCACTTTGTATGAGGAACAGGCCTATTTCAGAGAATATCAGTCGGTGGTCAAAATCAAAATGATGAACGCCATTGTCGATATGGATACTGAGATTCCGGTCAAGTTCGTGATTGAGCGAGCTATCCCCGCCGATAAGAAAACATATCCTAAAAAGTCTTTGATCGTGTTGCTCTCCACCGTGTCAGCTTTCATTTTGGCAGTGCTTGTGCTGTTGACCATCGACAAAATCAAATCGTCAAGACCTGAAGATGAAGAAGCATAGAATTCCCCTTCTTCTAGAGGGGGTGACCGATGGCCGTGGTAGTGACGTAAATATACTTACACTCTGATATTCCATGAATCCGGAGATGCGCAAAAAGATAATCCTGTGGAGTTGTATCGGGGTCTTTGCCCTGGTCAACTTCTTGTGTATCTGGAAAAAAGAGTTTTTCCTTTTCCCTGCGGTTTCCTTTGTGCTGCTGGTAATCTATCTGGTGGTGTTCAGGGTGGACTGGCTGATGTACTTCATGGCCTTTGTCACCCCTTTGTCTGTGACATTGAGTGACGACAGGGTTCAGCTGGGTATTTCGCTTCCTTCGGAGTTTATCATGATTGCTCTTACACTGCTGTTTCTCTGCCGTATTCTCTATGACTTGAATTTGAATCGCAAACTGGTGTTACATCCTATATCCATAGCGGTTTATGTGTACCTGTTATGGATGTTCATTACCTGTCTTACCAGCGAGCATCCTGTGGTGTCTCTCAAGTTTTGGGCTTCTAAAATATGGTTTATCACTTCCTGCTACTTCATGGTTTTGCAGCTGATTAGAAACGATTTGAAGAATGCGGTCACTTTTTTCGACAGTTATATGATGGGGTTGGTTGTAGTGGTAATTTACACTACTATACACCATGCCATGATGGGGTTTACAGAAGTGGCGGGGCATTGGGTGATGACTCCTTTTTACAATGACCATACAGCTTACGGAGCGGTGCTGGCATTCTTTGTGCCCATTGCGGTGGCTTTATTTTTTCAGTCGGAAGATAAACGGAAAAAGTGGTTTTATGGGATTTGTGGCATGATTTTGCTGCTTGGCTTGTTCTTGTCTTACTGCCGTGCCGCATGGATCAGTATCATCGTGATGATGGCGGTATGGGTGGTCATGAAGCTGAAGATTAAGTTCTCATGGCTGGTGTTGGCAGGCTTGCTTTTTGGTGTGTTTTTCTTTTTTTATGCGGATGATATTGTTTACAGAATGGGCAGAAATGACCAGGACACTTCCGGCAATCTGACGGAGCATATCCAGTCGATGTCTAATATCAGTACGGATGCGTCGAATGTGGAGCGTCTCAACCGCTGGACAGCCGCTATGGGCATGATCAAGGAACGTCCGATAGTGGGTTGGGGACCAGGCACGTATCAGTTTGAGTACGCCCCGTACCAGAAATCCCGGTACCAGACAATCATTTCCACTAACTTCGGAAACGGCGGCAATGCCCACAGTGAATATCTTGGTCCATGCGCTGAAACCGGTATTGTGGGTCTTCTGACGGTGCTGGCATTATTGGTAACCAGCTTGTATTCGGGTATTTGCGCCTATAGTCGCGCCACCGACCGCTTGAGCCGCAGTCTGGCGCTGTGCATGACCCTGGCCTTGGTAACATACTTCGTTCACGGTTTTCTCAACAATTTCTTGGATACCGACAAGCTTTCCCTGCCTTTTTGGGCTGCCTTCGCAGTGATTGCGGTGGTTAGTAGTGAAGCAGTGCGCCACGTCTCTACCGGTGTGAAAATTACAAATCATTAATCACCACGGCGGCAGCGTGACAACCGAATACCGCGGGCATGTAGGAGACGGTGCCAACGGTTGACAGCTTGTTGATGTCAGGATTGGCATCAATCATAATGGCTTCCTCAATTACAGGTTCGGGAGAGAAAACCGCTTTGAAGCCTGTGGTGATGCCCATGCGGTGCAAGCGTTTGCGGATGGCATGCGCTAATTTGCACTGGTGTGTTTTTTTGATGTCGGTAACTTTGACTACTTCTGGATTAATCTTGCCCCCGGCACCCATCACCGATACCAGGCGTAACTGTCGCTGTAAGGCAAAATAAATGAGATATACTTTGGGTGATAAGGAGTCGATGGCATCCACTACATAATCAAACTTGGCACTGTCCAACAACTCGGGAGTGCGCTCGTCACGGATGAATTCATGTACTTGATGCAGCACAATATCCGGATTGATGTCTTGCAGTCGTTGGGCGATGACTTCCACCTTGGGTTTGCCAAGGGTAGAGTGCAGGGCGGGCAATTGGCGGTTGAGGTTAGTCAGTTCCACGGTGTCGGCATCCACCAGGGTCATCTCGCCGATGCCGGCACGACATAGCTGCTCGGCGGCGTAAGCTCCCACTCCGCCCAAACCGACCACCAGCACATGGGATTTTTGCAGTCGTTCTATTTTTTCTTTGCCATACAGCAATTCGGTTCTGCTGAGCCAGTTTTTTTCCATTTTCTTCAAAAATTAAAATTGAATTTCCCTGCGCAGACGGGCTACGGGCAGTCCTAATTGCTCGCGGTATTTGGCCACGGTGCGTCGTGCGATATCGTATCCTTTTTCTTTCAGCAGGGCACATAATTGCTCATCGGGTAGCGGATTGTTTTTGTCTTCTTGCTCGATGATTTCCGACAGAATCTTTTTGATGGCCTTGGAAGACACGTCCTCATCGCCGACAGCTTCCGAAAACAGGTTTTTAATCAGCAGAATGCCGAAAGGTGTCTGCACATATTTGCTGCTGGTGACCCTGGAAATGGTGGAGATGTCCAGATTGACTTTCTCCGCGATATCCTTTAATACCATGGGCTTGAGGTCGAACTCGTTGCCGGAGAGGAAATACTCTTTCTGCATCATCATGATGGCGTACATGGTGTTGTACAGGATCATCTCGCGCAGCGACAAAAGGTTGATGAAATTGTTGGCGTTATCCAGATTGTCCTTGAGGAATTTCTCGGCATCCGCCCGCAGTTTCTCGTTTTTCTCCTGGCTCAGGAAACGGTATTCTTTGGTGAAATCCTTGTTGATTTTCACTTTCGGAATGTATGTGTTGTTGAGCGACAATTCCAGTTGCCCGTCGTGGTTGCTGATGATGAAGTCAGGCACGATGATGGAGGTGGTCTGCTCTATTAGCGAGTCATTGTTGGCGGGTCGAGGATCCAGTTTTCGTATTTCCGCCAATGCGGATTTCAGAGTGGCCTCGTTGACACCAAGTTGGCGCATAAATCTCTCATAGTGTTTGCTGATGAAATCTTCGAAATAATTGTCAATAATGGCACGGGCAGCGCTAACGGCGTCATTGTCTTCTTTGTGTCTCAGTTGAATCAGCATGCACTCCCGAAGGTTTCGCGCGCCAACCCCGTAGGGCTCCAGTTCCTGAATGTAATCCACAATGATATGCTCCAGTTCTTCGGTGGAACACTCTATATTGTAGCTGAACAGCAATTCGTTGACCATCGCCTGGTTTTCGCGTTGCAGATAGCCGTCATCATCCAGGTTCCCGACAATGTATTCGCAGATGTCATACTCCCGGTCGGTCATATTCATTTCGCCCAATTGTCTGAGTAACTGCTCTTGCAGAGAGTGGTCAAAAACAATGGTCCGCTCGCGGCTCTCGTCATCGGCACTGCGGTTGTTGGCATATAGGCGGTAATCGGGAATGTCGTTATCTTCTTTTTCTTCTTCTGAGAAGAAATCGTTGTCGAAAGGGTCTTCATCGCGGGGACGGTCCACTTCCCGGGCTATATCGTCGTTTTCCTCAACATTCTCGTTTTCGGCGGGATTGTACAGGTCGTCTATGTTGTCGTCATGGTCTATTTCCAGAGCGGGGTTTTCATCTACAGCTTTGTGTATCTCCTCCTCCAGTCCCATGTTGGACAGCTCAATCATTCTCATCAGCTGTACGGTCTGTTGAGAGGCGATCTGTTTTTGCGCAAGTTGCTGCTCCTGTCCTAAGTTGTGATTTGACATAGTGTGATGTTACTTGTTTTTGCTATTAATTGCAAGGCAAAAATAGTACATTTTTTTGAAATATTTTTGATCCATGTACACTACTATAATGAAAAATTTCTGTATCTTTGTTTTTTTAAATCAGAAAAAATAACACTATGGAATCCCAAATCTTTACCCCGTGCCAGATTGGCCCTATGACATTAAGAAACAGATCGATACGTTCTGCGGCATTTGAAAATATGTGCTATGGTAACAAGCCTTCTCAAGACCTCTTCGATTACCATACTTCGGTGGCGAAAGGCGGAATTGGCATGACTACCGTCGCTTACGCCGCAGTGAACCGCAGTGGTGTTTCTTTCGATGGTCAGCTGTACATGCGTGAGGAGATTATTCCGGATTTGAAAAAACTGACGGATGCCATTCATGCCGAAGGTGCCAAGGCTTCTATACAGATTGGTCACTGCGGCAATATGACCCATTTCTATACTTGCAAATGTATGCCCGTGGGCGCTTCCACAGGTTTCAATTTATATTCACCTACCTTTGTTCGCAAACTGAAAGAACAGGAGATTTATGACTTGGTGAAGGATTTCGGTAAAGCCGTTAATCTGGCTCGTGAGGCGGGTTTCGACTGTGTTGAGGTGCACGCTGGCCACGGCTATCTTATCAGCCAGTTCTTGTCACCCTATACTAACCACCGTCACGATAAATTTGGTGGTTCTCTCGAAAACCGTATGCGTTTCATGCAGCTGGTGATGAAGGAAGTGATGAAGGAAGCCAAGGACGATATGGCTGTGGTGGTGAAAGTGAATATGTATGATGGTTTTAAGTCGGGTATGCAAGAAGAGGAATGCATTAAAGTGGTGCAGGAACTGGAGCGTTTGGGCGTTCATGCTTTGGTGCTGACCGCTGGCTTCGTGAGCAAGGCTCCGATGGTGGTGATGGCCGGTGCCATGCCACTGAAAACGATGGCCTATTACATGAATCCTTGGCGTTTCTGGTGGCTGAAATTAGGCTTGAAATTTGTTGGCCGACTGATGGTTCCGACTGTTCCTTATAAGGACTTGTATTTCTTGGAAAGAGCCAAACGTTTCAGAAAAGCGGTGAAAATGCCGTTGATTTATGTGGGCGGTGTTTGCTCGAAAGAAAATATGGATGAGGTGCTGAATGAAGGTTTTATCGCCTTCCAGATGGCCCGTACTTTGGTCAACGACACGGATTTCATGAATAAGATCAAGGAGGGAACCATCACCAAGAGCGAATGCAAACACTCCAACTATTGCATCGGACGTATGTACACTTTGGAGATGAAATGCCATCACTGTGTGGAGAACCTGCCCTGCAAACTGCAAAAGGAAATTGACAAGCTGGAAGCCGCTAATCAATTAGCAAATTAGTTAATTAGCAAATTAATAAAGTCATTTGCTAATTTGCACATTTGCTAATTTGCTAATTTGCTAATTTAATCACCGTTTCCGGCAGCACTTGTTTCTTCACCTCATACTCTTCATTGAGCAACATGAAGCACGCCTTTTCCAAGTCGATGCTACGGTCTTTTTTCATACTTTTATTTTGATAGATGAAAGTCCAGGCTACGCTTTCATTGGGGGCTAGATTAGCTGTAATTATTTCTATATTAGAAATATTTGACGTATCTCCATGCTCAATTTCCTGCCAAGTTACTTTGCTTCTGAAGACCTCCTGACGATACGAGACACCCAGTTGTTTGTACCCGTTGACAATGGTGATGGTCACTTTGCATTGGCCAGGAGCATAGTAGGAGGCGGAGCGGTTGTACTGGTATAGCAGGTTGCCCACACTGTCCACTATACGGTCGCCCTGGGCGTGAACCAACAGAGATATCAGGCAGCATAAGGAGAGAATCAGAAGTTTTTTCATAGCCTAAAATTGATTGATCCAGTCGGCGATTTCCATGGCGGAAATTTTGGTCATGCAGCGGAAATGCCGGCGTGGGCATTTTTTGTAGCCTCTTTGTCCGCAGGGACGGCACTTGAGACTGCAAATTTCGAACATTCTGAACTGATGACGCTGTTCAGGGATGTAGGGATATTTCCCGAATTCGGGCACGGTGCTGCCCCATACCGAGCACACGGGTTTGCCTAAGGCGGCAGCGATGTGCATGAAAGCGGAATCGCCGGTGAGCACACAGACACTTTGCTGTATCAGCGAGGCCTGTTGGTTGAAGCTGAATTCGCCGCAGGCATTGAAGGCCCGGTCGCCCAATTGTGACACAATCTCCTGGCCGATGTCCTTGACTTCCTTGCCGCCCAGCAATATCACAGGTTTGTGCAAAATGGTGGCTATCTCCACGATTTTGGCGGTGGGAATACGTTGCGTATTGCGCTCGGCATCGAGATTAACCGCCACATAACCGTCTTCAAAGAAGATGGGCAGGTCATCGGTGTCAAACTGTTCGTTTTCAGGAATATAATATTCCAGACCTTGCTGATCGTTTTTTACATGCAGAGACTCCACGGTCTCAAAGTAGCGTTCCACCAGATGCCGATGGGGCAGGGTGTTGATTTTCACGCGCACGAAAAACCATTTTTTGAAGCTGTGTGTTTTCAGAAATGAGCAGGGAATATTCAGTTGCTGGCAGATCCGTTTGGAACGGCGATTGTGCTGCAGGTCAACAATATAGTCGAAATTCTCCGCTTTCAATTCCTCCACAATGGTGTCGGTATCACCTTGAAACACATGGATTTTGGAAAGCTGCGGATTGGCTTTTAAAAGCTCCTGGTTTTTTCTGTTGACTAAAAAATGAATCTCAGCTCCTTCTATTTGCTGGCTGATGGCGCGGATAACAGGAGTGGTCAGCAGGATGTCACTCGTTGAACTGAAGCGGATAAGCAATATCCGCAATCGCGCCGGAGGTTGGTTAGCGTCCATTATTGTTCGTTATATTTAATGTTCAAACTTGTGGTTACAGGGTTGGCGTAGATGTGCAATAGGTAGTACATCATTTTCTCTTTGGGAACATCTTCCGTGACCGCCTGTTTGTCAAGATAAGCCATGAATTTTTCTTTTTCTTCCTCGGTGTAGCGGTCAGCAAAAGTGTTATTATGGTCAATCAGGTCGAAAGCGATGAAGTTGTTGGGGAACAGCTTGTAGTTCTGGTAAATTTGCTGGTCCACCATCTTGCAGACTTCATACATCTTGTCATTCTGGCTCAACTCGTCCGAAATGGCATCAATTTCTTCAGTAATAGGCTTTCCTATGGTAAGTTGAGTTCTTCCTTTGAAACTTAAGATGCCTTGGATGATGCTTTCGAAATCCTCCCCTTGTTTTTTATGGTAAGGACCTGCCTCTGAGAGGGCTAGTTCTCTGGCTTTCAGTTTGTCACAGGGTTCATATTCGTAGGATATGGTCAAGGGAGTAAGGTTGATTTTCTTTAGCATATCCATGGGTTCCATCTCATCGTTCATGGCCAGCATCTTTACCAAGCCCTGTTTGGTGATGTCCAAACCGTCTTTGGTGCGGCCGTCGCGCTGGGCAATCCAAACGGATTCGTGTTCGTCGAAAAGCACATGGTGTATATAGGCCGCAAGATGCTGATAATTGGTGATTTTCTCGCGCATGGAAACAGAGCGTTTCACGATGAACATCTTGTTCAGCATGCCCACTTCCGCTAATAGTCTGCTTGATACCAGATTGTCACCGATGGCAATTTTGGTGGTGTTGTAATGATTTTGAAACAGATATTCTTCCAGCATGGCGGCATCAAAAGTGATGTCCCTGTGATTTCCGATAAAGACATAATTTTTATCAGGGGAGATATTTTCCAAGCCTTTATAGGTTACCCCGGCGGTAGATAATTGGATGAATTTCTCAATATAACGTCGGGAAGTGGCGTACTGAAAGTCATAAATTGTGCTAAAATGCCGCGCATCTTCCTGAAGCTGTTCCGGAGAATAATCCGGAATATATTGCTTGAGTGTGTTGATAAATGTTTCATTACCAATAATCTGTGCAATTTTTTCAGGAGCTTCCTCCTCAGAATAGGGTCGTATGTCGTCAAAACTATCAGTCATAAAGGAATTTTCGTTTACGCTATGGAATTGCAAATATAAAAAAAAATCCTTTGTTATCGCTTGAAAAATACAATTGTGTTATTATTTTGCCGTGTGGAATTATTTAACGGAAATTTTTTTTGTTCTTCGTAAAGAATTCATGTCGTATGCCGGTGGTTTATTCGGGAAATTTATGTAGATTTGCAAACCAATAAGATTAATTATGGAAAGTGAAAAAGTCTGCAAGGAAGGAATCGTCAGGAAGGTGCAGGATAAGCGTTTGTGGGTGGAAGTGGTGGTAAGCTCCGCATGCGGGGGTTGCGCTGCCAAGAGTCTATGCAATATTTCGGAAAAAAAGAACGAATTGGTAGAAGCGGTGAATGTGACGGGAGAGGAGTTTTCCGTTGGCGAGACTGTACGGATCCAAATGGTGCAGAAATTGGCCAACAAGGCGGTGGTCTTGGGTTATCTTCTGCCATTTGTCATTTTGATTGCTGGCTTGTTCGGCTGCTATGCGCTGACCCATATCGAATGGCTGAGTGTGTTGGTGGCCTTTGGCTTAACAGCGATTTATTATCTCATCCTGAAAATGTTTGACAAGCGCTTGGCCCGTGAGTTTGTCCTACATGTGACAAAGCAATAACATTGTAGTCATCTGTGTCCTCATGGATGCTGATTCATGCGACTGCGGGGACGCAGTTGCCTACATTGAGGACGCACATTGTCTAGTGTTTAAAAACGTAGAGACGCAATGCGTTGCGTCTCTACAGATAATCAATTATAAATTGTCAATTGCCAATTAGTTGGTTCTGCCGGGATATACCTTCAGGGCCTCACGGAGGCATTCAACGGCTTTCTCAAGGTCGGAAACGTTGAGGCAGTAGCTGATACGCACCTCGTTAACGCCTTGACCTTTCTTGGAATAGAATCCGGTGGCGGGGGCAAACATCACTGTTGCACCGTTATAGTTGAATTCCTCGAGCAGCCAGCGGCAGAAGCGATCGGAGTCGTCGATGGGCAGACGGGCCACGCAGTAGAATGCGCCTTTGGGCATCGGCACGAAGCATCCGGGGATGGCATTCACACCGTTCACGATGGTATTACGGCGAGCCACATACTCTTTGTTGACTTGCTCAAAATATTCCTTCGGGGTATCTACGGCAGCTTCGCCAAGGATCTGACCGTATGAAGGCGGACTCAAACGTGCCTGAGCCATCTTCATTGCGGTAGCATAAACCTCTTTGTTGTGTGTGATAAAGGCACCTACACGTACACCGCAAGCACTGTAACGCTTTGACACAGAGTCTAAAAGGACAACATTGTCGGCGATGTCGGTCAGCTCCATCACAGAGAAATGTTTCACGCCATCGTAGCAGAATTCGCGGTAAACTTCGTCAGCGAAGAGGAAGAGGTCGTGTTTCTTGGCGATCTCACCCAGCTTCAGGATTTCCTCTTTGGAGTAAAGGTAGCCCGTCGGGTTGTTGGGGTTACAGATCATGATGGCTTTCGTCTTCGGGGTGATTACCTTTTCGAAATCCTCGATGGAAGGCAGTGCGAAACCGTTTTCAATTGTGGAGATGATGGGTTTTACGATTACGCCGCACATGGTGGCGAAAGCGTTGTAGTTGGCATAGAAAGGCTCGGGGATGATGATTTCGTCGCCTGGGTCCATGCAGCTGTTGAAGGCGAAAAGCAGGCCTTCGCTACCACCGGTGGTGACGATGATTTCGTCGGTGGTGATTTCGATACCCACGCTGTGGTAGTATTCCACCAGTTTCTTGCGGTAGCTGAGGTTACCGGCGGAGTGGCTGTAAGCGATTACGGGAATGTCGGCGTTGCGCACGGCATCGCGGGCACCTTTCGGGGTCTCGATGTCGGGTTGACCGATGTTGAGGTGGTAAACGTGGATACCACGACCTTTGGCGGCATCAGAAAACGGCACCAGCTTCCTGATAGGGGAAGACTGCATGCTTGCGCCTTTTTGGGAAATTTTCGGCATAATTATAAGTTTTTTGAATGTTTTATAGTTTGAAATTCAGGGATGCAAAAATACGAAAAATAATGAGTAAATTTGTAAATTAGTTAATGTGCTAATTATCAATGTGCTAATGTGCCAATTAAATTAGTAAGTTAGCAAGTGTACAAATTACGTTTATACGTTAAGGCGTTGAGACATGCACTGCGTACATTCGTTAAGATGAATTTTGTCTCCACGAACGAGCGAAGCGAGTACTACACGTCTTGACGAATGAGCGAAACGAATGCCTTCACGCCTCCACGTCTATCCGTTTATCTCGTCATCGCATCGACCTGTCGCACGAAATTGTAGTAGTACAGGGCGGAGTCGCGTTGGCCTAAGCGCTGGAAGAGGTCACCCTTCTCACGGTAGGCTTCCAGAAAGTTTTGCTGGTATTTGATGCAGTTGTTCATGCAGTCCAATGCCGCTTGGTAGTTTTGACGGTGCTTCTCCACCAAGCCCTTATAGTAATACAACTCGCCGTTGTAAGGGAAAACTGATTGGGCCTGCTGGATGACATTTTCGCCTTCTTCCCATCGGTCGCTTAGTAGCAACAACTTGGTTTTCAAAATGTAGCTGGCGGGTACATAGGGGTCCATCTGGATGGCTTTGTCGTAATAGATGATTGCCGAGTCAGGTCGCCCGGTGTTGTAATAGTTCAGCCCCATGTAAATATAGGCGTCGGTGCGCTTGGGATCCAGTTTTAGACATTGGTTGTAGTAGTAAAATGAAGAGTCGTACATGGCCAGGGTCCCGTAGGTGCTTCCCAAGTTGAAGTAGCCGTCCGACAATAGCGGGTCGAAATAGACGGCGGCCAGATAAAACTGCTTGGCTTTCTGAATTTCCCCTCTTTCAAAGTAAATCTTGGCCAAATTGCTGTTGGCGGTCGCTTTGCTGGGTATATTCTTGAGACATTGCAGATAGAAAAATTCGGCTGTGTCTCTGTAGGTCATGTCATTGATTTTGACACCGATTTTGTCATAGAGTAACCCCAATTGTTCATAGCAGTCGGCATATTGCGGGTATATTTCAGTGCCTTTTTTGAACTGCTTGATGGCTTTCCAGGTCCAGTCGAAAAATTGACGGTCGTTCTCCTGTCGTTTCGCCCAGTTCTGTTCCTTGATATTAGCTTTTTCGAACTCCTCGCCTTTGTCTCTTAGTGCAAGTCCCCAGTACAGGCGCATGTGTGCGCTCTTGTCCGATTTCTTGACATCTTTGCCGAAAAGGGTAAACTGGTCTTTCCAGTCGGCGGAGCGGGTTATGGTTCTGCCCGAATAGAGCAGGAATACTATGGCCAATACTCCGGTGATGATTCCGAATTGCGGATTTTTGACGGATGCGTCTTTGCCATCGATTTTGCAAAGTTTGAAAAAAATGAAAATCAGGGCGATGCAAAAGCCTAAAGCGGGTATAAAGAGAAAACGCTCGGCGAAAGAGGAACCGATGCGGTAAACCAAATTGCTGAAGATGCTCATCGTGATGATATAGAAGAAGATAGCGTAGGCAATGGGGCTTTTTTTCTTGATACCGAAAATGGCGTAAATTACTAATCCTAAATGAATTAAAAGTGAAATCCAAGTGGAGGCATCCGTGAAAGTGGTAAGCGGGAACTGTTTCATGGAGTAGTCGCAGGCCAGACTATAAGGGAAAAACAGCTTGATAAGGTACTGCCCCAAAAGCATGATGGCAGTGGCCCATCCTTCCCATAAATTACTGTCATAAAAATAGTTATCGACAATAGAAACAGTGAAATTCTCGGAGTCGGGATAATTGGCCAGAACCGCATGTCGGGCTGTCAGATAGATGGCAGCAGGAATGGCAATCATCAGGAAGGTGAGAATGTAGTCTTTGGCTTTGGCTTCCCTGAAAAAATATAGGGTTACCGGCAGCAACGCCAATGTGGTGATGGCGCTTTCTTTGGAGAACATGGCCAGAAGGAAGCTGACAAAAACCAGAGGCAGCAGGTAAAATTTCTGCTTGTCCACGTACAGAAGTGACAGATAAAGCGTGAGTATCACAAAGAGGAAACACATGATCTCATCGCGGCTTTTGATGTTCGCAACCACCTCTGTGTGAATAGGATGTGCTGCGAACAGCAGGGCAATGAAAAAGGGAATCCAGAGATTATATTTTTTCAGCAGTCGGCGTAAGAAGAAAAACAGCAGGGTGCATGCCAAGGCATAATAGAAAACGCTGATGGCGTGGTACAAGCCAGGATTGTCAGGTGATAGTTGCCATTCGGTGGCGAACATCAGCTGGGACAGGGGTCGATAAAGGTTGTCGGTATAAAAGCCTGACCCATGTCGATAGGTTTTGGTCAGGATGTCGTGGTAGCCGTTGGTACCCGCCGTCACATAAATGTTGAGTTTGAAGCTGCCGTAGTCGTCCAGCACCCATTCATGGTGAAAGGTGTTGGCATACAGGGCGGCGGCCACGATGAAGACAATCAGGCCCAAGCCTTTGTATTGCTTTGTTTTGATGAGGGGCGTTGGTGCCGGTGCCGCTATGGTGTTTTTCTTTTTTTGCTGTGGCTTCATGAAAATCAGTGATTAATAAATGGACAGACCTCGATACACCGCTTCGTGTACGGTGAGACGTGTCTTGCTTTTAACTAATTTGTTGGGTTCGCTATAGGGATAAACCCGGTTGGAAATGAAAACATAGACTAACTCCCGGTCGGGGTCGCACCATACCACGTTGCCGGTAAAACCTTGATGACCGTAAGTTTTATTGGAGGCCATGGAAGGGAGCACGCCGTTATTTTTTTCGAAGCAGGGGGTGTCAAAACCCAGAGCTCTGCGCTTGCATCCGTGGATAGGGATGGTTTTGGTGAAGAAGCTTACAGTTTTTTCTGATAAAAATCTCTGTCCCTGATAGATACCACCATCCATAAGCATTTGGAAGATGGCGGCGATTTCTCGTGCAGTGGAGAAAAGTCCGGCGTTTCCAGCGTCTCCGTCAAAAAGAGCGGCCGTCTGGTCGTGCACATATCCTTCCACCACCTGGTGACGGAAGAGCGTGTCGAGTTCGGTGGGGGCAATGTCGCTTTTGCTGAAACCATGCCGCAGGGGATTGAAGCAGGTGTATTTCAGTCCCATAGGCTGATAGAAGTTTTCCTGCAAATATTCATCCATGGGCATACCCGTGATTTGCTCTACCATTTCTTTCAGGAAAAAGAAGTTCAAATCACTGTAAACGTATTTTTTGGCACCTAATTTGCAATGGGCGATTTTGTATCGTACGCTGTCCTGGTAGTCGTTGCGAAGGTAGCAGCTGTCGGCAATCTGAATTGAAAATTGGTCAGAAGGGCAGGGGACAATATAGCGGCAGTTATTGCAAATTCTCTTGTAAAAAGGAATAAAAGCCGGCATTCCCGAAGTATGGGTAAGCAGCTCGATGATGAAGAGTTTGCTTTTGTCGGTGCCGTGTAGGTAGGGCAGATAGGTTCCGATGGTGTCGTAAAGTTTTATTTTGCCTTCGTCGTACAGTTTCATGACCGCCAGGGTTGTGGCGGCGGCTTTGGTGACGGAGGCCATGTCGTAGAGTGTGCTGTCGGTAACGGGCAGTCGCTTCCTGTAGGTTTGGTAGCCGTAACATTTGTCGAAGACGACTTCGCCTTTGTGTAGCACTACCACTTGGCAGCCGGGAAACACTTCGGTACGAATGCCCCTATTAACCAGTGAATCAATGGTTTTAACCGCCTTTTTGGGCAGTTTATAAAAGTTATTATCGGTGTTGGCCATAACCAGCACCGATAATAACAGTAATCCGATAAGGAACGATATTCTTTTCAATTTGGATTATTTCTGATGTCCATTTCATTGAGCAGGTAGCCTGCGCCGCCGAACTTGTCAATCACGAACAAAGCGTAGCGGGAGTCCACATTGATACAGCGCTGCAGCTCGGTATTGAACACGATGTCGCTGCTCAGGGCTTCCCAGTTGCCGTCGAAGGCCAGACCGATGAGTTCGCCATTGCCGTTCATGATGGGGCTGCCGGAGTTACCGCCGGTGATGTCGTTGTTAGACAGGAAGCAAACGTGCAGTGAACCGTCTTTGTCGGCATACTGGCCGAAGTCCTTAGCCAAAATCAGTTCTTTCAGTTTGGCAGGCACATCGAATTCAAAGTCACCAGGGATTTCCTTCTCCAGAATACCCTGGGTAGTTGTGAAA
This sequence comes from Bacteroidales bacterium, assembly GCA_017525505.1. Classification (GTDB taxonomy): domain Bacteria; phylum Bacteroidota; class Bacteroidia; order Bacteroidales; family WCHB1-69; genus RUG11690. The sequence continues at coordinate 17,915 of JAFXSR010000064.1, forward strand.
TAGTTGTAATGAACACCGTCAGCGGGGTAGTAGTCGCATACGGTACCGTAGGTAGTACGCATGGTGCTGTTTGCATCGGGATAAATGGGGGTGTCAGCCTTCATTTCCTTGATGGCGGCAATGAAATTACGGCGAGGTACAGCCAGCTTTTCATTGTCAGCCAGCGCACTTTGATTGGCAAGAATGACGGTGAATATGCTGTTCAGGTACTGGTAAACAGGATCTTTCTCCAACACCTTGGTAGAAGGTTTGCGCATGTATTTCTCCAGATTTTCTTTGGAAATGAAAATGGAGTTGGCGATGGCTGCTTCGAAAGCGGCACGGTTGCCTTTGTAATACTTGTTGACAATTCCCTGAATATCGGGCTGTTTGTCAGCAGGCAGTCTTTCCCAGGTTTTCAAAGTGGCCAGAATGACTTTCACTTCGGTATTGACATCTTTGTCATTTACGCCTTTTTCATATTGTTCCAGCACTTTTGTGATTTTTTCCTCGCTGAAGCTCTTCTGTTTTTCTTCCAGTTTTACAGAATTTCTCAGTCTCCATGCGGTCAGCAGGGTGGGAGAGGACATCAGGCAGATGTTGGCGTTCATAAAGGTTTTGGTGGCAGCAGCGTCAACACCCTTGCAAATTTTCTCGATTTTGTCCAAGCATTTGCCATACTTCTCCTGACGTTCGCTGTTGGCGTTGATCCAAGTGCGCAATTCCTGCTCCTGAGCGGCTTTCTTTTCGGCTACATGCAACGCTTTCAAACTGTTGACCTCGCCATGTTTGTTTTTCCACATATTGGCCAGGCTGGCGTGGTCATCGGCATATTTCAACTCAACGGCTTTGTCGGCTTCCATAGCTTCTTTGATCACAGGAAGAATAATGTCGAGGGGCTCGTACAAAGCGGGGTCGTCAATGTTGATGGTGTTTTCCACTTCATAAGAGGTCATGAAACGTTCGGTAGTGCCAGGATAACCCCAAATCATGGTATAATCACCAGGTTGATAGCCTTTTAAGCTGATAGGTAGGAAGTGCTTGGGATGGAAGGGAACATTGTCTTTGGAGTATTCGGCGGGAGAGCCGTCGGGGGCAGTGTAGATACGGAACACGGTGAAGTCGCCGGTGTGACGGGGCCACATCCAGTTGTCGGTGTCACCACCGAACTTGCCAATGCTGGCAGGGGGAGCAACCACCAGACGAACATCTTTGTAAGTGGTGTAAACGAACATGTAGTATTCGTTACCTTCATAGAAAGGTTTCACCACTACTCTGTGTTTGCCGTTGTCGGAGTTTTCCTCTTGCAATTTTTTGATGGCGGCTCTCACCAATTCATCTCTTTTGGATTCTTTGGTGTCTTTGGTAACTTCTGCCAACACAATGCTGGTCACATCTTCCATGCGTTCAAGGAAGTTGACGCTGAAATTGGCCTGTAACTCTTCTTCCTTGCTCATGGCGAAGAAACCATTGTTGAGGTAGTCGTGTTCCACGGTTGACAGTTCTACCACTGAAGAATATCCGCAGTGGTGGTTGGTGAACATCAGTCCATCGCGTGAAACCATCTCACCGGTGCAGAAACCGTCGCCCAACTGGACGATAGCGTCTTTCAGTGAGGAGTGGTTGATGTCGTACAGCTGCTCGGCAGTCAATTTCAAGCCAAGCTTCTGCATTTCGGCGTAGTTGTAATTCTTGATGAACATAGGCAGCCACATACCCTCGTCTGGCGGGTTGATGGCGAACATTCTTACGGATAAGAACGCTACAATGAGTAATAAAAAGGATTTTTTCATAAAATATATTTTTGATGATGAAATTCGTAAAAACAATCTGCAAAGATACAAAAAATAATTGGTAAATTAGCAAATTGGTTAATGTGCTAATTATCAATGTGCTAATGTGCCAATTATTTTGCAATGAGCTATGAGTTATGAGCAATGAGCTATGAATTATTCTTCCATCATCCATCATCCTGTAATCAAAAAAACTCCCTTTGAGGGCGTAGCCAAGGCTCTTCTGAAACGCGATGCAGCTATGTACCATACACCACCAGCCCCACTGCTCCGCTCAGCAGAATCAGCAGGACGGGGCTGAATTTCTTTTTCAAAGATAATAAAAACACGATGAGAAAAATAGCTAAACTGAGGCACAATTGGAGGGGGGATTGGGACCAAGAACCGAAATTGGCGGGTGTGGCCAGTTGTAGGGCGGCGGCGGCAATGAGTCCGAGAACCGTGATGCGAAGACTGGAGAAGATGTTGTTCAGATTTTTGTTGTTCTTATGTTTCAGCAGATAGTGCGCAAGTAGCAGCATGAGTACGAAGGGAATCAGGATGACTGAGAACGAGGATAGAAAAGCCCCCATCACCCCCATCCATGGGTCGTAGCCAGCGTTGACCACCGCGGTATAGCCGGCGTATGTGGCCACATTGATGCCGATGGGTCCGGGGGTCATTTGGCTCATCGCCACGATGTCGGTGAATTCTTGGGCTGTCATCCAGGCCTGTTTCTCCACCACCTCGTCCTGTATCAGGGCAATCATCGCATAGCCGCCTCCGAAGTTGAAGGCGCCGATTTTGCAGAAAGTGTAGAAAAGCTTCCAGAAAATCATGCGGCAGCCTCCTTTTTATTGATGAAACGGCCATAGAGAAAACCTCCCAATCCGGCGATAATGATAATCAGGACGGGTGAGACTCCCAAGAGCCATATCAGTGCCGCCGCCAGTAAGGGAATCCAGCAGTTGCGCCAGTTGAGGCCGGCGTTTTTGGCCATGGTGAAAACAGGGGCGGCAATGAGGGCCACCACACAGGGACGGATACCCTTGAAAATGCTTTCTACGACAGCGTTGTCACGGAAATAACGGAAACACAGGGCTAAAGCCAAAATGGTCAGAATGGGCATCAGGATGTTGCCGAGGACGGACATGACGGCACCGGTTTTGCCCCGGAGACGATATCCGATGCTGGTGGCCATGTTCACGGCAAACACACCCGGCATAGCCTGACTGAGCGACAGCAAATCCAGAAATTCTTCTTTGCTGAGCCATTGCTTTTGCTGCACCAGTTCTTTCTCCATTAGCGGAATCATGGCAAAACCGCCACCAAGGGTGAAACAGCCGATTTTGAAAAAAGACCAGAATAGCTCGAAATAGCCAGCCATATTTCAAATTCAAAATTCAGAATTCAAAAAATATTGTGTAGAGATGCATGACCATGCGTCTCTACCAGTGTTTACAAGCGATGGTCAATCACCTTCCAATCCACAATCTGCCATAGGGCGCTGAGGTAATCGGTGCGGCGGTTCTGGAAATCCAGGTAATAAGCATGTTCCCACACGTCAAAGGTGAGCAGGGGTTGCAGGCCGCTGCGTACGGGGTTGCCGGCGTTGGCTTCTTGGGTGATAACTAGTTTGCCTTCGGCATTCAAAGACAGCCATATCCAGCCGGAGCCAAAGAGGGTGGCGCCTTTCTGCTCGAATTCTTTTCTGAACGCATCAATAGAACCAAAATCCCTGGTAATCAAATCTTTGATTTTGCCTTCCGGCTCATGGTTGGCAGTGCCGAACTGCTCAAAATACATGGTGTGGTTCAGCACCTGTCCGGCATTGTTGAACAGGCCGCCTTCGGCTTTCCTGACTACTTCGGTCAGTGACAGTCCTTCCAGACCGCTGCCGGGCAGCATTTTGTTCATGTTGTCCACGTAGGCTTTCAGATGTTTTCCGTGATGGAAGGTGAAAGTGTTGCCGCTGATGACACCGAGGGTCTCGGTTTCGTAGGGCAGGGTCATCAGCTCAAAACTGCCGTTGATGGGGAGAATTTCTTTCATTTTTGTGATAAAAATTTGGAATTGTAAAAAATCGTTTTTGAAACACAAAAATACGAAAAAAAATTGAATAAAAACAGGTTGCTTTTACAATGCAATTAATTAACAAATGGATGTTATTATTTATTAGCGAAGTAAGACCCAATTGAAAAGAAATTCGTAATTTTGTAAGTTAAGTATTTAAAATATAAAAAACTGGCATATAAGAACATAGCAAGTAAGAAATATCATGTTAATGAAAAAAAAATTACTTTTTTGGAGTTTTGTATGTATGTTCGCCATGGTGGCAAAAGCCCAGGATTGTCCATTCAAGGCACATGTATCCGTAATAGATGCCACTTGTTTCAACAACGGAAAGTTGGTGTACTACATTGAGAACGAGGATGGCGAAGTCATGACAAAGGAAGATTATGAGAATTCACATTTGAACGAGGTCCGTATTTACACCAAGGTGAATGAGACGGATTCTGTTCATTATTCAGGTATCTTCTACAAAGGAGGTGTCGATACGTTTGTGGTGGACCATGGTACTTACATTGTTGGGGTAGAAGGTTTGTGTAGTGATGGTCATGGTGGATGGTTCAAAAAGGATACCGTGTTGGGAACTTTTGTTGTCAATACGTCATATACCGTTCCCTTGGTGTCCACTTTATTTGTCATCGACAGTGTGGGGACCAAATTCGGTAGGCATTTAACCCTGGAGTGTACCAATACAGGACGCGTACAGTTAAGAATAGAGAATGGTACTTTCCCCTATACGATACAAGTAAAGCCTCATGGAACTCAGGATGTTTACCGAACGATTGTGTTTGATGGTAACCAGTATTCAGGTACCGATTCCACCCGGTACGACTATTATAAGTACTATACCATAGACACCATGCCTGAGGGTGATTGGGATTTCTATGTGATGGATGGTTGTAATTACGGACTTCCGCGATCCGGACAGGTTGTCGAGATTGTGCCGTTCCCTTATTTGGACTATGTGGAGATGTACGCTTCTTCAGGAAACATGATCGACAGTAATGTCATCAGAATCAGAGCGTCTATTTATTCTCCGTATAAGTACTATACCGATTTGATTCCTGAATATGTGCAATACCGTTTTGTTTACCGTGATCCTGCAAGTGGCACATGGATTGATCCCGGGGCAAACAGCTGGAAGGATTTCCCGGCACTGTCAGGCACTAAAATCACACTTTATGACACAGCCAGCGTGAATTTTTGTGCACTTGACAGTATTCGGTTCGAATATAAGGTTGAGGATGCTCCCGGCGGATGCAGTGATACCATCATCCAGCGGACTTTCAAATATTCCAAACCCAACTCCTCGAAGTTTGTAAAGAAAAAAGTGATGACGGGAGATGAAGTGGTCAGAAATGGATGCAGGGAGTATATCCATGAGTATTGTGATTATTTTTCTATCCAATATTCGGATTTCAACCTCAATTATGTGAGTAGAGAAGAACATGAGACGCACCGTTATCATTTCACACACCCATTGACATGGATTTATATTGATTCCGACAATGGAGATACCATAAAGACGGAGTATGTAAGTGCGATTAACCAGCCATCCAAATTGTTTGCCTCTGAGGTTGAGGCAATGTATGGACCATTGCCCCAGACTTTGCATGTGACGCGCAAGTTGGTTGATGCCAAAGGTTGTGAATTGTATGATTCCGGCGATGAGATTTTAGTTTATGATGAAAGAGTGGATACCAGGGAACCACAATGGAATGTAGAATCAGCGGGTTCCAACCATTGCTGCGCAGCACAACATCGCATCACGGTGAAGGGTTCTTATAGCGAGGGAATCAATCCTGATGGAACGAAAATCGTGTTAGTGTCCAGCCCGGACAATAACAAGTACAATTTCACAGCGGTTTATAATGCTTTCACTAATATATGGAACGTGACCAAGCACGATGTGCGGAATGTGGCGACTATTAGTGGCGCTGATGGGAAAACGTTGGATTTGAAGGATTTCTGTCTTGTATCGGGACAGTATGTTTTTGATATTTATTCACCTTGTGACACGGTCAGAAAGACCAGGAATGTGACTTTCCCGGATTATTACACAACGGAGCTGACAGAAGCGGCGGATAAAACGGTAGAAAAGGAATGTACGGATTGGTATGTCACCTATACCCAAGGGCAACTGGCACGTATCGGCCATAACAAAGACAATGCCGGTCATGACGTATCTCATGTGACACTGCTGGAGACCCGTTTCCAGGTGGTTGACGGTCCTTTGGGAGGGTACGACAATATATGGTACAGAGTGGGTGATCCTATCCGATTGTCTATTCCGGGTGTTTATGTGATCAAGATATTTCCTACTACCGAGCATGAAATTTGTGAATATACGCCGATCTACGACACCATATATTTCGAGAATACCACCGTTGAGCACCTTTATGCGTATGCGGTTTTGTGCGACAATACTTCAACTTCGGGCAATGTTTATGTGAAGGGTATAAATGGTGTGGGACCATATAAATACACACTTTACAGTCATGCCAATATGGAAGGTGAGAATTTGGGAACGAATTCTACCGGACAGTTTTCCAATATAGCTATGCGTACAGATACGGCATTGTCATGTATGATAGAAGATCAATGCGGGGCCTATTTCCATGTGAATTTTTTTCCACAGCTGCTGGCTGATTTGCAAGTCACCTGGTTTGACAATGGCCTGAATGTCATTACCTCTTGCGAGGGCTCTACGGTGGCTGTACATACCTTGACGTCTGATAATATTTTGTACTTTGCCTGGACGGGTCCGGATGGATCAACTATTCATGAGGGACCTGATCCTCAGATTTTTATTCCACGAGGAGCGGAAGCGGGATGGTACAAAGTTCAAGTGTTTGAGATGGGTTGTTCAAGGGATATTATGGATAGTATTCATATTGATGTGAATCTTTCCCCTATGGTTAAGATTGAGAATGACACCACCATCTGTCCGGGAGGAATGGCGTATTTGACATTTATACCGAGAAGTTTTCATGAACCGGCGCCTATTGTCGATTTCTCCCTTGCGTTCGAGACAGAAACTGGCCGTGAAATACGTAATTATAGTTCCCTGTCGGGAGTGCCTGTGAGAGACAGCATAACAACAATGGTTTCCATGAAAATTTATCCTGTCGATATTCAGGATGATGAGTGTGGGTATCCGTTTGCGGATAGTTGGGATACCGTTTATATCAGTATATCATCCAATGTGATACGATCTTGTGATATTTTCACCATCGACGATTATGTCTGTCATGACAACGACGCGATTCTTCAAGCCCGTTCAACCGTAGATTTCCCTTATACTATTCGGTGGTATAATGATATGAACCAAACTCATTTGTTGAAGGAGGATGTCATATCAGCCGCTGAGGAATGGTCAACGTATGATACCAGTCATGTTATTCAGAAAATCGTGCTGTATGTCAGTGTGGAAAAGGATGGGTATTGCCCTTCGGTGAACAGTTCCTATACGAATGTTGTCAATATGCGGGAAGATACCATCCACATGAATTGTGCCCAGTCGTATCGTATTTTTGACTCCGGCGGGAAGGATGGCGATTATGGGACGGAAGAGATGATCAAGCAGACTTTTACCACAGATCCTGGTCGGAAAATTGTGATGGTTATAGACCAGGACAGCTGGGATTTATCCTATACTTCCCATTTACTTGTCATTTCAGGTACAGAACTCCATACGGATAGCATCTTATATGATTTGGCCTACGGCAGTTATTTACCTGAAATTATTATTTCCAGAGACACAGCACTCACGCTGTTTTTTATGGCAGGCGAAATAGCCGCAGGAGGATGGAGTGCGTTGGTGGAACCCATACCGGGTGTGGCTGTCGCTGATGCTTATCCACCCAATATAACCAATTTTTATGATGAAGTTTGCCAAAGTTCAAGTATGGCATACGACAATATATACAACATATCGCCTCTGATAGCTACGCAAAGTGAATTGGACGAGGCAGTAAAAAGAGCGGGACTCCATGTGTTCTCGCATAACTTCGTGGGTCCTGAAAGTATGGACAGGCACCATTGCGACTCGTTGGTGAATTTTACCCTGGTGGTGAATGATCCCCCATTTGTGGATACCATGGTGGTAACGACTAATTTCCAATTGAACGGGGAACCCTATCATTGGAGAGGCATGGACATAGACTCAACGGGTCGATATTCCAAAATCAATACGATGGCTGACGGGTGTGACAGTTTGGATATTCTTTCGCTGATTATATTGCAGATAGATACTTCTACCAACGAGATTTGTGAAGGAGAAACTACCACGATGGGTATTTCGGTCGAAACACCTCGACTGGTTTGGAAAGAGGGGGAAATCCCCGCTGTAGAAGCCCCAGGAGATGTCTTGTGTACGGATGGGTCTATTCTTAGAGTCGATGCATTTCTGGCGAGTGGAAAAACGCCCGTGGGGGTGGTGTATTATATAGACCCAACAGGAAAGCATGGCAAAATAACCGCCTTGAAGGATGCCCCGAGAGTAACGATTGACGGCAATGAGAATTATTATGGTATATGGGCGACGCGAGGTCAGGCTCAGGATCATAAGTATATACATTCGGTAACCCCGTATAGTAAAGAATGCGATGTGCTGTTTGATATGAGGGGGACTGAAAATACGCAGAAAATTAAGATTGATGCTGAACAAAAAGGTGAATTTTCCAAATATGCTCCGGCAGCCTATTATTGCTATTATTATAATGAAAGTAGTGGGCTGGTTGACCCGTCTAATCCGGCAGGATGGGGATGGTATTTGCCTGCGATGGGAGAACTGAATATTTTGTTTGGCAATAGGGTGCCTGTGAATGCCACATTGAAAAAACTGAAGGAAGCTGGTTGGAATGCTGAAGTGATGGATTTAGGCCAAAGCTACTATTTGTCTTCTTCAGAAAAAGATAATGACAATTGTTGGCACAATGACTATTCTGGTCACTTCAAACAGCATTATAAGTATAATTCAAAGACCTGGTATAGCCCCGTATGGAAATATCATATTGTTCGTCCATCACGTGATTTTTAGGTCGGGAGGATAAAGGATAGAATTGAGCTATATAAATATATGCAGGAAAAAAAGAGAAATATATGCAATATAAAGTAGTTAAACGGATACTATTAATTATACTACTGATTATGATATCAGCATTGGGCTCTGTGAAAGCCCAAGTATATCAGGTTGGTGATGTTTATACCTTCCCTGACAGTTCAAAGGGTGTTATATGTTATGTCAATCCTGATAATCCGGTGGAAGGTTGGGCTGTGGCGCTGAATGATGTGGGTTGGGTTAGCAAATCCAACAACAAGAGTTATTTTATGATTGACGATGGAGCTAGTCTGCCTGCGGAATTGGTACAACGTCCTTATGATGTTATCGATGGTATTGGACGTTCGGGTCTGGACTCGTGGACATTCGAAGGAAAAGAGAATACGAGAATTTTGTTGAATTCAGGCCTTTCCGACGCAGCGGAAGCTGTTGATTTTTATAATGGATGGTATATTCCTGATGCGGTACAGTTGCGTATGGTATATAGTTTGTTACCGCTTATTGCAGATAAGATTGTTGCGGCAGGAGGAGATCCCGAGAGCTTAAAGGCCATGTATGCTAAGAATTCAAACGGTTATGATTATTGGACTTCCACGCGTATCAATGACAATCAGATGCTGGTGGTCAGGGGTAACTCGTATTTCTATGATCCTCGAAATCCGTCTAACCATAGCCTTGCCACTGGAAATACCTCTACGCAAAACCGCATCCGTGCAGTGCGTAACTTTGGTACGGAAGCATACGCCTATTGGGCGGATACTCCAACGGATGCCAGTATGGATGTGAGTCCCGGAGTGGGACAAACCTCTTATGATGCCTATGTTATTTTCAACAGCGATACTGTCGAAGTGGTGACCAGCTCAGCCATTGTCTATGAAAAGTATGATAAAGATACTATCTACAGGGAAGTTTGTGTATCTTCCACTCCTTATACCTTTGATGGACCAGAAGATCCTTTTGACAGGTATGGACAAGCTGTTTTCCAGAATGTGGATATCTCCACTGTTCATAACTATAAGTCTATAAGGAGAACTCTGCAGACAGTTCATGGATGTGACAGTGTCATCACTTTGATGCTGAAGGTTAACCGTGTATATGAATTCAATGCCACAGCTGATATTTGTCAGTCGGATACACCGTATGTGTGGAGGACAAGGAAATTATACGAATCAGGGGTGTATTACGACTCGCTTAAAACGGCGTGTTGTAATTGTGACAGTGTGTATGTCCTGACCCTTTCTGTCGCACCGATGCCGGAGATTAGCTTTTCTCCGCAACATCCGGTGTTTTGTAAGGAATCCTCAGGAATAGAAGTGACAGCGTCTGCCACCAATTGTGCCGATTATTTCAGAGAACTTCTGTTTGAAGGGTTCGACGGAGTGAAGGGGGATAACGAAGATATAACAGCTGAGTTGTCTGAACTGACCACAATGTTTGAAAGTGGTGTTAAGGTTTTTTCAGTGAGTGATAGTGCAGTCAGGATAGGAACAGGTTCTATTTATGGGAAGATTGAGTCAAAGTCATTGCCTTTGGATTATGATTTTAACATCGAATTGAGTTTGAAAGGATGGCAAAGGCCCGGTTCGGCGGCTATCGCCCATACCCGTTTGAGAATTGCTGTGGATAATAATGAGGCGGATACGATTACGGTACCGGGAAGTAATGATGTCAATCCGGGACATTATGATACTTATTCTCTCAATTTCCACGGGGCGACGCCAAATTCAGTTATTACGATAGAGGCTATCGAACAGATAGCTCCCGGAAGTGCGTATGCTGAAGAGCGTGTGTATATAGACTGGGTGCGTATTAAAGACAATTCTTCTTGCGTGAGATACAGTTGGTTCATGGCAGGTGAAGGAGAGGAGTTGCAAACCGGACCAACGTTCAACATCAAGGAATTGTCATCAACAACGACATACGAAGTGGAGGTGGAGAGCGCATCCGGATGTATTGTAAGAGAAGAGATAGAAGTGGCATATGGAGTACCTACATGGGGCGATACTATTGTAAATACCTGTGAGCCATTTACATGGTATGGTACAACCTATACAAAAACTCCAAAAGAAAATCCAACTCATACTATAGAAGGAGGAAACCAATTCGGTTGCGACTCTATCGTAACGTTACATTTGACGATTAGCGATAGTGTCAAGGTGATTACGGATATGGAGGTTTGCGACAGTCTTGTATGGATAGATGGCAACACCTATAAAAAAAGTGGCACTTACAGATATGTCACTACCACATCGGCTGGTTGTGACAGTATTGTGATACTGAACTTGAAGGTGAATAGGAGTGTCACAGTTCCTGATGAAAGGACAGTGTGTCAGAGTGAGCTTCCATACACCTGGAACGGTGTCGAGTTCACAGCGGCGGGCACAAAGTCCGCGACACTGACGACCGTGAACGGCTGCGACTCCGTGGTTAAGATGACCCTTACCGTCAACCCGACCTATAGTGTCACCGATGCCAAGACCATCTGCGCCAGCGAGTTGCCGTACACCTGGAACGGTGTCGAGTTCACAGCGGCGGGCACCCAGTCCGCAACGCTGCAGACCGTCAACCATTGCGACTCCGTGGTTGAGATGACCCTGACCGTCAACCCGACCTATAATGTCACCGATGCCAAGACCATTTGCGCCAGCGAGTTGCCATATACCTGGAACGGTGTCACCTTCAATGCAGCCGGCACGCAGTCCGCGACACTGACGACAGTGAACGGCTGCGACTCCGTGGTTGAGATGACCCTGACCGTCAACCCGACCTATAATGTCACCGATGCCAAGACCATCTGCGCCAGCGAGTTGCCTTACACCTGGAATGGTGTCGAGTTCACAGCGGCGGGCACAAAGTCCGCAACGCTGACGACAGTGAATGGTTGCGACTCCGTTGTTGAGATGACCCTGACCGTCAACCCGACCTATAATGTCACCGATGCCAAGACCATCTGCGCCAGCGAGTTGCCATATACATGGAACGGTGTCGAGTTCACAGCGGCGGGTACAAAGTCCGCGACGCTGCAGACCGTCAACCATTGCGACTCCGTGGTTGAGATGACCCTGACCGTCAACCCGAC
>JAFXSR010000005.1 GCA_017525505.1 Bacteroidales bacterium
AACTTCCTGCCAATCTGTCAAAGAAACACGTTTCTTCTGTTGCACATATTATTGCATCAGTTCTAATTGCTAAACACGTATGCTGTCCAATATGCTCAAGGCAGGCATAATAGATTTCCTTGAACACGTTGGAACTCCGATGGCGGTTCTGGTAGGCCACGGTGGACTTGGACGGAGCCTCGCGGATGCCCAGGTGGTTAAGGTTCAAGATAAGTTTTTTTTTCTCACCGCAAAGGTCGAAAAAAATTTCCGGCCTTTGCCCTTATCTTTCAAAAAAAATATTTAGGACGCTATTGAAATAATGTGTATCTTTGCAATTTGATTATAAAATTCAGGAACGTATGAGCACTGAGATGATGACACCTTATCTTGGCTCGTCGGCAACATATAATCGCACTAACAGCTAATACAAATTACTCCAGCATGATTGAAAAGATTCTTACACATATAGCATTTGCTGACATCAGAGGCGTATCTGTTGGCAATGCCCATGATATCAATGCGGCCACTGGGGTTACGGTGTTCCGTCTCACGGAGCCGTCGCCTGCTGCTGTAACAGTTTTTGGGGGCGGTCCCGCATCACGAGAGACGGAGACGATAGCACCCGAACGCAGCCATCCCCTGAATGCACTCGTGTTTTCAGGTGGCTCCGCATATGGCCTCGCAGTTGCCGACGGGGTAATGCGCTGCCTTGAAGCCCATGGTGTGGGCTATGAAACAGGCTTGGCGCTCGTTCCCATTGTGTGCCAGAGTTGCATCTATGACTTAGGGTATGGCAGTGCTACTGTCCGTCCCACTGCTGATATGGGCTATACGGCATGTGAGGCGAGTTTCACGAAAAATGACCCTCGTAGTGGAAACGTAGGTGCAGGAACAGGCGCCACAGTAGGGAAGGCTGCTGGCATGAAGCAGGCGCAGAAAAGCGGCATCGGCTATGCCGCCATGGAAATGGGGAGATTGCAGATAGGCGTGACAGTGGTTCTCAACAGTTATGGTGATGTGTTCGCCGGTGGAGAAAAGATTGCCGGCATGCTGACACCTGATCGTACCACTTTCGCAGATTCCTGCGAGACATTGCTGCAACAGAGCGGTGAGAACCTGTTCGTCAGCACTACCAACACCACCCTTGCCGCCATCTTCACCAATGGTGATTTTGCATCAGCACAGCTCAAGCACATTGCCCAGATGGCCTCCGCAGGCATGGCTCGCGGCATCAAACCCGCCTTCACCTCTGCCGATGGTGACACGATATATGCCATCTCTGTGGGCAAGAAAGCCGATAAGGTAGATGCCAGCCTTGATGCTGTGGGTGCCCTCGCTGCCACACTACTGGAGGAGGCTCTTGCCGATGCTGTCCGCAGCAGCACCATAAGCGAAGAAGAATACCTTGAAAAAGTGCGGTTTTGTCCCACAATATAATGGACTGAAGACTCTTTGACAAATAGTATTTACTTGTAATCTAAATGCTTTATCTATTATGAAAATTCTTTTAGTAATCGACACCTACGATACCACTAACAATGGTACTAGTATTTCTGCGCAGCGTTTTGCTTCGGTGTTACGCCAGCATGGCAACGAAGTAAAAGTACTGACCACGGGTGATCCCGCTCCCGACAAATTCGTGTTGAAAGAATTTAAGGTTCCGCTGTTCAATGACCTTATCCATTCCCACGGCTTCCAATTTTCAAAGGTGGATACTGATATTATCCGCGAGGCAGTAGAGTGGGCGGATGTCGTTCACTGCATGATGCCTTTCGCACTTGAAATGGTCACAAAACGCATAGCCGACCAAATGCACAAACCTTCCACGGCAGCTTTCCATATCCAACCCGAAAACATGACCTCATCAGTTGGATTGGGCAAAGTGGATTGGGTGAACAAGAGTTTTTATGACCTCTTTAATACCACTTTGTATCAACATTTTACACATATTCATGTGCCCTCTCAGTTCATGGCCGACGAGTTGGTGAAACACGGCTACAAGGCCAAGATCCATGTCATCAGCAACGGTATTGACCCTGCTTTCGTTTACACCAAATGCCCTAAAGACCCGCAATTTGAAGGAAAAATCCTGATTGTGATGGTGGGCAGACTGTCAAGGGAGAAAAGGCAAGATGTCATTATTGATGCTGTGCCTCTTTCCAAATATGCCGACCGCATCCAATTGGTATTTGCCGGCAAAGGACCTTTGTACGACGAGTATGTGGAACAAGGTAAATCCCTGGCTAATCCGCCACAGTTCGTGTTTCTGAGCAAGGAAGAACTTATTCATTTGCTGGCTCAGGCCGACCTTTATATCCATGCTTCAGATATGGAAAGCGAGGCTATCAGCTGCATCGAGGCTTTTGCCACAGGACTGGTGCCTGTCATTGCCAATTCAGAGGTAAGCGCCACACCGCAGTTCGCTTTGGATGGTCGCTCACTCTTTGCTCCTGGCCGTCCCAAAGATCTTGCCCGTGCCATTGATTGGTGGCTTGACCATCCGGAAGAAAAGGCAAAAATGGAACACGAGTATGCCGAGTTCGCCAAGCGTTATAACATCGACGAAAGTGTACGCCAATGCGAGCAAATGTTCCGCGAGGCGATTGAAGAGAATACATCAAAATAACATAAAAAAATGGCAATCTTTTGAGAAATAGGTTTTTTCGGACAAAAAAATGTATTTCTATTGGTATGTGGAATACTTTTTTTGCTGCCATTTGTAAATAGGGCGACCAGGCACGTTATCCGCTCGAACTGCGCCGCTGTGCGGCTTGTAAACGCTTCTATCATTGTCGCAAATAATTTGCCGTCCCATATGTGGACGGTTTTTTTTGTGGATTAATGGATGTCAATGATTCTTCCTGGATTGAAACCGTTGGAAAGATATTCTCCATAAGAGACATATCCCAATTGATTGGATATGATGAGGGTGTCGCCTATTTGTGCGTCAATGTTGCGGTGTGAGTGACCATAAATCCAATAGTTAATGCCACTCTCTGCAATGTAATTCCCGAGTTCTACACTAAATGCTCCATTGATAGTGCTGCCGGAAAACTCTGCGGCAGTACAAAGACCAGTTGGCACGTGATGGGTAAGAACGATTTTGGTTTTGGCTTTGCTTTCATTGACAGCCTGTTTGATGAACTTCAAACAGCGTCCATGATGATGGCAAACAGGCTTTGGTGCACAAGGTCGGTTGGAATGTCGTCGGTGGCACGTGGGTGCATGGTTGTGCTGGTCAGTTGGATGTCACAGGCGGTTCCTCCAATAATGACGAAATTGTCTTTGTAAGGCCGCATGGCCTTTCTGAATAGTATATTGGCCCCAAATTAAACCGAGTAAAAAAAGGTTTAATTTTGCAGCATGAAACAACAAAGACAGACATCAAAATTCAAGGCACAAGTGGTGCTAGAACTCCTAAAAGGGGAGACATTGGAAGAATTGAGCCGCAAATATGCGGTGACCATGGCCGAAATCAACA
>JAFXSR010000065.1 GCA_017525505.1 Bacteroidales bacterium
GATCGTCTTTGCCGAGATGGACAAGTACAAGAAGCTGGCAGAGAAAGGCCGCACCAAGAAGGATCTGTGGATGCGCTATTTCACGGAGATGACCGAGAAAACACGGAAACCCGCCTCCGAACTGCTTGCCGACCCGGACATCGCCAAAGCCATAGAACTGTTGGAAATCATCAATTACAACGAAATAGAGCAGGAACTCTACGACCGCTACTGGGATGCAGTCAGCGTTGAAGCCACTTGGAAAAGCATCGGGGAAAGGGATGGAGAGAAAAAAGGAATTGACCTGGGAATAAAACAAGGACGCGAGGAAGAAAGACACCAGCTTGCCCGAAACATGCTCGCCAAAGACCTTGATCCCGCTTTGGTCGCTGAAATTACTGGGCTGACAATTGAGAAGATAAAAAATTATTTGTCTGTGCGTTATTAAAGAAATTTGTGTAACTTTGCAAATTAAACTAATAATAAATCTACATCAACTTATAAACAACTATTCATCAGCATATTAGCACACGAAAACATAGAAAATCAGAAAAAAAAACAAACACCCAACGATATAAACTCATCAACTTAACTCATTAACATATTAAACAACTTTCAGTTTAACTAGCACATTAAAACAAATCAACATAAAAACAAAACATCATGATTAGCATTAATGAAAAGAAAATCCTGGGTATCAATGGCTCAGGTAGAATCGGAAAACTGACGATTTGGCATCATTTACTGTCACGCAAGGTTGACGGTTTGGTCGTTAACGTGGGCCGTGAAGTCGGCAAGCATCTGGAAGACTACATCCAGCAGTTGTGCACGGACTCCACTTACGGCAATTTGAGTTTCTTCCTCTATGGCCGCGCCGGCAAGCAGGTGGAAGTAAAAATCATTGACCATGACAAGAACATGATCGAAGTGGACGGTTTCCCCATCAAGCTTTTGATTACCGAGCGTAATCCCCGCAACATCAATTGGAAAGCCGAGGGCGTTAGAGTTGTGGTAGATTGCACTGGTAAGTTCCTCGACCCCTCACTGCCCGACAACGAAGGCAAGGGCAGTATCCTGGGTCACTTGACCGCTGGTGCAGAGCATGTTATTGCCAGTGCACCTTTCAAAATCAAACAGAGTGATTTCAACGCCGAAAACACTCCTACCCTGATATATGGTATCAACCACCATTGCTTCGACCCTCAGCGTCACCACGTGCTGTCAGCCGCCAGTTGCACCACCACTGGTTTAGCCCACATGATTAAACCTCTGTTGGATGACAAGGAAACCAGCAATGTGTTAACTGCCTCATTGTCAACAGTCCACGCAGCCACCAACACCCAGAACGTATTGGATGGCGTGCCGAAAGAAGGTGCTACCGACCTGAGAAAGAACCGTTCGGTGCTGAATAACATTATACTTTCCACCACGGGGGCTGCCAAGACCTTGGAGAAAGTTATCCCCGAGACTTCCAACTTCGGTTTCATGGCCGACTCCATCCGTATCCCCACCCCGACCGTTTCACTGATCGCTTTGAACATTACCTTCAATTCTCGCTTGAATGAGAATGGAGTTCCTTATATTTCAGGCGACTATATTCGCGACATCTACAGAAAAGTTTCTGAAGGCGAACAGAAGGGCCTGTTGAAATTCTCGATGCAGCAGAATGTGTCTATGGATCTGATTGGCATGCCTGCCGCCATCGTGATCGAGGGCAAGGAAATTCACACCAGAACCGGCTTCTTGAAGGTACCAACTGAAATTCTGGCCAGCATGGGCATGCACGACATTCCTGAAATCAATATTCCTGTCACCCACGCCAAGATTATGGGCTGGTACGACAACGAATTCGGTAGCTACGTATCCTGTCTGGGCCGGTTGACAGAATACGTGATTTCAAGCATTGACTAAAGCCCGATGACCTTACGGGACCTGAAAATTGGTCAGTTTGGCAAAGTCACACAGGTGGAGGGGAATGGTATTTGCCGGCAACATCTGCTGGATATGGGTATCATTCCCGGCACCACCATCAAACTGGTCAAGTACGCCCCTATGGGAGACCCCATGGAGGTTATGGTTCATGGTTATTCCTTAACTTTGCGTTTGGCAGAGGCGGAAAAAATTTCAGTACAGAGAGCGGAACCTACTGACAGCACAACAAATGCTGATTCTACCCAACAAAACGATTCGCCATTTACCCATCCTGAAGCACGTGTGGCGGAATCCCTGCACGAACACAACAGTCACCCCGGCTACGGTGAGGCTGGAATATATCATGATAAAAACCACGAGCGTCCTCTGTCAGAGGATACTGTTTTGACTTTTGCACTTGCCGGACAGCAAAACTGCGGCAAGACTACCCTATTTAACCAACTGACAGGATCCAAACAACATGTCGGCAATTTTCCCGGTGTCACCGTTGACCGCAAAGACGGTGAAATACGAGGTCAGAAAAACACATTGGTCACTGATTTGCCCGGCATGTATTCCTTGTCGTCATACACTGCTGAAGAAAAAGTCTCACGGAATTTCATTCTGAACGACAAGCCCAAAGCGATCATCAACATTCTGGATGCCTCAAATATCGAACGGAATCTATATCTGACCATGCAACTGATGGAGATGGACATCCCTATCGTGCTGGCGCTGAATATGATGGATGAAGTTCGGCACAACGGAGGCAGTATCCGTGTCAACGAGATGGAAAGGATTTTGGGCACTCCCGTCATTCCCATTTCCGCGGCCAAAAATGAAGGTATTGATGAATTGGTGGAACATGCCATTCATATCGCAAAATATCAGGAGAAACCTGTACGACAGGACTTTTGCGAGAAAGACGACCATGGTGGAGCCGTTCACCGCTGTCTGCACAGCATTATGCACTTGGTGGAAGACCATGCTGAACAAGCTGACATTCCCCTGCGTTTTGCAGCCAGCAAACTTGTGGAAGGCGATACCAATATTTTGGAACGACTGCAACTGTCTCAGAATGAGAAAGAAACATTAGAGCATATCATTTTGCAGATGGAAGAGGAGCGCGGCATGGATCGTGCCGCCGCCATGGCGGATATGCGCTACAACTTCATTCACAAACTCTGTGACAAAACCGTCGTCAAGCCCAAAGAAAGTATTGAGTATCAGCGGAGCAAGAAAATAGACCGCATTCTTACCGGCAAATGGACCGCCTTCCCGATTTTTGTGGTGGTTTTGTGCCTCATCATCTGGTTATCCATCGATGTGCTGGGGGCACCGTTACAGGAATTGCTAGACCAAGGCATCCAGTGGTTGGCAGGAGTATGCGGTTCCGCTTTAGCTGCTGCCAATGTCAACGAGACCGTACAATCTTTGGTGGTGGATGGCATTTTCGGCGGTGTGGGCAGTGTGTTGAGTTTTGTGCCCATCATCATCATTCTGTTCTTCTTCCTGAGCATATTGGAAGACAGCGGCTACATGGCCCGTGTGGCCTTTGTGACCGACAAATTGCTAAGGCATCTTGGCTTGTCGGGGCGCAGTATTGTGCCCATGCTGATAGGATTCGGCTGTTCGGTACCCGCCATCATGGCCGCCCGCACCCTACCCTCCATGCGTGACCGTCGCTTGACCATCCTGCTCACTCCTTTTATGAGCTGTAGTGCCAAAATTCCTATTTATGCCTTCTTTACCGCCTACTTCTTTCCACATCACGGCGGATTGGTCCTTATCGGTCTATATCTGTTAGGTGTTACCGTTGGCATTATTGTGGCCCTGGTCAATAAGCTTATCTCGAAAAAAAGGAGTACCACATCCTTCGTGATGGAAATGCCCAACTACCGCATGCCACAAGCCAAGAATGTGTTGCACCTGCTATGGGACAAGACCAAAGACTTCTTGCAGAAGGCTTTCACCGTCATTTTTGTCGCCTCCGTCATCATCTGGTGCTTGCAGACCTTTGACTTCCACTTCAACGTGGTGGAAAACGGAGAAGGAAGCATGTTGGCCGTGATAGCAGGCGCTATTGCACCTGTTTTCAGTCCGTTAGGTCTGGGCGATTGGCGTATTGTCACCGCTCTGATCAGTGGTTTCATGGCCAAGGAAAGCGTCATCTCTACCATTGGCGTGTTAGGAGGCATCAGCATCTTCACCATGGCCAATGTGGTGCCCATGCTGGTTTTCTGCCTGCTCTACACACCTTGTGTGGCCAGCATCGCCGCCGTCCGCCGCGAGTTAGGTGGAGGCTGGGCGATATTTGTGGTCTTCTTCCAATGCGCCGTGGCATGGCTAGTAGCGTGGATCGCCTTTCTTGTTGCCGGTCTCATCATCTAATAATAAGACGAACTGTCAGAGACATTTAGTATTAGCCAATTGTATTGGTATCAATTGAAAAAGCCCGGACTCCTATTACGGATGTCCGGGCTAGCTTTTGTTCACCCCATTTGGAACTGGGCTTCGGGATTTCCACTTTCCGCAGCCATACCTGTGGTAATAACACATATTAAGTAGCAATACACCGTATGCGTACGAGGGCCTAATCTGATAATCATGGATAAAAAACTTGAATAATACATACATCTATATATAATTCGGAAATTTTGTGTATATTTGTAATCCGATTTTTTCAGGTTAGGGAAAAACGAATCATACAAAATGACAAAAACAACAGTATAAACAAATCGTACAATGAACAACAGATCTTTTTCGAAGCGATTAACCTGGAGAATTATTGGCATCGTGTCGCTTATTTTCCTTGTTTCTTTTGCAATAGTGATTGGCTTTCAGATCGCCTTCAATCAAGAGGGAATACATTCTATACCAAAGAGGTTGATGATAGAATTGCTCATCGTGGGTGTCACAGGCTTGGTGGTTTTGTTTTTCGTGTGCCGCCGTATGATGCGCCACTTTACGCGCCCTATCACCGAATTATCCGTGTCGGCCATGAACATGGCCAAAGGCAATTTCAAGGCCAAACTGCCGGAAATCAAGAGCCAGGATGAGATGCGACGCCTGCACAACAGTTTCCTATACATGCAAAACTCCATTACCGACTACATCGACCAGCTGAAGACTACCCGTAGCGAAAACGAGCGTATGGAGTCGGAGCTGAACGTAGCGCGAGCCATCCAAATGGGTATGTTAAGCACCGACTTTCCCCCTCGAATCTATGCCCTGCTGAACCCCGCCCGCGAGGTGGGGGGCGACCTCTATGACTTCATACTCATAGGTGACTGTCTTCACTTCGCTATTGGCGACGTGAGTGGAAAAGGCGTTCCCGCTTCGCTGATGATGGCCATCACAAAAGCCGCACTCCACTTCATGGCAAGCCTCGACTTGCCTCTATACGAGTCGTTGAGTCGCATTAACAACAACGTTGCCGAAAGCAATAGCAGAAACATGTTTGTCACCCTCTTCGTCGCCCGCATTGACCTTAAGACACTCCGTATGGAATACTGTAATGCAGGACACAATCATCTACTTGTCCTGCCACCCGACAAGGAACCGTATTTTCTCAAAGCGAAGAACAATCTTGCCGTTGGTCTTTTCGAGAACTTTCCATACGAAGCCGAAAGCCTTGATTTGAAACCAGGCACACGTATCATTGCCTATACCGATGGTGTAACCGAGGCGGAAAACGCAGCGCTGGAGCAGTACGGTGACGAGCGGCTGATGCAGGAGGCTGTCCGGATAGACCATAATATGGACAACAAAACCGCCGTGGACCAGATTTACCGCTCGGTACTTGCCTTCACCAATGGCAATGCGCAAAATGATGACATTACAATTATGAGTTTAATGGTATAAGCATAAAAACGATGAAGTACATATACATTATCAATGGGCGTGCCGACAAGTTGCCACAATATCAGGAACTATACGACCAGCTGAAGGAGATTCCGCATACTTATGAGATATACACCACGTTGGGAGAAGGTGACGCAACCCGCTATGTACGGCTATACTGCGACTTGCATCCTGAGGAAGAAGTATGCTTTGTAGCCTGCGGTGGCAACGGCATCACAAATGGTGTGGCATCGGGTTTGGTTGGCTTCATTGAAACAAGCAAACAAGACGACAAGCAAGCAAACAAGACGATGGCCATACTTTACATCGGCGGTGCCACAGAGGACTTCATCATCAACTTCCCTGGCCGCAACTTTCGCAGTGTAAAAGACATGCTGGCAGGTACTGTGACACCCGTTGATGTCATCAAGATCAACGACAGTTACTGTGTAAATGTGTGTAACATCGGCTTCAACTCCCGGGTGGCATCACGTGCTAATGAGCTTGTCGCCAAAGGAAAGTCAGCCCATCAAGCCTATACGCGAGGTGTGGCGAACGCCGTTCTCACCAGTCGCTTCAACCGCATCAGAGTGACGGTGGACGGCGAACGAATCAATAGAGGCTACATGATACTATGCACTCTCGCCAACGGTCGGCGCGTGGGCGGCGAATTCAACTGCGCACCCAATGCGAAGGTTGACGACGGCCTCATTGAAGTGTGCCTTTTCCGTCCCATGAGCCTTTTGAGGTTCCTGTTGCTAATACCCCTTTACCGCAAAGGTGAGCACATCGGTAGCAAGCCTGGCAAAAACAAAATCATATACCGCCAGGCCCGCAAGGTGGAATTCAGCTGCAAGGACCTCATTGATGTCTATCTCGACGGCGAACAGCTGCCCGGCTCACACTTTGAAGCAAAGATTCTACCTGGCGCACTCCCTCTTCGCCTCCCTCCAATAGTTAAATCACGCTAGCATTTAAGCAACTAAACATTCATAGAACCAATTAGAAATAAATCAGAACTTACTTGGTTTCGTGGGAGCCGAAACCGCCCAATGCTGAGTAAAGATTGATGAGCGATTGAATGCCTTCGTATTGGTTCTGCACTTGCATCAGTTGTGCGGAAAGCAGGGATTCCTGAGCGGTAAGCACTTCCAAATAGGTGGTGGAACCGTGCTGCATCAAGGCAGAGGTGGCATCGTACGCCTGTTGTAGCGAATTGACACGGTTTGCGATCAATTCGGCTTTCTGTTCGGCCGTCTGGCAATTATGTACATACGTGTAAACCTCTTTGCCTGCATCCAGCAACGCCTGCTCAAACTCCAGTCTCGCCTTTTCCTGGTCCAATTTCGCATTCTTGAGTTGGGCACTGAGTTTTCCAGCTTCTAAGATGGGCTGCGTGAGCGAGGCCACCGCCTGCCCTATCATCTGGGCAGGACTGAATGCCGCTCCGAAGAGTCCTTCAATGGTAAGCGTAGGATAGAAACTCTGACGGGCCTGTTGGGTGCTGTAATAAGCAAACTCCATGTTGCGCTCGGCCAAACGCACGTCGGGACGGGCGTCAAGGAGACGTACTGGTAGTCCCAAATGCAATTGCTCCGGCATCCGGAATGCGCCGAAAGAAGCACGTTCAATGTGATGAGGCGGCTCGGCAAGCAAGTTACAAAGTGAGGCCTCTGTGGTGAGGATGGTGTTGCGCAAATCGATGATTTCCGTTTTCACCGATGACACCGACGCTTCCATCTGATAGACAGCTGGACTTTCGTAGATACCCGCATCAAACAGGGCACGGGTCGATTCCAGTGATTCTTCCCACAATTGTTCCGTTTGCTCCTCAATCTCCAACTCGCGGTCGAGCATCACCAAGGTATAATAAAGGTTCGCGACATTGGCGGCCAAACTGACCTGCACGGCCTGCTTGTAATCCTCCGCATAGGCCACTTGGGCTTTCGCTTTGCGCACCCCAGTGGTGGTTTGTCCAAAAATGCCTATCTGCCAGCTGGCACTGATAGGGATTTGGGCAGAGAAAGAGCTTCCTCCCTGATAAGCGTATGTGGCATTCGGCGTGAAGGAAAGCATAGGCGCATAGCCCCATTTTGCGGATTTCACGCTGTTTTGGGCCTGTTCGATGGACAATTGGGCCGAGCGCATGTCTGTATTGTTGGTCAACGCCGTCTCGATGAGTCTCTGTAACTGCGGATCTGTGAATACGGAACGCCAGTCCATGTTGCCCATGGAGACGGTGTCCTGCGGATTCACCACATCGCCCATCACGTCGTTCCGGACAGTGGCGTCAGACTGGTATTTCCGGTAAAGGTTGCAGCCGGTGAATAGCAGCGTTGCTGCTGTTATCATGATATATATGCGTCTGTTTTTCATATTGCTTTGTATATTGTCTCCCCACACTGCGGCTAACGCCTTGTGTGGAGGTATTGATTTACTTTCTTTGTCCCCCACACTACGGTTGTGCCTCGTGCCAGGTTAATTGCACTTCGTGCGTCTTGTCTCTTCGAGACCGCTCAAGGTGGACGGTCTCCGCGGATCCCCACATTGCGCTCCTTCGTCGCTTATGCGGGGTTAATTGCACTTCGTGCGTCTTGTCTCTTCGAGACTGCTCAAGGTGTACGGTCTCCGCGGATCCCCACATTGCGCTCCTTCGTCGCTTATGCGGGGTTAATTGCACTTCGTGCGTCTTGTCTCTTCGAGACTGCTCAAGGTATATATTAAGTTTATTATTCATTTATCACTGCTACTGGTTCAGTATTGTCTGTTTCTTCCTTCTCGCCAGGTGTCAGCTTCTCATGGATCTTCTGGAAGACGATATAGAAAGCTGGGGTGACGAACAGAATGGCCACGATACCCACGAGCATACCGCCAATGACGGTGAAAGACAGCGACTTGTTGCCCACAGCACCGGCACCACTTTCCACAGCCAACGGAATCATACCGATTACCATGGCCGCAACAGTCATCAGAATAGGACGCAGACGAGCTTTACAAGCCTCAACAGCGGCATCCACAATAGTCATGCCTTTTTCGCGGTTCTGAATGGCATACTCGGTAATCAAGATGGCTGTCTTGGCCACCAATCCCATCAACATGATAACACCGATCTGCACATAAACGTTCGCACCCACACCCATCAGCGACTCTAACGGACGGACAGCCAAATAGGCACCGAACAGGCCAAACGGGATGGAGAAGAGGACAGCGAAGGGGATGAACACGGAGTTGTAGAGGCATGCCAAGATGAGATAGATAATCAGGATGGCGATGCCATAGATGATAATCGTATCGTTTGAACCGGCACTTGCGGCTTCCTCACGGGCCATTCCGCCATATTCATAACCATAGTTGTCGGGGAAAACTTCCGCCATCAGTTCATCAACAGCCGTACGCACATGGGCGGAGGTATAACCGCTTGCAGGGTTAACCGACATGTTGTAGCAGTTGTACATGTTAAAACGGCGCTCTTGAGAGGAGCCAAGCCCCTGCTTCAGCGTGACAAATTCCGATATTGGTGTCATGCCACCGTTTGCCTCAACAAAGATTTTGTTGAGAGCACCCGGATCCATACGGCTATTGTCTTCAGCCTGCACCAGCACCTGGTACACCTTGCCATATTGGATGTAGTTTCCTATGTATTTTTTTGAGATTGTGGATCCCAAAGTGCTGAGAACGGTTTGCGGAGAAACACCTTTGCGTTTGCATGCTGCAGCGTCGATATCAAGATGGTATTTGGGATAGTCAGCTGAGTAAGAGGCCGATGCGGTGGAAACCTCCGGACGCTCTCTGAGCTTTTCGGCGAACTCGCTGCACAAACTGACAAAGGTCTCATTGTCATTGGTTCCGGAGCGGTCCTGCAAATCCAGTTCCATCATGGAACCTGTACCATAACCCGGAATCTGCGGCATCTGGAACGGGCTGACAGTTGCTTCAGGCATGTTCACCATTGCCCATACGTAGATTTTTTTCTGTACGGCAGCAACACTGAAAAATTTCCGTTCTTCCCAATTCTTCAATCGCACCATCAAAGTGCCATAATTCGAGCCCGCACCACCGTTGATCATGGAGATACCGGTAACGCCACTCACCAACTCTACATCGTCAAGGGTACGTATGTAATCCTCCAATTTGGTAACGGCTTCTTCAGTTTCGTTCAGGTAAGTACCCGGTGCCAAAGTGACATCCACCATCATGAAGCCCTGGTCTTCCTGCGGCACCAACTCACTTTGGGCGGTACTCATCAGCCAAACCATGCCAACGGTGAAGGCCACCAATAGAATCCAAGCGAAAGCAGGTTTTTTCACAAACTTGCTGATTCCGCTTATGTATCTCTTTTCCATAGTGCCGTATGCGGCATTGTAGGCTACTCGCACATAATAATTCAGATTCTTCTTTTCCGCTTCATTTTCATTCTTCGGCTTGAACAACAGGGCACAGAGTGCCGGACAGATGGTTAATGCCGACACTGCTGACAAGGCCACTGAGGCGGCCAGAATGGTACCGAACTGCTTGAAGAAAGTACCGGAAGTACCCGACATAAAGGTCACAGGGATGAACACTGCCATGAAGACCAATGCGGTGGAGATACAAGCAGTGGACACATCGGTAAGAGCATCGTTGACGGCAGCAGTCGCACTCTTGTAGCCCGACTCCAGCTTGGCCATCACGGCTTCCACCACCACGACCGCATCGTCAACCACAATACCAATAGCCAAAACTAATGCGAAGAGTGTCAATAGGTTAAGTGAAAAACCAGCCACTTTGGCAATGGCGAAAGTACCAATCAAGGAAACGATAATGGAAATGGATGGCACAATGGTGGCCTTGAAATCCTGCAGGAAAAAGTAAACAATCAAAATCACCAAAATAATGGCGATGATGAGGGTTTCGATAACATTATGCATAGAAGCATACAGGAAGTTGTCGGAAGTTTGCAACTGTTTGAATTCCAACCCTGCAGGCAAAGATTTCGAAAGTTCTTCAATAGTCTTGTCGATTTGAGCATTCACCTGGGTGGCATTGGCTCCAGGAGCTTGCTTGATCAAAAAACATACACCAGGATGTCCCTCTACATTGGACCGATAGTTGTAAGACTTGGAGCCCAACTCCACATCCGCCACATCTTTCAGTCGCAGCACATTGCCGTCTGAGGTGGAGCGAATGACGATATTCTCAAACTCGCTCATGTCGTCGAGCAACCCGTTGAACTCAATATCAATCTTGTTGACAGTACTTTCGAAACTGCCGACAGGAGCTACCAGGTTCTGTTCGTTGATACAGGAGATAATCTCATTAGTGGTAACGCCGTACATACCCATCACATTGGGTTTGAGCCAGATGCGCACACCATATTGATCAGCCAGCAATTGTGTGGTACCCACACCTGTGATACGGCTGAGTACGGGTAAAACATTAATGTCTATATAGTTAGCAATAAACTTCTGATCAAATTTGTCGTCTGTGCTTTCCAGAGCTAACACTTGCAAAATGGAGTTCACACTCTTGGAGACGGTTACACCCTGAGTAGTCACATCCGCTGGCAGGATGCCTTCTGCCTGGCTCACACGGTTTTGCACATTGACAGTGGCTTGGTCAGCATCGGTACCCTGCTTGAAATAGACATCGATTTCAGCGCTACCATTGGAAAGAGCCGTGGAAGACATATACATCATATCTTCCACACCGTTCACCTTCTCCTCAATGGGCATGATGACGGATTTTAACACCGTGCCGGCATCCGCACCGCTGTAATTGGCCTGGATGACGACTTCGGGAGGAGCAATGTCCGGGTATTGCTCGATGGAGAGAGAGAGAAGGCTCACCACCCCCACGAGTACGAGGAGCACAGCGATGGCGAGTGCCGCCACCCAGTGCTTCACAAAGAATTTGGTTTTCTTGACTTTCTCTTCCATCGCTATCTGATTTTCATGCCGTTAGAGAGTTTACGAACACCATTGGTAACCACTTCGTCGCCAGGTTCCAAACCACTCATAATAAAGTATTCCTTGCCATCATCCGACGGATATACCTCACAGAGAATGCCTTCCACCGTTCCGTCCTTCTTCACACGATAGAACATCTTCTGGTCTTGCAAATTGACGGCTGCGGTTTGCGGTACCACCAAAATGCTGTCGAACTGGATTGGCAGAATCACCATGGCGGTCAGTCCTGAGCGGAGCACACCGTCAGGGTTGGTGAATGTCGCTTCGCAGGTCGCTGTACCGGTTCCTTCGTTAAGCATGGCGTCAAGACGGGTCAAACGGCCATCATGCTTGTAAATAGAGCCATCCTTGAGTTTCAGTTTGACGGCAGGCAAGACATCACGCGGATATTTGCCGGTGGAATCCATTAATCCCTTTTCCGTTACTTTAAGTCGGAACTCATTGATAATATGCAACATCTGCGATTCATCCATGGAGAAATCTGCCAAGATCTCTCTGTGGTCGCTCACCGTGCAAAGATAGTTGCCGCGAGTGGCCATGTCGCCGATTCCATAGTTGTTGCTGGAGATGTATCCTTCGAAAGGTGCGGTCACCGTGCAGTAACCAAGGTTGGTCTTCGCAATATTAAGCTGCGCTTCCGCCTGCTGTACCGAAGCCTTGGCCGAGTTGTATTCGTTAAGGCTGGTCTTGAGCACGTAGTCACTGATTACTTTCTGGGCATACAGCTCCTGGATGGACTCGTACTGCAACTTTGTGGTTTCCAGTTTGGCTTTGGCCACACTCAGCTGGGCCTCTGCCGATTGCACGCTCAGCAGGAACTCAGTCGGGTCAATCAAAAAGAGCGACTGCCCTTTATGTACCAGCGTGCCGCTGGTGTAATTTTTAGATTTGATGATGCCTTCCACCTGGGGATAGACCTTTGCTTCGTTGGTACCTTCCAAAGAAGCGGGGAAAGCCATGTTATAGGTGCGTGATTCGGGTTGCAGCACCTTCGTTTCGTATTTGACTTGGGGCATCTCGACGTTTTTCTTTTTGCCACAAGACAAAATCATACACATCGCTAGTAACAACACTGCGAAAAGACTATATTTATTCATACCTTAATTTTAATTTTATTTCAATCCGGCAATTTGTTCTTTCAGCAATTTGATCTTGGCTTCAGCGTCAGCTTGCTTCTTGCGCTCAATAGCCACCACCTGCTCGGGGGCATTCTGCACAAAACGCTCATTGGCCAGCTTCTTCAGCACCGATTGCAAGAAGCGCTCTGCGTATGCCAACTCGTCGTTTAACTTCTTCAACTCCGCATCCTTGTCGATATTGTCGGCGAAGGGCACGAAATATTCCACATTCTGCTCGATGAACAGCACGGCACCGGAAACCTTCTCGCTTACATATTCCACCTTGGGAATATTGCACAGCTTCTCAATCACACAATCCATCTCTCTGTCGTCGTCTTTCTGTGCTCTCAACACAAACAGGTTCACAGGGTTCTTGGGGGCAATATTCTTCTCCGAGCGGATACGGCGCACATTCTCAATTACTTTCTGACTGTTGGAGAAACGCTGTAAGAAAACCTGGTCGTCGGCACCGATTTCCGGCTCAGGCATGGCAGCTACCATAATGGATTCATCCTCGCTACGTTCCTGCAAACCATGCCACAATTCTTCAGTAATGAAAGGCATAAACGGATGCAAAACACGCAGCAGTTTATCGAAAATAGCGATAATCTCACCGTAGGTTTTGCCGTCAATCGGCTTCAGATAAGCAGGTTTCACCACTTCGAGGAAGCAAGAGCAGAAGTCGTCCCACACCAATTTATAGACAGCCATCAGCGCATCCGACAAACGGTATTTGTCGAAGTGGTCGTTCATCTCGGCCAATACCTCATTCAGGCGCATGTTGAACCATTTGACAGCGGTTGTGCATGCCTGTGGCTGAGGCAGTTTGTCATCCACCTGCCAGCCTTTGATCAGACGGAAGGCGTTCCAAATCTTGTTGTTGAAGTTTCTTCCTTGCTCGCACAAAGACTCATCGAACAGCAGGTCGTTGCCGGCGGGAGAGCTCAGCAACATGCCCATACGCACGCCGTCGGCGCCGAATTGCTCCATCAGCATGATGGGATCGGGGGAGTTGCCCAGCTGTTTGGACATTTTGCGGCCCAACTTGTCTCGAACCACACCGGTGAAATATACGTGGCGGAAAGGCACAGCATGACGATATTCCATACCGGCCATAATCATACGCGCCACCCAGAAGAAGATAATGTCGGGAGCCGTGATAAGGTCGGACGTGGGATAGTAGTAGTTGATTTCCTCATTGTTGGGGTTGTTGATGCCATCGAAGAGGCTGATGGGCCACAACCACGAGCTGAACCAAGTGTCGAGGGCATCCTCGTCTTGACGCATCGCGCCAGTATAGTTGTATTTCTCCTTGGCAATTTTCTTGGCTTCCTCTTCGTTGACGGCCACCACGATTTCCTCCTTGCCGTCCACCTCGATATACCAGGCAGGAATACGGTGACCCCACCAAAGCTGGCGTGAGATACACCAATCCTGGATATTCTCCAGCCACTGGCGGTAGGTGTTCTTGTACTTGTCGGGATAGAACTTGATTTCGTCGTCCATGACAGGTGGCAGGGCGATGTCGGCGAAGTGCTTCATCTTGAGAAACCACTGCAGCGAGAGACGCGGCTCGATAGCGGTGTCGGGGTTGCGCTGCGAATACCCCACCTTGTTGGTATAATCCTCCACCCTCTCCATAAGGCCTGCAGCCTCCAGGTCTTTGGCGATCTGCTTACGGCAAGCAAAGCGGTCCATGCCGACATAGAGAGGCGACTGTTCGGAAATAGTACCATCGTTGTTGAAGATGTCAATAGTCTCCAAATTGTGAGTCTTGCCGAGATTGTAGTCGTTGACATCGTGGGCAGGAGTCACCTTCAGACAGCCCGTACCGAACTCGATATCAACATAGCGGTCTTCGATAACCTCCACCTCGCGGCCCACGAGTGGAACGATGACATGACGGCCGCGGAGCCACTGGTTCTTGGGGTCTTTGGGGTTGATGCACATGGCCGTGTCACCCATGATGGTCTCGGGACGCGTGGTGGCGACCACCGCATAGTAGCCCTTTTCATCACGGTGGATAATGTTTCCTTCGGCTTCCAATGCCTCCTGATTTTCCAATTTCTCTAAGCCAACCACATAGTATTTCAGGTAATAGAGCTTCGAGCTTTCCTCTTTGTACTCCACCTCCTCGGTCGAGAGGGCGGTAAGTGCTTTGGGATCCCAGTTGATCATGCGGAGGCCGCGGTAGATAAGGCCCTTGTTGTAGAGATCGACAAATACCTTGGTGACACTTTCACTACGCTTCTCGTCCATAGTGAACGCCGTGCGGTCCCAGTCGCAAGAGGCACCGAGTTTGCGGAGTTGCTGCAAGATGATGCCGCCATGTTTGTGAGTCCATGCCCATGCATGTTCCAGAAACTGCTCGCGGGTCAGGTCGCGTTTTTTGATGCCTTGCTCGGCAAGGCTCTTCACCACCTTGGCTTCGGTAGCGATGGAGGCATGGTCGGTACCCGGCACCCACACAGCGTTGAAACCGCGCATACGGGCACGGCGTACCAGCACATCCTGGATGGTATTGTTCAGCATGTGGCCCATATGCAACACACCGGTTACATTTGGAGGTGGTATTACGATAGTGAAAGGTTTTCTGTTATCGGGTTTTGAGGCAAAGAGATGATGGTCGTTCCAGAACTGGTACCATTTGTCTTCTATGCTTTTCGGGTCGTACTTGGTGGCAATCTCCATAGTTTTATTATCAATTTTTAAGATTAAAAACTCATAACAGACTGATTTTTAAACTATTATAACTAATAATCAGTCTAATTAAAATAAGTTGCAAATTTACACAAAAATCCATTAGATTAACGATGTAGAGGCGCAAAATTTTGAGTCTCTAAAATCTAGCCTGGTATTCTCTGATTACCTCGTCGGCGATATAACGGTCTCCAAACGTGTATAACATAGTGGCAGGATCTCTCATTAACGTGTTCGTGCGAGATCGGTAAAATAACGCAAGTGCTTTCTCTGAATCTATATTCAGATCTTTCGCTATCAGTGTCACCACCCGGCCGATTTTATTCCATATTAATAGAGGGCTTAACATATCTCTAAATTTTATAAAATTCCACAAATCTTATAAATTGGTCAACCACCTGCTGGTTACGGATACACAACTGGTTGTTCGGACGGTGCATTGACAGATTACGGAGAGCTGTCTCGAGTGGCATCATATCCGACATGTAAGCTTCGACCGTATCAATGACACGATCATTGGCCACACCACCTTCCACTATATCGTAAAGGATTCCATCATATTTTCCACGTCGGTTGGCTACAATGTATCCAAGCCATTCAACATCATAGTTGTTGAACTTCTTGTAAGAGAATGCGTTTCTTGCTTGCTGTAGATCGAATTCATATACATTGACAACACCCGTTTCAAGACGGATGCGTGACATTCTATCTGCCCAAGACTCAGCCTGTTGTAATAAATCCGTAACATAAAACCCTTGTCCGAAATCAAGTCCGGCATACCCCTTGTTGATATCAGGATGCTCAATTATTTCAGTCCCACCATGAAAGACTCTCATATTACGTCCCCTTTCTTTGCTTCGCGCCGATGTAACGCTTCCAAAATGTCTTCAGTAACAATTTGGCGGCTTTGGGTGTGTAAGGTCTCGTAACAAGGATATATCAATTCTGAAAACAAATTCACGGCTTCCATACGCCCAAACATTTCCGCCGCAGAAATGCCTTCGTGGTTTGCGGCAGATTCAACGCAGGATGCAGCAAAAATATTGCGCAATTCCGCCTCATCCTGTGAGGGGAAACCGTTTTCAGACATTACACCGTCCATTTTGTATTTATCCTCGTTTGTTTTCATTATCCTTTTCTCTCATTTTTTTGCTGATTCAATATTAATGTCAAAGCGAAAACAATTTTATATCAATATGTTATAATGTCGGTTTTGTATTTCGGTTAGAGTTGGGTTTTGGTGAATTATTATCGTTCTGCAAAAATACAAAATTCCCACATATTAATTATATAGAGGCGCAAAATTTTGAGTCTCTACATAATTAAGTTATAATGTCGGTTTTGTGGATGCACTCTGCCACTTTCTTTGCGCTGTAAGGTTTGTGCGAGGTGATTTTAATTGTCCTCGGCTGAGACGGCCCGTTTCGCGGCGCATACGACCTCGAAGAGGTCGAATCTTATTAACCCCAGATGAGCGCAGCGTAATCTGGGGTGGTGAATGCCGAAGTCATCTCCATCGCGGTGCGATAAAACTTTGCGCCGAAGCACTGAATCAAAACACCGCGGAATGGGCATATTTCAGCCGATGCAAAAAAATTCATGCGGTAGCCGTGATGATGTGCAAGTGATAATGATAAGAAAATTTAGTGTTTTTTTGGCCTTCTCAACTAAAAAAAATGCGAAGTTCACTTTGTCGTGGCCTTCGCATATTATGTCGAACAATAAAGAAGAGTATATTGTCAGAACTTGATCTCGCGCACCAGCATGCCGTGATAGAAACCGGAGCCGGACACCACCTCGAAAGTGGTGTAATTCAGGTTAGCATTCACAGCTTCTTCCTCCACAGCCATATAGCGGTTATCCCATATCTGTTTGGCTACAGGTTTAATCACGCCCTTGCGATGATAAGAAATATTGCCATTGGCATCTTCCACTCGTTCAACAACTTCGTATTTTGAATTGGCACTCACACCTTCCTTCAGACCAATCTGAACCAGAATCTTATCCCCTTGTACTTTATATACCGGCATCACCACTTTGAACACGTCGAACTGTTTTTGCAGAGCCACAATATTCTTGTCGGTAGCACGGGCCAATACTTTACGAAAAACCTCTTCATCATTTTTCACACCACGCATCACAGTTTTGTCGCTGGTAGCCTTGTACGAGCCAATATATTTCAGTTTGAAGGTGTTTTCATCTGCCTCGTAAGCTGATTTTTTATCCTCATCAATATTTTGCGCATCGTAATAATATTGACTGTAGAATGTGCTGGCGGTAGCATCATCCCATACCAACTGGAATAGGTGGCTTTCTATTTTCACTGTAAAGCCAGCCACCATATCACTTATGCTTCCACCCAGGTCAGAGATGCTTTTTGCCAAGTTTGCAACACTTCCTTTATTATTATCTGATTTTGGAACCGCTCCTGCCACAGCACCCAAAACCTGGAAAAACGCGACGGCATTCTCGGCCCTTTCCTGCTTATCCACGTATGTGACATCACTCACCACAATAAAAGTGTTGGGTATCAGTTGTTCGCCGGCATCCGCCAACATGGCTTGTCCGCGGGCGGTTTTCAAGGCAAGGTTCAAATCGGCTTGGGAGGCATTGTAATAACCCCTGTCGGACACCAAATTGATGTTAAAAGCCCCTGTCTCCTTGTCACGGTTAAACCATTTGGATACCATACGCTTGGCCACCTGATTTTCAGCGAAAAACTTGGCCATATCCTCTTCGAATTTTCCCGCATCCTTGCTGTCAGCGGCATTCACTATACGCAGGCTCAGGCAATGGTCGTTGAATTTGTCTGGCACAGGCAACTCCCACAAGGCGGTAAAGATTTCCTCGAACATCTTGGTTCCAGGGTGTGTGACATACAAGGGATAGATAGAACTTCTGTTATAAGGCTTCTGCTGATTATCCTGTCCTGACACAGTCAACACGGACAGCATCACAGCCAAACTCAGTATAATATATCTTTTCTTTTTCATACGCAATTATTATTTAGA
The DNA here is from genome assembly GCA_017525505.1 of Bacteroidales bacterium. Taxonomy (GTDB): domain Bacteria; phylum Bacteroidota; class Bacteroidia; order Bacteroidales; family WCHB1-69; genus RUG11690. Next base: position 18,508 of record JAFXSR010000065.1, read on the forward strand.
AATCCCACAAAGCCTCTGGAATGACATCTGTGATTTTATATACAATTTTCACGCCACGGGCAATAACTTTTCCATCTTGGTCTATCCAGCTGTTACCCAGTTGGGGATGAGTAAGATAGCTGAATATTTTTGTGGAGGTTTTAAACTGTGACACACCGAAACGCTGAGAAGATCCGGCATACACTGTTCTGGCAATTTCTTTACCCTGGGTGTTCACCAAACCGATTTGCCCTGCTTTGGAAAAAACGGCAGCCACATTATTATAGAAAGGCATCACTTTGATATAGCGGGGTTGTAACAATATCTCCCCTTTGCCATTAATCAGTCCAAACAAAGACTCGTCATTTTTTACCCATGCCACATTCTCTACAAATCCGCTATAATCAATATACACAAAATCAGTCAGCAGATGCCCTTTCTGATCAGACAAGGCATATTTGCCGTTTTTTTCAAGCCATACCACCTTATTGTTATAGCAATCAGACACACTTTCATATTGACAGTCAATGGTCAGTTCTCCCTTATTGTTAATCAACCCATATTGTTTGTTTTTGACCACCCAGGCAGCTCCATTATAGAAATTGCCAACTTTGTCATATTCAGCAGAAACAACAAGTTTTCCGGTACGAACATCCACGTAACCCCACTTGCCTCCCTGCATATTATTGTCTGACATCACACCTCCCTCATTCACAGCCACCAGTTCTTCAGAAGGCATAGCCACAAAATCGTACTCTAACGGACATACAAGCTCTCCCTTTTCATTGATCAGGCCCCATTTTCCGCCAACAGGCAGATTATTTTTCTTCACCTTACCGCCACGATTTACCCATGCGTATGCACCAATAAAATCGCCTACGGCATCATACTGAGGTGCCACCACAAAAGAGTCCCGTTCATTGACAAAACCCCATTGCTTGCCCTCTTTTTTTGCCGTTAGGGACTGTCCGATGACAGTCCCCACAAGCATTATTAAAATTGAAAAAGACAAAATTTTTTTCATCATATACTATTTTTTTACGATATCCCAAACCACAGCGGGAACTTCGCCTTCATAAGGAATAGCCATTTTTTCCCCGACTTCTCCATTATCAACAATTTTCTTAACTTGCTTTACAAATTTCTTGGTATCAATAATATCAATATTATCTTCAGGAATCATAAAGTTCTTTTCATCAATTTTGGTTTCAGTCATTTTCAAAATATTTTCTGTTGAGGTCAAAAATTCATTGGAGAGATTGCGCTGGATACAGAAAGACTGATAGTCTGCATGTGCATATCCTTCTACAGGGAAAATTACACATAATTCGCCCTTAAAAGTAATCGTATCAACCATATCTCCACCCACATCAGCATATTTGTATAACTGAAATGCAGGAATACAGTTGATGCCATTGATCTTTTTAGCATCTTTATTGGGGTTCATGACATGATTGGTGGTGAACATATCTTTAATACTCTCATTAGCAGCATATTCCACTTTACATCCAATACCCAATTTCGGATACATAATATAATCTTTACCTTCTCCTGGGAAACGTACAATTACTCTCCCCAATTCGGGACAGAAAGATACCCAACGGTTGTTTTTACCGTCAATCCACAAATATTGGGTGAATTTACCATCAGGAAAAGAAGTAATATGTTGCTCCGTTTCCTGACGGGCAACATAATTTTTCACCACAGCTTTGGCCATCATCTTAGCCATAGCTTTTGAAGCGGCCGGAATTTCGGGATTTTTATCCACATTGGCTTTAAATTGTTCAACCATCTTGTCCTGATCAGTTTCATACTTGAAGGAGTATTTTCCTTTGTAGGTGCCTTCAAACACTTGGGCATTCAATCCATAACAGAAAAGCAATACAATTGCCAGTGATAAAAGTTTTTTCATAATGATATTTTTTTGGTTAATATATAAATTGAAAAGTTGTTTTCTTGCTATCGTAGCAGCCAGTTCACATAATTGCTGATGGGCTGTTGGTGGTTGCCGTAAGCAACGCCTACATCGCGCCATGCTTTGATGCGTTCTTTTTCTATATCCACACCGTCCTGGTAAATTTTCATCTCAAACTTCCAGTCATCCAGCACTTTGTCTTTGATTTCGCGATACAGATCCATGCCTTCTTTGTAGCATTTGGCGTCAGGATAGATGTTGGAAAGGTATTCGCCGGCTTTTTGTGCACCTGAAGAATTCTGTTCCGCAGCCCACACCGTGCGTGCTTTGGCCAGATTCACATCGCACAGATAATCAATATATTGCTGATAGATTTCCGCAGTCGCTTCCAGAGCGCGGTCATAACAGTTGCATACATCAGGGATGGCTGTGAGCTCATACAAGGCGGCCTCGTAGTTTTTCTGCTGGGCCAATGAATGTGCCTTCTTGATGATATTGTCACATTGTGCCTCGTAATAGGCAATGATTTTGGCTTTGCCCGTTTCCGCCAGTTCCTTGAACTGCTTGGAATTGGCGTTGATATGTTTCACCGCGTCAATGTACGCTTTGGTTTCATTGGTGCCCACTCCCTTGGCATTTAGCGAAGCGGTGGCATAGATTTTCTGATCGATGCCGTCCGCAATGTACAAGGTAATCTCCAGATTCTGGGCGATTTGCTGAGGAGGTCCCGCCACAATATCCCGGGTCAGCGGGATAATTACTGCTGTTATGAAGAACCTGGAATAGCCTTCCTCTGCTGCCAGTCCGTTCTGGGCGGCTGCCTGTTTCAGTTTGTTGACCAGATAAGTTTCCGCCCCTGACGGCAGAGGATTGGCCTGTTCTGGCAATGCAATGGACAGGGCAATGCGGGATTCCCCGTCCTTGAAATCATTTTGCGCTGACAGCTTGCCCACACAGAGCAAAGCCATGGCAGCAATGATAATAAAAATGTTTTTTTTCATATTTTTTGTTGTTTATTTTTCACCAATCACCAAAATAGCCCGGCCCAAGCCTCGTGTCATCACCTTGGACTGGATCTGATATTCCTGACGCAGATAAGTTCTCAGATTACGGACAAAAGACTCCGCATCCATGGTGGCGCCGTTGGTCTTGTACAACGGAATTCTGACCTGCTCGTACTGAATGTAGTTCTCGCTGGCGTCAGACTTGTTGAAAATATGGTTCACCGTATTGGCATTCATCCATTCGTCGATGATTTCCGTCAGCTCTACCCCATTGAATTCTGTTTCCAAATCCATCTCGCCCGTGTCAAACACTCTGACATCCACAGACACCTCGCGTCCTTTGGCCACCAAATCGTCGAAATAGCTTTGTAGCTGAAAGCAGAAATTGTCCATGTGGGTCACCACCGCTTCTTGCAACAAAACGGGGGTTTCGGCCGTAAACGACGGATCTCCTGTGCCTTGCGCTCCGGCTATCTGCTTATCGGTATAGGAATCAATACCTTGCAGATTGTAAGTGATGGATTTCTTAGGACCGGTGACATTCACCGTCCAGGTAATCTGCATGATGATGTCGGCTTTGGCGGTACGGCGCAAACGGTCGAGTGGCGACTCCGCCAGCTCTGCACCCGAAGTCTTGCTAACAGTCATATTATCCTCAGCCATACGCTGTTCGATGGATTTAAGGGTAGATTCCAGATTCTTCAGAGGAAAACCCCTGTCGGCCATCAGTGTGTTGATGGCACCTATCACCAGCAGAAGGTCCGCATCGCTTTGCAAAGCGGCCTTGTAGTCAGGCACTTTTTGTATGGTACCCTGATTGTCGAAAGTGGTCATATAGCCGTTTTGATTACACCAAACATCGCTTGGTACCACCATAATGGTGGGTTTCTTCTCTTGGGCTGACAAGCTCAGGACAAAACAGAAAAGAATTATCGAGAATATTGATCTTTTCATATCTGAAAATTTAAAATTCATAACCTATTTTAAATAAGATGCCACTGCCAAAATCGGTATCATTAGGCTCATAATTAATGACTTGACCCATAAAATTGGCACTCATTACAAAATTGTTGCGTTTGGCGCCCACTCTGAAACCGATACCAGCGTCAAAGAAGAAATTGTCAAGGATAGCATAACCTATGTCGGCATTCCAGAACGGCACACACATACGTGACCTCTGACTAATGATATTACCTCTTACATTGACAAACAGCGGTATACACATCGGAGCCTGAATTTTATGCAACTGGCGGTATAACGCATAGTCATTGTCACGATTCAGATTATACCGGGCTCCAATACCCACACCGATTTTCAGGTATTCCGAAAAACGATAGCCGTTGGTGAAAGTCAGGGCGAAAGCCCCCATCGCATGGTCGTCGTCGTACCACAAACCGGCGGCTTGGGCTTCCACAGCGCACCACCAACCTTTGTCGAGGTCTGAATAATCGACATATTTGCCTTTGGGTTCCTTGGGTGTTTTCACCTCGGAACTGCCAATCTGCACTTCGCGGACTTCCGCTTTACGGTAGGTCAGGGTCTCTCCGCTTTTCACCACCACCGACACCTCGTCGGTGTTTTTCACCACCTTCCCTTTCACCACATTACCATTATTCAAATAAATCACATCCTGAGCGTTCAGGACAGCCGCAAACATAAAGCAGCACGTTAAAAGCAATAAAACATGTTTCATATCGTCAAGGTTTAATAATTTTGTCATCTATCAGTCTCTGCTGCAACTCGGCGCGAAGCACTCGCACCGTCACACCGTATTTCACCTGTGTCTTGGTATTTTCCTTTTTATTGGTCATCGGACGCCGGTCTTCCATAGATACATATTTCAGGTATTCACCATCGTCTTTGAAAAACGTGTTGAAATAATACTGATACTTTTCTTCCGCGTTGACCTCGTAAATCAAAGGACGCATGTTGCACTCTTTGCTACCGTTGCGAATACCCTTGAATATCACTTCCCTGACCGCGTTTTTCTTGGCTTGCTCAAGGGCGTCCATTTTATTACGCCCCAAAGCCCAAACTCTCAAGGTTTGAGAGCCGTCGCCCTCAACTCCCATGCATTCAATTTCCGGAAGAGAGTAATCTCCGGATTGCCCGAATGACACTAATACTCCGATTAGCAATACCATTAATGTAAAACATTTCTTTGCCATGTCCAATCTTTTTTTTATTTAAATTTAACTAAAATCCCAATGCTTTTATAATGCCCGCTTTTTCCAAATCTCTGCGAAGCATGTCTTTTTTCACTGATACCACCTTGGTCACCTTATATTGTTTTCCTATCTTAACCGGCACCATAGCCACATTAGGATCATCGACGACATATTTGGCATAGTCGCCTGATTTGCCGAAAAACTTGTCGAAGAAGTCTTTGTGTTCATTTTCCACCTCCGCCCTGCCCGCCAATGGCTTTTGGGTGCATTTGCCAGTGAGCCCCCTGAACAACACGCCATGAACCGCATCTTTTTTCATCTGGGCCAATGCCGCGTCAACCGTCTTGCCATAGCTGGTCACCTCTACCATATAGGTACCTTGAACACCTGTGCCAGCACAAGTTATCTCATAATGCCACTCCTGTGAAAAAAGATTCAAAGATAATAGCACGATTGCCGATACGAAAAAAATTTTTTTTAATTTGGGATATGTATTCATGAAGTGTTTTTTCTTGCAAATAAAGCAAAAATATACCACACAGCAAGCGTTTTGTGAAATAATTTCACGAATTCGTTAAATTAAATAACAAACAGTCGATAATTTGCAGAAACTTTGTATTTTTGCAAAGTTTAATTAAAAAAACATGGAAGACATTCATTTAGGCTCGTTAGTCAAGCGAAAGATGAAGGAACAGGGTATTTCGATCAACGAGTTTGCGGAGGCGATTCATTGCGATCGCACCAATGTTTATAGCATATTCAAGCGCAAGAGTATGGACATTCACCTCATTGTGCGCATCAGCAATGCGCTCAATTATGATTTCCTGCAGTATTATCACAAGAGGATCAATAACAAATACAATACCAACCCCCGTTTGGAAATTGTGGTACAAAAAAATGACGACGAATGGGTGGTGGAAAAAATCAAGGAAATCTAACCAGTCGTTCGCAATAGGGACAGTTGACTCTCCCTTTGGGAATTTTAGCACCACAAGTATGGCAATGGGTGCTGATAGCTTTAAGGCCGATTTGCCACAACTTTATATCAAAAGCGATAAACACAACATTCAACACAGACGACAGGCCAGTCGACTCGCCATACATTTCCATGGCAAAACACAGGGTGTCGTACAGACCGTGTGCCAATACCGGGCATATGAATGCCATCGCCAGCAGATATTTTCTTTTCAACGGAGTGAAGCGTGCTCTGGAGAAGAAATAGCCCATGATGACCGCAAAAAGGAAGTGTCCTGGTACTGCCAGCAAAGCCCTTGCCACACCTGTTCCGAAACCGCCGCTATAGACATACAGTATATTCTCCACGCAGGCGAACCCCATGGAAACGAACACCGCATACACAATGCCGTCGAAATGCTCATTGAACTCCTTGTTGTTCCATATCAGCCAATATAGAAACAGGAATTTCAAGCCTTCCTCAGGAATCGCAGCCTGGAAGAAGCTCTTCAACACCGCCGAATTTTCAGCGAAAGCAGTGAGACTAAAGCCCGCAATTCCCTCGAAAACACCCCATAGCAAGATCAACACCGCCACCAAAGTGCCACAAAAAAAAGCCTTCAGGAGCAATCCCAAAGGCTCTCTTTCATTTTTATCTTTCAAATAAATGTACCCCAGCAATATAACGACAGGGAGTACAGAGATAAGCAATAATGGATCCATGCCAGGGCTTATCTTGCAGCTAATTCTTTGTCAAACATATAGAAAGCGGCCTTGTCGTTGCCGATGCACTTGGCTGTCTCAATCAGTTCGGTAGCGTTGGCTTCTTCTTCTACTTGCTCATTGACAAACCATTGCAGCATATTGGCAGTGGCATAGTCTTTTTCCTTGGCAGCCAAGTCGCAGAGATTGTGAATCAGACCGGTCACCACTTTCTCGTGAGCCAAAGTCTCGTCAAACATCTCAGCCATGTTTTTCCAGCTGGTTTTGAATTTCTCAATGGGTTTCAGTTCGACGCGCGCCAGTTGTTCTTCCAGATAATGCACGAAACGGAAAGCGTGTTCCATTTCCTCTTCATATTGTTTGCGATACCAATGAGCCACACCTTTCAGACCTTTGTCGTTGGCATCCATTGACATGGCTAAATACAGGTAAGCCGACCACATTTCGGCATTGATTTGGGCGTTGATAGCCTCTTGCATTTTTTTGCTGATCATGATAATTGTTTTTTGTGTTCTTAAATATGTTGAATTTTTATTTTGTCGCAGATATTACATTCGTTACAGAAGACCTTTGCCATCGGAAGCCAGAGAGAGGGAATCGTCATTCAGTCCGTTGCTTATTTGTTGTAAATCAGCTTCTCCAATGATGACAGACTGGCGGCCTCCATGGGATGAAGGCTATCCACCTTGGCCAAGCCTTTGAGTTTGTTGATAAAATCAGCCTTGAGTTCGTCGGTAGGCAGGAAAGCGGCGCTGCCATGAAGAATGGACTCCACCGTCTCGGCGTCATTATCTGCCTGGAACACATCCGACACATGCCGGTAGGTTTCGGCCGCCACGCCCCTGGACATGTAAGCCAGCTCGTCCTTAGTAACTTTAAAATCCAGTGAAGCTACGTACATCAGAGCGTACAATTCAAATTCCTCTTTTGTGTTAAATTTCATTATGATGTTTTTTTTATCCAATAATCAGAAAGGCATTCCGAATCAAACCGCAAGTATTCAACACGCCACAGCCTTCTTTCATTACCAGCTTGCAAAGTTACATATTTTTTTTGAATAATAACACAGGTGTGATTATTTTTCAGAAAAAACTCCCTATTGTTCCAGCGATCTCTTCTACTGGAGGCATTGTCCTCTACTATAGTCTTTTAGCTCCCACTGGCCTTATTGTCATGACAATGCGTGCCAAAGGCACGATATCTTATTAACCCAGCACAACTTGTTGTGTGGGGTGGAGAATGACAGATACAGTCTGCGTGCTGAATGCACGCTAATACACTCCAATGTTGCGTACCTACGGCACGCAGGAGCAGAGCATATTGCCGCATACCCCACATTGCGCTACGCTTATGCGGGGTTAATAGAATTGCGTGCTTTCAGCACGACTATTACAAGACGACTTCTATAATCTTACCAATACGGGTTAATAGAATTGCGTGCTTTCCACACGACTGATTGAATACAGTATAACACACTTTAATCACCAGCTAAAATAAGGGAATATCGCAACAGTGGATTTGAAAAACAATGATAATTATTGCGTCAGTAAAACGGGAATTCAAATATTTGTCGTAACTTTGCACTTTTAATGAGAAAGCGTATGTTATTGGAAGTTTGTTGTGGGAATCGTCAATCCGCCGTCAATGCGGCAATGGCTGGTGCTCAGCGCATTGAGTTGTGCCACGACCTGTCCGTGGGAGGGCTGACCCCCTCACACGAGGACATATTATATTGTAAGGAGCAGTTGCCCCTGCGAACTTTTGTACTGATTCGTCCCCGTGGCGGTGACTTTTGCTATACCGAGGAAGAATTTGACACGATTTTGTCTGACATCGCCTTCTGCCGCGAACATGGTATTCCCGGTGTCGTCATTGGTTTTCTGAAGGAGGATTTAAGTGTTGATGTGAACAAATGCCAGCGTGCGCTGAAGGAGGCGGGCCCAATGCAGGTGACTTTTCACCGGGCCTTCGACCGCTGCAAGGACTGGCAAATAGCTCTGGAACAGCTAATTGACTGTGGTTTTCACCGCATTCTCACTTCCGGACAACAACCCACTGCACTGCAAGGAGCTGACACACTGGCCGCTATCGTCAGACAAGCCCACGGGCGCATCACGATACTGGCGGGTAGCGGCATCGGCAGCGACAATGTAACCGATCTCATCCTCCTTACCCATGTGGACGAGGTCCATGCCAGCTGCAAAATGAACGGGGATACGAGTCAAACGGAAGAGATTGAGCTGATAATTAGCAAATTAGTAAATTAGTTAGTGCTAATGTGCTAATAAGAATGTATGACAAGGGAGGAATGTGCTAATGTGCCAATGTGCTAATGAAACTGAAAGTGGAAAGTTGAAAACTGGAAGTTTTTAATGTGCTAATTAATAATGTATAACGAGGAAGATATGAAGAAGTCTCTGCAACACAATGCCTCGAAGAGGCAATATCTCAGTAACCCCCGACGGAAGTCTGGGGTGATGGGCAGATACTACGCATCTCAGAGCCTCGAAGAGGCGACACCTTGCCGCACTACCAATGGCAAGTCACTGACCGTCGGTACGCTATGCTCTGTCGTCTCTCGCATCCCTTTCGCGGCAGGAAGATGTCATCATCTATGCAAGCGATACTCGTGCCGCGAGGAGAGTAGATCATACATCTCAGCCCCCACACTTCCGTGTGGGGTTAATGAGACCCGGCCTCTTCGAGGCCGTAATAACGGGAAACTGTGGATTAAAAATTTAACACTATGATAAGAAAACTATTATTCGGTATTACAATAGCCTTGTTACTAGCATCTTGCGGGAAGCATTTCATTAGCGACAGGGATTATCGGAAACAGGTTCACCAGGACTTTTTGCAGCGGCAGGAGCTTGCCCAAGGGCGTAGCAAGGCCTTGTTTGACATTTTCAAGCAGAAACTGACCACAGAAGAGAAGGAAGCGCTTGAATTTCTGTATGCCTACATGCCTCTCAGCGATTTGGCCGATTATGACGGCGATTTCTTCTTGCGGCAGGTGCGCACCGCTCTGCAGGCCCGCGACACTTTCAGCTGGGGTCGCGGCATCCCCGAGGACGTTTTCCGCCATTTTGTATTGGCATATCGCGTGAACAACGAGAATTTGGACAGTGCCAGACAGGTGTTTTTCAATGAGTTAAAGCCACGCATCAAGAACATGTCCATGTATGATGCCGCCTTGGAGGTGAACCACTGGTGCCACGAAAAGGTGGCATACCGACCTTCCGACAGCCGTACCTCTGCCCCACTTGCTACCGTCCGTACCGCCTTGGGCCGTTGTGGAGAGGAGTCCACCTTTACGGTCACCGCCCTCCGCGCTGTCGGTATCCCCGCCCGCCAATGCTACACTCCCCGATGGGCGCACACCGACGACAACCACGCCTGGGTGGAGGTTTGGGTAGATGGACAATGGTATTTCATGGGGGCCTGCGAACCCGATCCGGAGCTGAATATGGGTTGGTTCGCCATCCCCTCAACCCGTACCATGATGGTGCATTCCATCGCCTTTGGAAAATACAACGGCTCTGAAGAAGTTACCCAGCAAACCGACCTCTTCTCCCGCATCAACATGATCTCCAACTATGCTGACACTAAGAGGATTACCGTACAGGTACTGGACCATGACTTTAATCCTGTTGAAGGGGCTACCGTCAAATTCAAGCTGTACAATTATGCCGAATACTACCCTATTGCCACGCAAACCACCGATAAAAACGGCATTGCCCATCTCACCACGGGTGTGGGCAGCCTGCTGATATGGGCTACCGACGGAAAACACTATAACTACGCGCCTATAGATGTCCGCCATCAGGATTCCATAGCCATCAGCCTCGACCGCCGACCCTACGAAAACTATACGGAACTGTTCACCATGGTACCCCCCGCGGGAAAAAGCAGTGTAACTATTGCCGACAAAGCAAAATCGGAGCGCAATGCCCGCCGGCTGCAATACGAAGATTCGCTCCGCAATGCCTACATGGCGACCTTCAAAACCGAAACGGATGCCGCCGACATAGTGAATGAGAATCTTACTGCCGAGCAAATCGGCTGCTTCCTGAAAAAAAGCGAAGGCAACTATGCCGAACTTATCGACTTCCTGAACATGCACCAGCAGAAAGACCGTTACTTGTTTTTATATGATTTTCTTAATTCATTATCAGATAAAGATTTAAGAGATTTTTCTAAAGAAACACTTGAAGACCATATCACCCAGTTCAAAGAGACGGAAGACCCTTATTCATTGTATATTTATAAGAAAGGGATCGTCTCCCCACGCATTGCCAACGAGGGACTCAGACCTTGGCGCAGTTACCTCCGCCAGCATCTTACCCGGGACATGGTGATGAATCCCAACTACATGAATGTCAAGCAATGGATAGAGCATAATATCACCCTTGACGAAGAAAGCAACTATTACAACTGTCCCGTCTCACCCATCGGGGTTTATGAGTTGCGCCGGGCGGACGCTCACTCCCGGGACATCTTCTTTGTGGCGGCCTGTCGCGCCCTGAACATTCCCGCATACATGGATAATGCGACTGGTCAGCTGTTTGCCTACGACAAGAGCCAGTGGCATATTGTCAACTTCGGTCCCTCAAAGAAAGAAATTCCCACAGGTACCGTGGTGATTCATTATGACAAAAAACGACAGTTGCAACCTGTTTACTGGACCCATTTCACCATCGCCAAGTACGATGAAACCGAAAGTGATTTTGTCACCTTTGACTTTGAAAACGACCCGCGTGTAAGCACTTTCCCCATCACTTTGGAGCTGGAAAGAGGTTACTACATGCTGTCCACCGGCAACCGTTACACCGACGGCACAGCCTTGTCACGCATCGAATTCTTCTATGTCAAACCAGACAAAAAATTAGATTTGGATTTGATCATCAGAGATTTGGATGAACAAAGCTCCGATTATGGGCAAATTGATTTACAATTCCGGCTGCCAGAGACTTACGGCAAGAAAACGGTCAAGGAATTGACCAAAGGTCGCCCTTTGTTGCTTTGTTTCATCGACCCGAGTCGCGAACCCAGCAAGCACCTGTTGAAAGATATTGCCGCTCATGCCCGCGAGTTTGAGCAACGCAACGCTGCGGTGATTTTCGTACTGCCTGATGACAGGAATGCGGTGGATTTCAACTTCAGCAACTGGAAATTGCCTACTCAAAGTGAACTGGTGGTAGATGAGGGCAAACAATGGCAAAACAATGTGCTCACACACATCAAATCAACATTTACCGACAATTATCCTTTGGTAATACTTGCCGACAAAGACGGTAAGATTCTTTTCAAGAGCGAAGGATACCGCATCGGCACCGGCAATGAAATATTACAGAAAATGCAATGACGTTTCACATCATGAAGGAGACGTTTGGAATGTCTCAACAGACAATAAAACCGTTTACCTTCTCGTTATTAAAAAAAGGATGAAAAAAAATTTGAGAAATATGCTCCTCCTCATGGCCCTGTTGCTAGGCGTATTGGGTATCAAAGCCCAGCAACCTTCCACAACCGTGGTCATAGAACAAATTGCGCAAAGCATGGCCGTGGATCCGCAAGGCAACATTTATGCCGTAAACGATGCCACCCTTTACAAATACGCTCCCGACGGCACCCTGCTCTACACCTACAATGACAATCTGTTGGGCCATATTTCCTCCATTGACGTGGACAACCCGTTGAAAATCATGCTATTCTATCGTGACGCAGGCTTTATTGTGTTCCTGAATGACAAACTTTCCCCTATTGGCGACAAGGTCGATTTGTTCTCCAAGGGATTGACAACCATATCATTAGCCACATATTCGACAAAAAACGAACTGTATTTGTATGACGAAAGCAATACCGATTTGGTCATACTGGACTTCTATTTCCGGGAAAAAGAGCGGGTCCATTACAACTTCCAAGAGTTCCATCCCACACTTCTGAAGGATGTGAATGAGAAGATGATTGTGATGCAAGATGCTCAGCAGGGAGTGTTCTTTTTTGACAACTTTGGTACTTTCGAGAAAAACCTCGCCATCACCACGGAATTTCCCGTTCAAATTATCAAAGAAAATATTTTGTATGTAAAAAACAATCAATTAAACAGTTATAATTACGTAACATTAGATGCAAGGATGGTGACCGATATAAGCGATGTCATCGGAACAATTCAACAGGTTCTTATTTCCCATAACAGTATAATTCTGTTGGATGAAAAAAACATAAAAATAATACGAATTTAGAACTGATGCAACAATATATTGCAACAGTAAAAACATGTTTCTTTGATATATTGACAGAAAATGACATGAGGTTAGTTGTTATTTTCACCATTTCGCGGCGGTTTTATTACTTGTTTCAGCGCAAGAAAGTCCTGCGCCGCGAAGAGATTATAGAGGTACTGTCATAACCCCATACTCGCTACGCTCATATGGGGTTACAGAAAGAAGGCCTCTCCGAGGCCGGAATCAAAGCAAGTGTTTTGCAGCAAAGGGTGTCAGACTGCCTTATGGGTATATGTCTCGAAGAGACATTCTCTCAGTAACCCCACATAAGGCCGTAGGCCGCAGTGTGGGGTATGAGAACTGCAGTGTGTCTCTTCGCAGCGCGAATGTAATATGCACCGAAGAACTGCATAAACCCGCTGTGAAATGGAGTAGCATGCAATACCCAACTATCATTTCAAATAAAAAAAAATAAGAATATCTATAATGAATCGCATCATTACAATTAAGAATCCATATTTTCCAATAAATTTTGTTCACAGGTATTTGATTTTAGTTTTTTATGTAAATTTGCAGAAAGAAAATCGCATAAAAAAATATTTCAAGAAACATTAGTAGGTAAGCAAACTAACACAATAAAAATCAAAAACATAAAGTTATGAAAAAAACAGGAATTGTCATCGGAATTATCGCAGCCATAGCGTTTATTGCCGCTGTATGGGTTGCAGGTTATTACTTCTACAAGACCAAAGGTCCGGCCAAAACCATGTCGGTAGTGGGCTTGGCTGAGCAGGATTTTGAATCAGACTTGATTGTATGGGACTTGAACTATTCCGTGCGGAACATGAACATGAAAGACGCGTACAGTCTGCTCAAAGAACAGAACAATGTGGTGAAAGAATATCTGAAAAGCAAAGGTCTCGGCGAAGACGAAATGATTTTCAATGCGGTGACCCACTATGCCGATAACGACTGGGAGTGGAATGAGGCCGCCAGAAGAAGTTTTGAAGTGTTCAAAGGCTATGTGCTCACCCAGAGCATCCGCATCGAATCCACTGATGTGGAGAAAGTTGAGAAGATTTCACGCGAGGTGACCGAATTGTTGGATCAGGGTATTCAAATTGACGGGAACAATGTGTCATATTATTATACCAAGCTGGCTGACCTTAAGATTGAAATGCTGGCCAATGCCACCAAGGATGCCCGCAACAGAGCTGAAACCATCGCCAAAAACGCCGGTTCAAGTCTTGGAGGTTTGAAAACCGCCAATATGGGGGTATTCCAGATTACGGCTCCCAACTCCGCCGACGAGGATTACTCCTGGGGTGGTACCTTCAACACCAGCTCCAAACAAAAGAGAGCCAGCATTAACATGAAGCTCACTTATTACGTCAAATAATTGACATTTAGCTATTTGAATTTCAGAAAAAAAATAATAAACGAAAAAAACATGGCAAACTTAGAACCTAAAATTGTATTCGATTTCTTCGATGAAATCTGTAAAGTTCCCCGTCCCTCCAAGAAAGAAGAAAAAATCTCAGCATGGCTGGTCGAAACCGGCAAGAAATTAGGCTTGGAAACCAAGCGCGACAAAATCGGCAACGTGCTGATCAGCAAGCCCGCCACTCCCGGTAAAGAGAATGTGACGCCCATCATTTTCCAGGCCCACATGGACATGGTGTGCGAGAAAAACAACGACACCCAATTCGACTTCGAGAAAGACACCATCCAGTCGTATGTGGACGGCGATTGGATGAAGGCCAAAGGCACCACCCTGGGTGCCGACGACGGTATCGGCATGGCCATGGCATTGGCAATTCTGGCATCCAAAGACCTGGAACACGGTCCGGTAGAATGTCTTTTCACAGTAGATGAAGAGACTGGTCTGACCGGTGCGTTTGCCCTCGAACCCGGATTCATGAAAGGCAAAATGTTGCTCAACCTTGACTCCGAAGACGAAGGCCAGTTCTTTATCGGCTGCGCCGGTGGCAAAGACACTGTGGCCACTTTCGACTGTGAGTGGGATGAGGAAATCGACAAGAACAGTGTGGCTTACACCGTGATGGTCAAGGGTCTGCAAGGCGGACACTCCGGCGATGACATCAACAAGGGCCGTGGCAATGCCGTCAAGTTGCTCAACCGTCTCTTGTGGAACGGTTATCAGGAATATGGTCTCCGCATTGCCGACATCAAGGCTGGGAACCTGCGCAACGCCATTGCCCGCGAAGGCCAAGCTGTGGTAGTGCTGCCGAAGAACTATGCCAAGGACTTTGAGCAGTATCTCACCGAAATGGACAAAACCTACAAGAACGAGTACCTCGTCACCGATCCCGATGTGACCGTTTGCTACGAGAGCGCTCCCCTGCCCTCCAAGGTGCTGGAAGAGCTGTTGCAAGTGGATTTGATGAACTGCCTCTACGCTTGTCCTCACGGAGTACTGGCCATGTCACAGAACATCAAGGACTTTGTGGAGACTTCTACCAATCTGGCTTCTGTGAAAATTGAAAACGAAAAGATTGTGGTCACCACCAGTCAGCGCAGCTCTGTGGAATCCAAAAAACAGGATGCGGTGGATATGGTTACCGCCACTTTCTGCGGCACTGGCGCCAACGATGTGAGCAGCAGCGACGGTTATCCCGGCTGGACTCCCAATCCTGATTCCAAGGTGCTGGAAGTGCTGGTTCAGGCCTACAAAAACCTGTTCCACAAAGATCCTCAAGTGCTGGCCATCCATGCCGGTTTGGAATGCGGTCTCTTCTCAGAGAAGTATCCTGGATTGGATATGGTATCCTACGGTCCCACCCTCCGCGGTGTTCACTCTCCCGTCGAGAAACTTGAGATCAAGACGGTGAAGATGTGTTGGGATTTGACGGTAGAGTTTATGAAGATATTGAAGTAAAAAAAAGAGCGGCGAAATCGCCGCTCTTTTTTTTAATCTATCTTGTACCAATACATACTTTTGCCAAAGGCCGGAGTGCCTATATAGCCACGGACCTTCAGTTTCGTGGGTGACTCAAAATTCAGGCGGCATTTATAGGTTTTGCCATGGCAGGGGTCATAAATCTCCCCGTTCACCCACATATCCTTGTCCGCATCATATTCAAAACCCCAGAGCAGTATAATCTGGTCACCAGGGGTATTACGTTTCTTAGGATCCGGATTCAAAATGTCGCGTTTGGGAGTACCATCCTTCATAGTAGGCACCGCCAGCCAAATCACTTGGCCTTTGTACTTTCCATCCGCAGTTTTGAAAATCTTCACCTTTGAATCTTCCTTGGTCTCCGGCTCCACCACACGATAGGTACCAAGCAATCTGTCACCCTTGCTCACCTGCCCCTTCAACGGCACCAGTAATAATAGCAAAGAAAATAAAACACAAAATTTCAATACTTTGTCCATATGACACCTCCAAAAACTATTAAACGCCCTCCGCTAAACTTCCTAAACTATAAACTATAAACTTTATACTATATACTTTATACTATAACTTTACTCAACGTACCATCACCTTCCCCCCATCCATACTAATCGTTCCCACTTTCATCAGGCAACTCTCTTGCGACATAACGTTGGGATTGGTTCCCATCTCACCTTGCGGTATAGGCTCGTCCAAAAGTCCGAACAACTCTATCCAATAAGGAGGGAAGGTGCCGTCTTCAGACTTGAAATTCATAGGATATTCACTAAACAAATACTCTCCCGTGCTGGTGATATATGAATTCCGAACCAGTTCGCTGCAGTATTGCTCGGTATTGTCCGAGCTGAAATACATGTCGTAACCACGACCCACAAACGTCTTGGCATTATCCACATACGTCGATGCATTCGTGTTGTCTTTCAGGCGCATCACAGCCATCACAGGATAACTGCCATCATTCAGCGTGAAATCAGTCAAATAAACTCTGAACGGATGGCGGTCCACCCCATGTTTAAGGGTTGCGTCAATCACCCACAGACTGTCCTGTTCGTCACGTTCCAAAATGGCCACATGGATATAGTTAATTTCCCCCTCGCGACCTGTGGCTGAAGTGATGGCATTATCCATGCTGGTGCTATCCGTCAAATGGAAATCCAAAGGCAAACCCACAAACAGCAGGTCGCCAGTCTGAATACCTTCGTCATGTTGCTCCTCTTGCTTGGCACTGTGACAAGAAAACAAAAGCATAGCGGAGAAAAATACTCCGCAAATATAATATAACATTCTGATATTCAGCATTTTACATTATTTTTTAGAAAGAAGTTGTCACAGACAAGCCCATACCATAAGAAGCCGGTACTGAGCGACATACACCACCGATACAAAGCACACCCTCACGAGTTTTGCCAAAGTTCAAGGCTATACGGGTGGTGTGCCATACAAAGGCGGCTGAAACATTGTAATAATGGATGCGGTGACTCTTATCTGAGTTGCCATAGTTCCACTGGTCACCCACCGAGATAAACCAATTGGGGCTGATGGAGTACTCTAACATGCCATACAGCCAGCTACCCTTATCCTCTTTGGTGTAAAGGTGCTGTAATTCAAGACGCAAGGCATGTTTGTTATTGATTTTGCATGTCAAATCCGAAGAGACCAGATGACCCTGCAACATACCACCATGGCCTTGCAGCACATCCATATTATAGGTAATATAATTGTATGCCAGGATCAGTTTCCAGCGTTTGTCGAAGCGATGGCTGATCTCAACACCCACATCCTGGTAAAGGAGTTTTTTGCCAAACTTAAAGAATCCGGAGGTATAGCCGTCGGTACCGGACATGGTACCCAATGAGTCGGCCAACGGGACAGCCTTACGGTCGATATCATGGAAACGAGAATAATTGAAGGTGATATCGGTACCGTATTTGCCACCCAGTTTTGTTTTCTTGGGAATCTGGTAATTCACTTGTAACTGTGCGCCAATCTGACCATTAGGCTGGCTGGCGTAGCTATAATTGCTGATTAACTGATAAGTGTATTGACGATTAATGGCAGGTATGCAGTTAATAGCCAGCACAGGCGTTTTGGCCAATGCGAGACGTTGTGAGCGGAAATCCATATTGTCGGAACGGATAAACGAAGCCGACACGCCCAGTCCTTTCATCGAATAGGTGGCGGAAAGGAACAGCGCATTGCCGTTTTTGTAGATGTACTGATTGGTGGCATTGGGATCATTAACTTTCTGGGCGAATTCCGCCTCAAAGCGGAACCCCTTGTAGCCAAAATTCAGGCGGGTACTCCAAGAGGCCACATTGGCCGGAATCTTGTCGGCATGGATAATACCATAAGTCTCCTCTTCCGTACCGGGAAAAACATCCACATATATGTCATTATCAGACTTCTCGTATTTGCTCACAAAACTTCCACCGATGGTGGCTGTAAACCCTTTTTCAGCAATGACCGGGAAAATATCGCCAAAGGCAAATTCGCCGTCGATACCACGGACAAAATCCTGACGATGGATATAATCGAAATCGAAATTGTTACGCATGATACCCCACACGCCCTTGATGGTGATACCTTGGTAAGGAGTCAGTTTGATGCGGGCACCGAGCAGGCTGTTGTCCACCCCCAGCTGCCGTTCCTCATAGGAACGAAGGGTGAAGCCATTGCCGAACTGTTCATAGAACGTACCGGCCGTTACCTGGATGATTTTGTGCTTATAATCAAAATAATAGCGTGTCAGTCCTTGTCCCTTATAACCAATCTTCTCGAAGTCTATCAAAGGGAAAGAATAAAATTCGTACTGTGCGCCAACAGTAAAGCCGCCGTTATTGTACATCAGGCTAAGATAGGTGTTGGCACGTACTTTGGAATCCACAGGTTCCGCCCCTATCAGTGAGTCAGGGATATAGTACATCCCGTTGAAACCAAACTCTCCACTGATTTTGCCATTTCCGACCACATGCTGGGCATTGGTCACCGACACGCAAGTGCAAACAAGCGCGATCAGGGAAGCCAGTCGGGCAAATATATAGATCTTACGCATACTATTTCTTGATAATTTTCAACAATTCCTGATAAACCTCTTCTTCCGATCCCGGAGCGTAAGAGGAATGCTGCCATACAATCTCACCATTGCCGTTGAGAATGCACAGATACGGCACATCGGGCACATTCATGGCACGCTTGAAGTCCCAGTTGGGGTCTTGCAACACCTCATAATCCCAGCCTTTGCCGCTGACGAAAGGCGCAACACGGGCAGCAGTTTTGCTGTCATCGATGGAAATGGCGTACAACTTCACGCCAGTTTCTTCCACCCAGTCGTCATACACGTCGGCAATAGCCACCAATTCGGCGACACAAGGTTTGCACCATGTTGCCCATAAACTTATTATGACAGGTTTGCCATCATTGCTGATGTTACTTGTGTTAAAAGTCGTTCCGTTCACGGTTTTCACATCCACCGCCGGAAGTTTAGGATATTTTTTTTCTTTTTCTTCTTGAGCATAAATCACTGAAAAAGAAAAAATTAACACAATAATTACCAATAACTTCTTCATCGTTTATACATTTAATAATACAAACTACAAAGATAATACAAAAATAAATAAGTTTAAGCACGTGGAAAGATTTTTTTCACTACGCTGGCAGACTCTCTTTCATGTACGGGGCGGTAACAGAATCAGCGGCAGAGAGCATGTCGGCAGGAGTGCCGGCAAAAAGCAGGCGTCCACCTTTCTCACCACCGCCAGGACCCAACTCGATGATGTAGTCGGCCTCCTTCATTACGTCAAGGCTATGTTCAATGAGAATCAGCGTATTACCGGCATCGGTCATCTCCTGGAACAGTTTCAACAGCCGGTGCACATCGTCCAAATGCAAACCATCGGTCGGCTCGTCGATGATGAATACCTCGCCCTTGCGGTGCAGCTGGTCGGCCAGTTTGATACGCTGCAACTCACCTCCACTCAAGGTGGTCATGGTCTGGTTAAGATGCAGATAACCCAGCCCCACCTTGTTCAGTGCCTGCAACTGCGGCTGGAACGGCAGTCCCTCGAAGAAGTCCACAGCCTCTTCCACCGACAGGTCCATCACGTCGGCAATATTCTTTCCTTTATACTGATACTGAAGTACTTCCTCTGCATAGCGACTGCCATGGCACACTTCGCAAACCGTCTCGATAGACTCCATGAAAGCCATGTCGGAGACGATGACGCCCTTGCCACCGCAGGCGGGGCAGGCACCTTTGGAGTTGAAAGAGAACAATTGCATATTCTGCTTGTTGGCCTGGGCGAAAAGCTTGCGTATGGGGTCGGAAATTTCCAGATAAGTAGCTGGTGTAGAGCGCAAATTGATGCCGATGTTCTTTTGTCCGATGAAGATGGTCTCGCGGTCGCAATGGGTCTGGAAAAACTCCATCAGGGAGCTTTTGCCAGAGCCTGCCACACCGGCAATGACGGTTAGCACGCCATGCGGGATATCCACCGACAAATCCTTGAGATTGTGCAAATCGGCATGGCGCACCGGAAACCAGCCCTGAGGCTGTCTGGTCTGTGTCTTGAACGCCGACTTCTGCCGAAGCATACGTCCGGTAATCGTGTCGGAGGCCAACAATTCGGGGTAAGAGCCCTCGAACATGATTTCACCGCCGTGGCTGCCAGCCATCGGCCCCATATCCACAATATGGTCCGCCATGGCTATGATTTCGCGGTGATGTTCCACAATGAGCACGGTGTTGCCATGGTCACGCAGATGCCGTAACGAGTTTTTCAGGCGGGTGATATCCTGCGGATGCAGTCCCACGCTGGGCTCATCGAGTACATAGGCCATGTCGGTCAGGGCCGAGTTGATGTATTTGGCAATCTTGATGCGCTGCGCCTCACCGCCCGACAGGGTGCCCGTGCCGCGACTCAGGGACAAATAGCCCAAACCAATGTCATTGAGGGCTTGTACCCGGCGCATCAGCTCGCGTTTCAGGTCCACCGCCAAGGGATCATCAATAGCGGAGATGAAAGCAGCCAATTCGGAAATCGGCATATCCCCCACTTCGGCGATATTCTTGCCATTGATACGGCAGGAGCGTATTTTCTCATTGAGCCGAGTGCCTTGGCAGTCGGGACAGGTGCCCATGGTGAGCATTGGATTCAGCACGGCTGCATGCAAAAGTCCTTCTTCAGAATTGATGATACTGCGGTACATACGAGGTATAAGACCCTCATATTTAGCCGTTTTAGGCCAATTGGACGGCGGATTTTTCAGCTTTATCTGGGGAGAATTCAGAAACAAATCCAACTCTTCCGGCGAATAGTCCTTGATTTTCTTGTCCAGGTCGAACAAACCGCTATGGGCGTAGCGAATCCAGCGCCAGCCCCCTTTCCCGAAGGCAATATAATGGATGGTATCCTCATCGTTAAGAGACTTGTCGAAATCCACCAGCTTGTGGATGTCCAGCTCTCGGATTTCGCCCAGACCGGCACAGCGAGGACAGCTGCCCGCGGGATGGTTGAAGGAGAAAGTGTCGGAATAGCCGACAAAAGGCTTGCCAACACGCGAAAACAGCAGTCGCAACAAGGCCTGGATATCGGTATAGGTGCCCACCGTTGAGCGACTGTTTGACGAGGGTTTCTTCTGGTCGATGACGATGGTCACCGGCATATTGTTGATGCGTTCCACCTTGGGGCGACCGTATTTGGGCAGGTACTGTTGCACAAACGACGGGAAGGTCTCATTGAGTTCACGACGACTTTCGGCAGCAATAGTGTCAAGGCATAGCGATGATTTCCCCGAACCCGATACGCCTGTAAAGACCGTAATCTGTCCCTTGGGGATCCGCAACGACACGTTTTTCAAATTGTTTTCCGTAGCACGGATAACTTCGATATAATCAGAGTTTTGGAAAGACATTACAATTTACAATTAACAATTAATAATGAATGGGGTTAAAAATGATAACTGAGAACTGAAAGTTGTAAGTTTTAATTTGAATTTTGAATTCTTTATTTCTGACCCCTAATCACTGACCCCTTACCACTAATCAATGTAACCTGACACCTGTAACCTATTAAGTGGTGAGTTTCACCTGCGTATGGGCTTCAACCACATTGATGGCATAGTCGCCCAGTTTTTCGCTGTCGCCGATGATATCCATGTAGTTCACACCAGTCTGATAATCATATTTTTTGTCATTGACATCCACCACATTGTTCTCTTTCAGCTGGGTGCGGTAATTGTTGATTTCATTCTCAATGTTCAACGACTCGTGAGGATCCACCTGATTATCCGTATCGGCCAAAATCTGTTCCATCTGGCTTAGCGCATTGTCGCAAAGATTCCACATGTGACGGATATGATCCTGCTGGTCTTTCGTGAACTTCTCTTTTGCCTTGAACTTCCTATTGATTACGCGGCTCATATTATAGCAGCTGTCGCAGATACTCTCTATTTCAGAAATCTCACGTAACATACAGCGTATCTGCATCTTACTTTCACCACTCAACTTACCCTCCGACACGCGGTTCAGGTAATTGGCGATTTCCACCTCCATGTTATCGCTGATGCCTTCGTATTTCTCGATGCGGGCAAAGAGCTTGGAGAAATCGTCGCCATTCTCCAGTTTCAGCAGTTCGGGCACGAAGCCGAACATACGATGGGCACGCATGGCGAAATGGTTGATTTCCTTGCGGGCTTCCAGCAGTGACAACTCCGCCGTGGAGAGCAAACCTCCGGAGATAAAACGAAGACGCATATCCTCATCCTCCTCACCGCCAGGGATGATTTTGCAAACGAACTTCTCCAACAAGGGGATAAACCACACGAGTATCAGCACGTTACAAACATTGAAAGCGGTATGGAAGGCACAAAGGGCATAGTTGATACGCTCGGCCGCATTCGGATCCTGGGACACATCGGCTTTGGTGTCATAGCCCACGACCGAGCAGACCATAGAGATGAACGGTCTGAACACCAGCAGCACCCAGCAAACCCCAAACAAGTTGAAAGTCAAATGCGAAAGGGCGGCACGACGGGCGGAGGTATTGGCCTTCAGTGCCACAATGTTGGAAGTGATGGTCGTACCGATATTTTCACCCAGCACCAAGGCAATACCCTGGTAGATGTCGGCCACACCGGTGGAGCACAAAATCATCGTGATAGCCATGATCGCCACTGACGACTGTACACAAACGGTCAGCACACCACCTATCAGCATGAAAATCAGGTAAGAAAGGAAGCCCAAGTCCGCAGTAGATACGAAGAAATTCATCACCATGTCGTTATGCGGCAGATCAATGGCGATGGCGTTCTCCTTCAACGTGGCGATACCCAGAAACAGGAAGGAAAAGCCGAAGATAAACTCACCGAACGACTTGGCACCGGTGCTTTTCATGTACGACATGGCCAGCCCCAGTGCGAACAGCGGGAATACCAGCGCGGACATGGGAATGCTGAAGCCGAAGAGGGCGATAATCCATGCTGTGACGGTGGTACCGATGTTGGCACCCATGATGACCGAAATGGCCTGGCTCAGGGTCAGTAAGCCCGCATTGACAAAGCTCACCGTCAGCACCGTAGTGGCCGTGGAGGACTGTACCGCGGTGGTGACCAACGCACCTGAACAAATACCTGTAAAACGATTGGTGGTCATGGTACCCAGCACTTTGCGCAGGCCGCCACCCGTAAGTTTTTGCAGTGCCTCGCTCATCATCTTCATACCGAACATCAGCAGAGCCAGGCATCCTAAAAGTTTTAAGAACGTGAATAAGGTCATATAGACTATATTGTTGTTTTGAATCCGTCACACTTCATGCTCCCCTTTTATAAGAGCCTGCAAATATACGTTTTTTTCCGAAACAATTTACGATTTGGTGAAATTTCCCTGCAGACCTGCGACCTGCAGCTGACATGAAATGGCATCGAAGATGCCACATTTCAGTAACCCCAGACGGAAGTCTGGGGTGGAGATGCGTAACGTACGCATCCACTGCGGTGCGCTATGAACTTGCGCCAAAGCACCGAATTGACACACCGCAAAATGGACTCGTCTTAGCAAATGAATCTATGGATAATGAAAAAAACATTTTGCTGATGAAGGGTATTGATTTTTTTTGTAATTTTGCAGCCGCTTTTTAAAGGCAGGTCCCATAGCTCAGTTGGTTAGAGCAGCTGACTCATAATCAGCGGGTCCTTGGTTCGAGCCCGAGTGGGACCACAAAAAAAACTCCACGTTCCGTGGAGTTTTTTTTTATAATTCAAGAAATTTGTGTACATTTGCATTTTATATACATATAATATCAAATTTTATTAATCCTCTTTTAATCAGAAAAGTATGAAGAAATTTTTCCTCTTAGCCGTGATGATTCCCGCAATCTTTTTCTGCGCTTGCCAGAACAAAAACACTAACAACGTCGAAGAAGACACCACGCCTGCTTCCGATGTGTATTTCACCGAAAACATTTCGCCCGAAGGCGTTATGCAACTTTTTGAATATCTGAAAGATAGTGTAAAAGGAAATGTCGGCATCAAGGTCCATTTCGGCGAGGACGGAAACACCTATTTTGTGCCTGCCACTATGGTAGAACCTTTATGCAAAGCCTTGGACGCCACACTGATAGAGACCAATGTGGCTTACAAAGGCCGTCGTTCGCAAACCGACACCCACATTGAGTTGGCCCGTGACCATGGTTTCACTTTCGCTCCCATTGACATCCTGGATGCCGATGGCGACGTGGAAGTCCCCATTGAGGGCGGCAAACAGTTCAAGAGCGCTTTTCTTGGCAAAAACATTGACAAATACGAGACCATCATCTATTTCACTCATTTCAAAGGACATGGTCGTTGCGGTTTCGGTGGCTGTATCAAGAATGCCGCTATGGGCATGGCAACTCCAAGGGGCAAAAAAGCCATGCACAGCAGCGATTTCCCCGAAGTGGTGGCTTCCAACTGCACCGCCTGCAACGCTTGCACCTACGACTGTCCAGTAGATGCCATCACCATCACCGACAAAGGCCCCGTGATTGACCGCGAGAAATGTATCGGCTGTGGCAAGTGCATCTCCACATGTCCTCACGATGCCATCGTACCGGCCTCCGACTCGCTGAGAAACGAGCGTTTTATCGAAGGTCTTGTGGAATATGCCAAAGCCGCCACACAAAACCACAACAACATTTATTTCAATTTTGTGATCAACTTGTCACCCACCTGCGACTGTGGCAGCCATCCTGAAAAGCCCTTCTGCGAAAACATCGGCATTCTGCTGTCCACTGACATTGTCGCCATCGAGGCTGCCGCCCAAGACTTGGTCAACCAAGCCACCAACAGCAAAGACGCCTTTCTGGATGTGAACAAAATCAGCGGTCAATATCAAATTGACTATGCCGAAAAGCTGGGTATGGGCAACAAGAAATACAACCTGATTAATATCGACAAAAAATAACATGGAAAACATTAAGTGTCTTATCATTGGATCCGGCCCCGCCGGCTATACCGCAGGAATATACGCTTCACGCGCGGGTCTGAGGCCCGTCATCATTGAGGGCATGCAGCCCGGTGGTCAGCTGACCATCACCAGCGAGGTAGAGAACTTTCCTGGCTATCCCAAGGGACAGTCCGGCCCGAACATCATGGACGACATCCGCCAGCAGAGTCTCAACGCCGGCAGTGACATCCGCCAAGGCATGGTCACGAGCGTTGACTTTTCAAAAAGACCTTTCCGCTGCGTAGTAGATGAAGAGCACGAAATCATGGCCGAAACCGTCATCATCGCCACGGGTGCCACCGCCCGCTGGTTAGGCTTGGAAAGCGAGGAACAATACCGCGGTTTCGGGGTGTCGGCCTGCGCCACCTGCGACGGCAACTTCTTCCGTGGCCGTACCGTGGCCGTTATCGGTGGCGGTGACACCGCCCTTGAGGAGGCCATGTACTTGTCCAACCTCTGCGCTAAGGTATATCTGGTACACCGCCGCGACGCCTTCCGCGCCTCACAAGCCATGCAGGACAAGGTCTTCAAAAAAGAAAACATCGACATCCAATGGAATAGCATTCCCGTGGAAGTGTTGGGCGAAAAGAAGGGCTTCGTGAAAAGTGTTACCGGACTGAAGCTCGCTGATACCAAGGACAAAAGCGAGCGCGTATTGTCTTTGGACGGTATCTTTGTCGCTATAGGTGTGACCCCTGTGACCGAGCTGTTCAAAGGTCAAATCGAGTTGGATGCGCAGGGCTATATCATCACCGACAAGGGTGGTCGCACCAATGTGCCGGGCGTTTTCGCCGCCGGCGATGTGCAAGACCCTCACTACCGCCAGGCGATTACCGCCGCCGCATCAGGCTGCATCGCCGCTGTGGAAGCTGAAAGATTTCTGAATCAAAACTAAACAAAAATAGTGAAAGCTTATCCTCTTTCACCCTACGTACAAAGGGGAGAGAAATTCCCCCTTTCAAAACTGAATTTCCTATGGCTAAGAACCAAAAGCAAATAGAAGAAATCACTAATAAAGACTACGAATACGGCTTTGTCTCCGACATTGATGTGGAGGAATTCCCAAAAGGTTTGAACGAAGACATTGTCCGCCTCATTTCCCAAAGGAAAAACGAACCCGACTGGCTGCTGGAATTCCGTCTCAAGGCCTTCCGGCACTGGCAAACCCTGAAAGAACCCGAGTGGGGACATCTTTCTTTCAAGAGACCCAACTATCAGGATATTATCTATTTAGCTATTCCCAAAAAGAAAAAAGAACTGTCCAGCATGGATGAAGTCGATCCCGAACTGGTGAAAACCTTCAACAAGCTGGGCATCTCTTTGGAAGAGCAAAAACAGCTGTCTGGAGTGGCCGTGGACGCTGTCATCGACTCAGTATCCGTCAAGACCACCTTCTCAGAAACTCTTGAGAAAGAAGGCATTCTGTTCTGCTCTTTCGGCGAAGCCATCCAAAAATATCCTGACTTAGTCAGGAAATATTTGGGATCTGTGGTTCCCGCCACCGACAACTTTTACGCGGCACTCAACTCGGCGGTCTTCAGCGAAGGCTCCTTCTGCTACATTCCCAAGGGCGTGCGCTGCCCTATCGAGCTTTCGACATATTTCCGTATCAATGCGGCCAACACCGGCCAGTTTGAGCGCACCCTGCTCATTGCCGACGAAGGCGCATACGTGAGCTACATGGAAGGCTGTACCGCTCCGCAACGAGATGAAAACCAGCTTCATGCAGCGGTAGTAGAGCTAATAGCCCTGAAAGACGCAGAGATCAAATATTCCACCGTCCAAAACTGGTACCCTGGTGACAAAAATGGCAATGGCGGTATCTATAACTTGGTGACCAAAAGAGGTTTGTGCGAGGAAAATGCCAAGATTTCATGGACACAGGTCGAAACAGGTTCCGCCATCACCTGGAAATACCCTGGCTGTGTACTCCGTGGCGACAATTCCGTCGGAGAATTCTACTCGGTGGCCGTCACCAACAATTTCCAGCAGGCTGACACAGGTACCAAAATGATCCATATCGGCAAGAACACCCGCAGTCTGATTGTCTCGAAAGGCATCTCCGCTGGCAAAAGCCAGAACAGCTACCGTGGTCTGGTAAAGGTGAACAAGCAGGCTGAGAACAGCCGCAACTTCTCGCAGTGCGACTCGCTGCTGATGGGCGACCAATGCGGTGCCCATACCTGGCCTTATATCGAGTGCCACAACAAATCATCGGTCATGGAGCACGAGGCCACTACCTCTAAAATCTCCGACGACCAGCTGTTTTACTGTCAGCAGCGCGGCATTGACAAGGAAAGCGCCATCAGCCTGATTGTCAATGGTTATGCCAAGGAAGTGCTCAAAAAGCTCCCCATGGAGTTTGCTGTCGAAGCGCAGAAACTGCTGAGTATCAGCCTAGAAGGAAGCATTGGGTAAAGTTGACAGTTGACAGTTAACAGTTGATGGCAGGTTGTTTGAGTATAGAATATTAAAGATTATAATAAGTTACCTCGAAGAGGTTAAATTTCATTAACCCCACATAAGCGCAGCGCAATGTGGGGGATATCAAAAAATAAAAAAAAACAACTATGAAGAAAGTAATCCACACAGACAACGCACCCAAGGCTGTGGGTCCATACAGCCAAGCTATTGAAGCTAACGGAATGTTATTCATCTCTGGTCAGATTCCCGTTGACCCCGCCACTGGCAAGATGCCCGAAGGCATTGAGGCTCAGACCGAACAGGTGATGAAGAACATCGAAGCCATACTGAAAGAGGCTGGTTACACCTTCGACAATGTCATCAAATCCACCTGCTTGTTGAGCGACATCGCTTATTTCAAGCCCATGAACGAGGTATATGCCAAATATTATACCGTGAATCCTCCGGCAAGAGCCGCTTTCGCTGTGAAAGACCTGCCACTGGGCGCTTTGGTAGAGATTGAAACCATCGCCGTTAAATAATTAAGGCATAACATCGTTTATTATTTGAATCTCATCTTCTGATGAACTATTTGACCGTCGAGAAACTGTCAAAAAGCGTCGGAGAGAAAGAGTTGTTCTCCGAAATCACCTTCGGTCTTGAAAAAGGCCAGAAGACAGCGTTGATTGCGCGCAACGGTACCGGCAAGAGCACCCTGCTCAATATCATAGCAGGTTATGACACACCCGACAGCGGGCAGGTGGTCATCCGAAATGATATTACCGTGTCCTATCTGCCTCAGATGGACCGTTTTGCAGACAACTTTTCCGTGCTGGATGCTATTTTTGATGCACAAACACCAACCATACAGGCAATTAAAGAGTACGAATCTTGTATGCTGATGGCAGAAAACGGTCAAGACAATCCCGAAACACACCTACGCCTGCAGAAAGCTATCCTGGAAATGGACCGTCTGCAGGCTTGGGATTTTGAGTCCAAAGCCAAAGAAATACTCTCTCGCTTTGGCATTCACGACATCTTCAAGAATGTCAATGAGTTATCAGGAGGACAACGCAAAAAAGCGGCCCTTGCCAAAACCCTGATTGCCGACACCGACCTCCTGATTCTGGATGAGCCCACCAACCACTTGGATGTGGAAATGATCGAATGGCTGGAGAATTACCTGAAAGCCGCCAACGTGACGCTGCTCATGGTCACCCACGACCGTTATTTTCTCGACCAAGTATGCAATGACATCATCGAATTGGATCACGGGCAGTTGTACCATTATCGCGGCAAATACGACTACTTCGTGGAGAAGAAGGCCGAACGCCTGGCCAATGCCGCAGCGGAAAACGAGAAACTGCGACAACTGTTCCGCAAGGAACTGGAATGGGTACATACCTCTCCGCAAGCCCGTACCACCAAAGCCAGGGCCCGAATCAACGCCTTCGAGGAACTCAAAAAAGAAGTCAGCAAAACCCCCGAACAGAAGCAGGAGGGTTTTAAAGTACGCACCGAGCGTTTAGGAAACAAAATATTGGAAATCAACAATCTGGATTTCGCTTATCCCGACAATGTGCTCTTGAATGATTTCTCTTACATCTTTAAAAAAGGAGAAAAATGCGGCATCGTCGGACCCAACGGAACGGGTAAGAGTACTTTCCTGAAGCTGATCATGGGCGAATTGCAAGCCGATGGCGGCAAAATCACCCCTGGTTTGACCATCCAGTTCGGTTATTTCTCGCAGGACGGCCTCCCCTACTCCGGCAACAAACGCATCATCGACTTGGTGAAGGAGCAGGCGGAAGTCATCCGTATGGACAACGGCAACTACATGGGTGCCTCGCAGTTCCTGAATCACTTCGGCTTCAAATACGAGCAGCAATACACTTATTATGAAGACCTTAGCGGTGGTGAAAAACGCAAACTGCACCTGCTTATCACCCTGCTGAAAAATCCTAATTTTCTGATATTAGACGAGCCCACCAACGATTTCGACATTGACACCCTGAATCTGTTGGAAGACTTTCTGGAAAACTACACCGGCTGCATTCTGATGGTATCGCACGACCGTTGGTTCATGAACAAGCTGGTGGACCACATTTTTGTATTTGAAGGCCACGGCAAGATCAAGGACTATTACGGCAACTACACAGAATATCGTCTGGAGAAGGACAAAGAACTGAAACTGCAGAAGCGCATCGCCAAAATCAATTCGCCTGCGGCAACGGAAGAGAGCAAGGGCAAGCCTGCCCGCGCCACAAACCCGAACAAAATGACCTTCAAAGAACGCAAGGAATTCGAAACTTTGGAGTTGGAAATCGAACAATTGGAAAAAGAAAAAGCCTCGCTCATCGAGAAGATGAACAGCGGTGTCGGCAGCCCGCAGGAGCTCACCGACTGGAGCCACCGCTACCAGGAGGTAGAAACCTCTCTGGATGAAAAGTCCATGCGGTGGCTGGAACTGTCTGAGAAAGAGTAGTATGGCAACCTGTCTTCCGAATTGGACGGCCACCTGGTGTAGAGGAACGGCAAAATCAACATTCTCTATTTGTGTGCTACTTGATGACATGGACAACTGGGAACTAACAAGACCAGATGGTGTTTGGGAGAAAGC
Source organism: Bacteroidales bacterium (assembly GCA_017525505.1). Classification (GTDB taxonomy): domain Bacteria; phylum Bacteroidota; class Bacteroidia; order Bacteroidales; family WCHB1-69; genus RUG11690. The sequence goes on from JAFXSR010000065.1 coordinate 48,896, forward strand.
TATCGAAGAATATTGGTGTATGGTATCGCTGCTGGTGCAAGCAAAAAGGGGCTAACAGCCAACTCTGCAATACTTTATATTTTCAAGTATGATTTTATCATATTTAATATTGAATTATTTTTCATTTTTTAAGAATAAAATTTCACTTGTATTGTTTTTTTATGTATTTTTGCACCTGAAAAAACAAAACAAGTTATCATGTTGACACCTTACAAATATTTCAGTCCCGTAACGGACATCACTTTCCGGAAAGTCTTCGGGGAACACATTGACCTGGCAGCCAGCCTGCTCAAAGCCTTCCTGCCTTTGGAGGATGGGCGTGTCATCACCGACATACAGTATGTGCCGCCCGAAATGATGCCCGAGAACCCGTTGCGCAAGAACAGCATCGTGGATGTGCGATGCGAGGACTCTGCCGGAACCACCTTTCTCGTAGAGATGCAACTCAACTGGGACAGCGACTTTATGCAGCGGGTGGTCTTCAACACCTCCAAAGCATACGTCAAACAATTGGACAAGGGCAAGCCTTTCCACTTGCTTCAGCCCGTCTATTCCCTCAACTTCGTACAAGGAGACCTGCACAAAGGGCTCAGCGAGTGGTATCATCCATACCAACTTGTCCATGTCTATCACTCCGACCGTGTCTTCGACGGACTCAGCATCGTCTTTGCCGAGATGGGCAAATACCAGCAACTGGAAGTGAAAGGCCATACCAAGAAGGATTTGTGGATGCGGTACTTCACCGAGATGACCGAGAAAACCCGGAAGCCCGCCCCGGAACTGCTTGCCGACCCCGAGGTGGCCAAAGCCATCGAACTGCTGGAGGTCATCAACTATAACGAGGCGGAACAGGAAATCTACGACCGCTACTGGGATGCGGTGAGCGTGGAGGCCACCTGGAAAAGCATCGGATGGCGCGACGGGGAAAAAGCCGGTGTGGAAAAAGGCCTGGCGCAAGGGCGCGCCGACGAAAAACGCCAACTCGCCCTGAATATGCTTGCGGAAGGGTTCGAACCAGCTGTCGTCGCAAAGATTACAAGCTTAACCATAGAAGAAATCCAAAAGATGGCCTAAAACGCGTGAGGATAACCCGTCAGCTTTATCTTCACAAAGATTAACAACAGCCATACGGGATTTTAAGTTCAGTTAATAAGAAAAGCCCTGCTCTCGCAAGGCTTTTTCTTTCCGTGTGTGGCGGGATCGAGAGTTGAACTCGAGACCTCCGGGTTATGAATCCGACGCTCTAACCAACTGAGCTACCCCGCCGTTTTTTTTGAGGTTGCAAAAATACAACTTTTTTCAATACGTACAACAGCTATTTGAATTTTTTTTATTTTGCAGTCAAAATTTTGTGTTTTACGACCTTGCAGTCAAAAATAACTTACATTATAATGATGAGTGTTGGTCAACAGCTCACCATTATGGAACATCTACTGCATGTCATTACTATTTCTCTACTGTTTCACCACCTTCACCATCTTGCTGCCGGAGCTGCCATCAATCATACGAAGCAGATATACTCCATTGGCGAAATGTCCGATATTCAGCTCGGTAAGGCGGTCGTTAATACTATATTGCATGACCAGTTTGCCATAGATGTCGTAAACCTGCAACTGCGTATTCATGCCAACCTCTTCAAACTCGACTAACAAGTTGCCGGTGGTCGGATTCGGATATACCTTCATATCAAAAGCTGAAAAATGGCTGGGAACGCTCGTCTCGATGGTAAGATGCAATACTATGACGGAGTCGCAACCATCAACAGTTGTGAAGTTGAAAACAAAATCACCCGACTGGACTGTGCCGGGTTCAAACGTGGTATCAGCATAAGTATAGGGCAGATCACTTTCGTGAATAGTCAAGTAGTCATCAACCAACACCGACTCATGGATAGTCAGGTGCAATGTTACCACGGAGTCGCAGTCGTTGGCAGCGGTAAGGGTCTGTGTATAATCGCCGCTTTCAGTGTAAACACTATCGTTCCATACATAGCTGTCGCAGGCGGTGGCTTCGACAAACTCTGACACAAAATGGTTGACTGTCAGGTGCAGCGTCACCACTGAGTCACAGCCGGTGGTGGCGGTGAATGTCTGTGTATAATCGCCGCTTTCGGTGTAAACGCTGTCATTCCATATATAGCTGTCGCAGGCAGTGACATAGACGAGTTCTTCCACCGGAGAGTTGATGGTCAGGTGCAGCGTCACCACTGAGTCACAGCCATTGGCAGCGGTGAACGACAGTGTATAATCGCCGCTTTCGGTGTAAACGCTATCGTTCCATATATAGCTGTCGCAGGCATAGACTTCAACAAGTTCTGATATAGAATTATTGATGGTCAGGTGCAACGTCACCACCGAGTCGCAATCGTTGGCAGCAGTGAATATCTGTATGTAGTCTCCTGATTCGGTGTAGGTCACCCCATTCCAGGTATAGCTATCGCAAGCGGTGGCTTCAATAAGCTCCGCCACCGGAGTATTGATAGTCAAACGCAACGTCAAAACAAAGTCACAGTCATTGGCACCGGGATATACCTGCGTATAGTCTCCGGATTCCGTGTAAGTCACCCCGTTCCACGTATAGTTCTCGCAAGCGGTGGCCTCAATGATTTCCGTCACAGAGTTGTTGATAGTCAAATAAAGCGTCACCACAGAGTCGCAACCGTTGGCAGCAGGGAATATCTGTGTATAATCGCCGCTTTCGGTGTAAACGCTATCGTTCCACGTAAAGCTATCGCAGGCGGTGGCCTCAATAAATTCTGTCACAGAATTGTTAATGGTCAAGTGCAGCGTCACTATAGAATCACAACCATTAGCCGCAGTAAATGTCTGTGTGTAATCGCCGGTTTCGGCATAAATCTCCTCGTTCCACGTGTAGCTATCGCAAGCGATGACTTCAATAGATTCTGTTACAGGAGTATTGATGGTCAGATGCAGTGTCACCACAGAATCGCAACCCGATGCGTTAGTAAAGGCATGAGTGGGAGCAAGTGCAGGGGTTTCGGTATAGGTTGTGCCATACCAGGTGAAGTTGCTACAAGCAATGGCTGTGGTATCACCGGTGTTGCTATGCCCGATGGTCAGGTGCAGCGTTAGCACAGAGTCACAACCAAAAGCGTTGGTTAAGGTATGGGTGGGATCGACATCAGGTGTTTCGGTATAGGTCGTGCCATACCAAGTGAAACTATCACATGCGAAGGCAATGGTGTCGCCATAAGTGGTGTAATTCACCGTTAAGTGCAAGGTCACGACACTGTCGCAGCCTGCCGCATTAGTGAACATATGCGTCAGGTTACCACAGGACTGTGTGATACCAGTGTGTTCATACCAGTCAAAGCTGTTGCAAGCAATGGCGGTGGTGTCACCATAGGTGGTGTAGTTCACCGTCAGGTGCAATGTCACGATACTGTCGCAGCCTGCCGCATTGGTGAATGTGTGAGTCAAGTTCTCGCATGACTGTGTGATGCCCGTGTGTTCGTACCAGTCGAAGCTGTCGCAAGCGATTGCGTTGGTATCACCGTAGGTGGTGTAGTTCACCGTCAGGTGCAAGGTCACGATACTGTCGCAGCCTGCCGCATTGGTGAATGTGTGAGTCAAGTTCTCGCATGACTGTGTGATGCCCGTGTGTTCGTACCAGTCGAAGCTGTCGCA
>JAFXSR010000066.1 GCA_017525505.1 Bacteroidales bacterium
GGCGCCGAGGTGAGATGGTGCAGCTGCAATATCTTCTCCACCCAAGACCACGCTGCCGCCGCCATCGCCGCCGCCGGCGTGTCCGTTTTCGCATGGAAAGGCGAATCGCTGGAAGACTACTGGTGGTGCACCAACCAGGCCCTCTCTTTCCCCGGAGGCAAAGGCCCGAACCTCATCGTGGATGACGGCGGTGACGCTACCCTGCTGATTCACACGGGTTTCAAGGCCGAAGAAGACGCTTCTATCCTAGACAAAACTCCCGAATCTCACGAACAAGCAGTGGTTTTCAATACCTTGAAAGAACTGCTTAAGGAAGACCCGCAACGTTGGCACAAAATGATCAAGGACATCAAAGGTGTATCGGAAGAAACCACCACTGGTGTACACCGTCTCTATCAGATGATGGAGCAGGGCGAACTGCTCTTCCCGGCCATCAACGTCAACGATTCGGTGACCAAATCGAAATTCGACAACAAATACGGCTGCCGCGAATCCTTGGCCGACGGTATCAAGCGCGCCACCGACATCATGCTGGCTGGCAAGGTAGTAGTAGTATGCGGCTACGGCGATGTGGGTAAAGGCTGCGCCCAGTCCATGAAGTCCTACGGTGCCCGCGTCATCGTGACCGAAGTTGACCCCATCTGCGCTTTGCAGGCTGCCATGGAAGGCTACGAAGTGAAGACCGTGGAAGATGCCCTCGACGAAGGCAATGTGTTTGTCACCTGCACCGGCAACTGCGATGTGATTACCATTGACCACCTCAACAAGATGAGAGACCAGGCCATCGTGTGCAACATTGGCCATTTCGACAACGAAATTCAAGTGAGCGCTTTCGAGAGCCAGAAGAACATCACCAAACGCACCATTAAACCGCAGGTTGATGAGTACATCTTCCCCGATGGACATTCTATTTTCATCCTGGCCGAAGGCCGTTTGGTGAACCTGGGTTGCGCCACCGGCCACCCCTCATTTGTGATGAGCAATTCCTTCACCAACCAAGTGATGGCCCAGTTGGATTTGTGGCAACACGACTACAAGATAGGCGTTTACAACCTGCCCAAAGAACTTGATGAGGAAGTGGCCCGCCTCCACCTGTCCAAAATCGGTGTCAAGCTGACCAAACTCACCCAAAAGCAAGCCGACTACATCGGTGTTCCTGTCAATGGCCCTTTCAAGAGTGACTTGTATCGGTACTAAAATCTTCAAAAATACCAAAAAAGTATAGGGGGCGGATTTTTTTTCGCCCCTTTTTGTTTAATTATCAAAAAAAATACTTTAACTTTGCAAATTCATTTGAGACTTCCCCGAGAAGTCCCTGTGAATTTGTTTTTTGAAAGTAAGTTAATATTAATCAAAACAATAAACTTATGAAAAAACTCTTAGCATCCTTATCACTGCTGTTGCTTCCTGCTTTTATGTTTGCAAGCGAAGCAGATTTGACCTTGCCGAATTTCGGTGATGTCACCTTCTTCAATGGCGCATTGACCGCCAAAGCCTTGCTGCTGTGGGGCTCCATCATCGTGATTCTGGGTCTCCTCTTCGGTCTCTTCCAAGCCATGAGAATCCAGAAATTCCCCGTGCACAAGTCCATGGCCAACGTTGCTAACACCATCTACACCACCTGCAAGACCTACCTGCTGCAACAGGGCAAGTTCCTGCTCATCCTCTTCGCCATCATCGGCGCCATCATCATTTTCTATTTTGGCGTGCTGAGCGGCAAGAGTTTCCCGCAGGTATTGCTGATTTTGTTGTGGACCGTTCTGGGTATCCTGGGCTCCTATGCTGTGGCTTGGTTCGGAATCCGCATCAACACCTACGCCAACTGCCGTACTTCTTTCGCTTCTTTGAGAGGCAAACCTTGGGATGTGGTTTCCATTCCTCTGCAGTCTGGTATGAGTGTCGGTTTGTTGCTGATTACCATTGAGTTGGTGATGATGCTCATCATCCTGCTCTTCGTGCCCGCAGAAAGTGCCGGTGCTTGCTTGATCGGTTTCGCCATTGGTGAGTCTTTGGGTGCCAGTGCCTTGCGTATCGCTGGTGGTATCTTCACCAAAATCGCCGACATCGGTTCCGACCTGATGAAGGTGATTTTCAAAATCGGTGAGGACGACCCACGTAACCCTGGTGTGATTGCCGACTGTACCGGTGACAATGCCGGCGACAGCGTAGGTCCCACCGCCGACGGTTTCGAAACTTACGGTGTGACTGGTGTTGCTCTGATTTCTTTCATCATTTTGGTTTTAGGCGAAAATGTTGACACTCAGGCTCTCTTGATCGCCTGGATTTTCGCCATGCGTATCCTCATGGTGTTCACCTCTGTTTTGTCCTACGGTATCAATCACGCTGTTTCAGCTGCCAAATTTAAAGACTCCAAGAATTTCAACTTTGAGACTCCGTTGACTTCTTTAGTATGGATTACTTCCATCATTTCTATCATCGTAACCTTCTGCATCAGCTATCTGTTACTGAATGGCAATTCTGTTTCCGACACCTACGGTCCAGATTTGTGGTGGCGTCTGGCTGCTATCATCAGTTTCGGCACCTTGGCTGCCGCCATCATTCCCGAATTCACCAAGGCTTTCACCAGCTCCAACAGCCGTCACGTGCAGGAAGTGGTGACCGCTTCCCGCGAAGGTGGTGCCTCCCTCACCATCCTATCAGGTATGGTGGCCGGTAACTTCAGCGCCTTCTGGAAAGGTTTGGTAATGGTGGGTCTGATGTTCGGTGGCGTTATGGTCGCTTCCAACGGCTTGGACATCTTCGGCGAATACTCCTCAATTTTCGCCTTCGGCTTGGTGGCCTTCGGTTTCTTGGGTATGGGTCCCGTGACCATCGCTGTAGATAGCTATGGACCGGTAACCGACAACGCCCAGTCTGTATTCGAACTGTCACAGATCGAGCAAATTCCGAATATCTCTTCAGAAATTGAAAAAGACTACGGTTTCACCCCCGACTTTGAAATGGGCAAATACTATCTGGAGGCTAACGATGGTGCTGGTAACACCTTCAAAGCCACTGCTAAACCCGTGCTCATCGGTACGGCTGTGGTAGGTGCCACCACCATGATTTTCGCTATCATCATGTTGCTGAAGAACAACGGCATGATGCAGCTGAACCTCACCGATCCCGCTGTGATCTTAGGTTTCATCACCGGTGGTGCTGTGATTTACTGGTTCAGCGGTGCTTCCATGCAGGCTGTTACCACGGGTGCCTATCGTGCAGTTGAATTCATCAAGAAAAATATGAATCTTGATAAGAGTGAAGCGGATATTGAAGACTCCAAGACAGTGGTGAAGATTTGTACCAAATACGCTCAGCAGGGTATGTGGAACATCTTCGCCGTCATCTTCTGCCTCACCTTGGCTTTCGCCTTCTTCGATCCCAACTTCTTCGTGGCTTACCTGATTTCCATCGCCGTATTCGGTCTGTTCCAGGCTATGTACATGGCCAATGCCGGCGGCGCTTGGGATAACGCCAAGAAGGTGGTTGAAGTTGACCTGAAAGAGAAGAACACCGACCTGCACGCCGCCACCGTTATCGGCGACACCGTGGGCGACCCATACAAAGACACCTCATCCGTGGCTTTGAACCCCATCATCAAGTTCTCCACACTGTTCGGTATGCTGGCAGTGGAAATCGCTATCGCCATGAAGCTGTCCGCCACTTCCACAGACTACTCACCGATTATCGGTCTGGTGTTCTTTGTGATTGGCTTGATTTTCGTTTACCGCTCCTTTTACGGTATGCGTATCAAAAAATAATTCCTCATGCAAATGCGAAAACTAAAAGTCCTCATACTGATCCTGTCGTTGATGCCGTTTGGGCTTGTTGGGCAAACTGTCAAACCCGATAAGAACTTTGTCGATTCGGCATCAACGATGGTGTGGACTGAGGTCAACATGTCGTGGCAGTTTCCTGTCGGCGGCCTCCGCGAGCTGTTCAAGATGAACGGCAGCGTGGGTACCGGCATCACCGTCAAGACGTCCTCCAACTGGCTGTTTGGCATCAGCGGCAACTACTGTTTCGGTGCTGCCATGCGCGATAACACCGTGTTGGACAACTTGAAGGATCACAACGGCTACACCTACAACTCCGATGGCACCTGCAACCAGGATTATCTGGACAAGGAATTGGAAGGCCGCTATTGGTACGTGGGAGCCGGCTTTGGTTATGTGATTTCCGTCAACCGATGGAAGAACTCCGGCATCCGCCTATACGCCGACTTCGGAGTCGCCCAACACAAGATACACATGGGAAGCCAGGCGGCCGACTATGTGCCCATGCTGCGCGGCGAATACAAAAAGGCATACGACCGCCGCTCCACGGGTTTCCACATGTCGCAGTCGGTGGGCTACCTGTTCATCCAGCGAATACGTGTGGCCAGCTTCTATGTCGGCCTCGAGTTCCACGAAATGTGGACCAAACCCGACCGCAATTACATCCTCGGTGTTGGTCCCACCGATGAAATCAAGACCAAATTCAGCGGCCTGATCGGCATCAAAGCGGCCTGGATTATCCCGCTGTATGAAAAGAAAAAGGTTTCCACTTTCTATACTTTCTAATACATGAGACTTTTATATTCTATCGCAGTACATCTCTATAATGCAGCAATACACCTTGCTGCATTATTTAATTTTAAGGCCCGCCAATGGGTACAAGGACGGCGTGGTGTGTTTGACTTTTTAGCCCGACAATGTGCTGGGAAAAAACATATTATCTGGTTTCATGCGGCCTCGTTGGGAGAATTTGAGCAGGGCAAGCCGCTGATGCAGCTGTATCGGCAGCAGCACCCTGAATGCACCATTCTGGTCACCTTTTTCTCCCCTTCAGGTTATGAAGTGAAGAAAAACGACAAGGTGGCCGACATTATATGCTACCTACCGCTCGACACCCCCCGCAATGCCCGACGGTTTTTGGACATTGTGCCCGTGGAGAAAGCCGTTTTCGTGAAATACGAATACTGGTACAACTACATGCACCAGCTAAACACACGCCATGTGCCTTTTTATTACATTTCAGCCATTTTCCGCCCTTCGCAGTACTTCTTCAAGCCCTACGGCAAATGGTTCGCCCAGCAGTTTAAAAATTGCACTTATTTCTTCGTGCAAAACGAGGCCTCCAGAGACCTGCTCCACTCCATCGGTATCGACCAGGTGGAAATCACCGGCGACACCCGCTTCGACCGGGTTTATGACATCTCGCGACAGCAGTACGAGCTGGACTTTGTGCAGGATTTCCGCCAAGAAGACACCCGACTGATTGTGGCAGGCAGCACCTGGGGTCCGGACGAACAGCTACTGAAACAGCTATTAGAAAAACTGCCAGCCAATTACAAGTTGGTGCTGGCTCCACACGTCACCGATGCCAAGCACATCGGACAGATCAAAGAACTGTTCCAAGAATTCTCCACGGTTTGCTATACCGAAAAAGACGGCAAAGATTTATCGTCCTATCGGGTATTAGTCATTGACACCATTGGCATATTGAGCAAGATATACAAATACAGTTACATTTCATACATTGGCGGTGCTTTCGAGACAGGCCTGCACAACATCCTGGAAGCCGCCGTTTTTGGAGTTCCCCTCTTCTTCGGCCCCAAATACCAGAAGTTCAACGAAGCGGTGCAGCTGGTAGCTTTGCAGGGAGCCTTCTCCATCACCAGCCACGAAGAGATGCTGCAAAAGTGCCAGCTCTACGCCTCCTCCCCCGAAGCATACACCAAGGTCTGTCAAATCTGCAAAGAGTTTGTACAAAGCAATTTGGGAAGTTGTAAAAAGATAATTAGCCAATTAGCCAATTAATAAATTGGTTAATTGGAATTGCGGGAAAGTGGGTCTTATTTCAAAAACTTAAAAGAAGCCGTCTGGTTTCCATCCATTATTGCAGTGCCAACATAAAAACCTTTCGACAAGGATGTTACGTTGATTTCGATGAGCGGATTCCCGTTGACAGCTTGTTGCAGAACAAGTTGACCAGCAGCGTTGTAAATGTTAATCAAGCGAATGCTGCCGTCAAGATCGGTAAGATGGATTTTGTCGGTAGCGGGGTTCGGATAAACGCTGAGTCGCAGAGGATTATGATTGTTGATGCCAACTTGTGAGATGTAGGCATGGTAGAAGTCAGGAATGCCGTAACCTAAAGTAGAGTTGGGAAAATTGTAGCAGTGACTGTTCTCACGTATGATTTGCATGATTTCGGAAGCGGAATACTGAGGCAACGCCTGCCATAAACATGCGCTGAGACCGGCGATGATGGGGCTGGCAAAACTTGTACCCTCTTCAGGGAGAGTAAAATCTGCGTAATAGTACACTCTGGTTGATTCTCCCATACTTGTGACATCAGGTTTCACGCGTCCATCGTATGAAGGTCCGCGAGAGGAAAAATGGGAACCGACGCTGTCAATGTTACATGAACCTACAGTAAGAATGTTAAAAGCATCAGCAGGAATTGAAATATAGTACCATTCTCATCAGCTGCCATAACAGAAGCCACTCGCATACCATGTCTTGATCCATTTATGTACGTTTCGTCCACAAAGTTAGGTCTGAGGGAATATTTCCCAACAAAGCGGCCCTGATTAACCATTTTGTTATAGAAAGAATTCTGCTCAAGTTCCTTGAAACCCCCATCTATCACAGCAATGAGCATCCCTTCTCCATGGAACCCTTCCGCGTGAAGAAGATGTCCGTTATGTATCGCGATTTGATTATAGCCATCCCCATAGTTTATATCATCTTTCGTAGATAACGGAATATTTTGCATCATGGGTGCAGGATTCTCGGGAACTGAAACGGCAGTATTGTTTTTCAACTGGGTTGAACCAATCGCTTTGACGGAATCCACAAACGAAAGATCATTGATTTGCTGTACAATAGAGGCATCCGTGGAATAGATAGCAATTGTGTTCATCCATTAGAAAACCGCCAGAACCTGCATTTGCATATCCAAAGCCATAATCTGTTGCTTGTATTGCGGATTTACCGGCAAATCCTGCTCCGTGACCGGAATGTTGAAACGACTTCGCTTGTCAATGGCACGTTGCGTAAGAAATTCCGAAGGATTATTGATAGAATAAGGATTGTTGTTTTTGTCACTCAGATAGATACGGTAACAATTCGGGGTCTGTGCATGAAGGGAAACAAACAAGCCCATAACAGTGCAAAAGAGGGATAAATGCTTCATATTCAATTAACAGTGGACATCTACTTCTAAACTTTATGCGCCAGACTCTCAAACCCTGTGAAGTCCGCTGAACAAGATTTGAAAAATTGGCACTGGAAATATACACACATTTTCCCACAACTATATTATATCCTGAAATCAAAAAAAACTCTATTGCCGAAGGAGTATGCCGTGCCAAATAATGAGAGATGAAAAGTATTAAGAAAAAAGAGTATCTTTGCAAAAAATATTGTCCCGAATAAATCTGCCATGCGATGGAAGAGTTAAAGAGAAAAATATAATATCAAACATCTCAATTATTATCAATATGAAAAAACTATTATTTTCACTGGCAGCCGTGATGCTGATGACAGCATGCGGGAACAAGGAAAAACAACTGCAAGAACGTGCGGCGGAACTGTGCAAATACATCCCCGACCATGAACTGCTACAGCAGTCGAAGAATTACATGACCGAGGATTTTTACAATATACTCGACACAATGTTCAACCATCTGCCCCAGCATGAGGCCATGGACCACGAATGGCTTTATTATTTTGTGACTGGCAACGGTGGCACTATCGCCGACTACACAGTGGTCGGTGTGGAGCAAACTGACGACACCCACGCTGTCGCCACCATCAGTGTGCGCCAAAAATGGGAAGACGGCTCATTTGACGAAACCACCGATGTTGAGGAACACAAGCTCTATATGGAGAAAGTGGGCGACGTGTGGCTCATGTGCGACTTCGACGGACACAAGTCCGACTGCATCAATTATATCGCCATTAACCGCGGGGAACAAGCCGTAAGACAAGCCATCAGCGACTATCTGGTGAAGGAAATTGGCTCACAATATGCGCAAGGCGAACTCTGCATCCCCACGTTGATGATAGTGGCAGAAGAAGATTGTGAAACAGAGATTGCATTCGTTTGGGGTGATTTCTGGATATTCTGGTACAACGTTTCAGGAGACACGCTAAAGTGCGTCTCGGGCGGCAACCACTCGGGACGTATGACAATCAGTGAACTTGCGTATCCACAATATTACGTTAGTGCTTTTTGGCAGACTGAAGACGGTGCCGGCAATGATAAAAGTGCACATGAAATCTTTGGCAAACACTATGATGTTTACCAGAACATGCATTCCAATGAGGAGGTGCGAGAAGCCGTCCGCAAGGAGCAACTGCAAGAGTACGTCAAAAGCCATAACCTTGCTGTCCGCTATTACCAAGACTTCGGCTGGCCCGCTGTCGAATTATAATTATATCGTTTTTTTCCGCCAGTCAGCCTTCCAGATATAGAAGAAGGAAATAAGGCCGATGACGATATTGTAGAACCACTCGGCGGTCCAAACGACGGCAATAGTGGAAACCCTGGTTGTCAAGTAGATATAAAACAAATAGGCAATAAGTACTCCAAATTCCAAAGCCATGGCGGCCGAAGTGTTGCCAGTGCCCGAGATTGCCTCGAAATAAATCACCCCGACGGAACCCAAAACCGTGGCTACACATATAACATAAATCGAAGGAATGGCAGCAGCCACCAAGTTGAGGTCATCAGTATAAATCCGCAAGACAAGATCGGGGAAAATGGCTGTGAAAATAGCCAAAACCAAAGAGCAAAGCACAGCATTTTTCACCACCTTCCCAAGCATTGCCATCACCTCATCGCTCTTGCCCTCGCCGATGATACGGCTGGTGAGTGTGTTGGCCGTGGCCGCAAAGGCAAAAAACGGAATGATGAGCATCATATAGGTACTGCGAACCACCGATGATACCCCGAGAGCCGTTTCGCCCATCTTTTCAATCAGGATAAAGAAAGCAAACCAGGCCCCGAAGGAGAACAGTCGCTGGATCATGCAGGGAAATGCCACCTTCAGAATATTGCCCATCAGCGCAGGCTGCAGCTTGTGCCAACGGAACATGCCGTATTCCTCATGGGGAATGGTGCAGAAAGTGTATATCCAGAAGAAACAGAAAGCAGTCAACTCAGCCAGGAACGAAGCCAAGGCCGCACCACCTATGCCCATTTCGGGCAATCCGCAATTTCCGAATATCAGGCCCCAATCAAAGAAAATATTGACCACCGCCATGAGCAAAGTTGAATACGTGATGACCTTGGTATTGCTGATGCCCACATAGAACGAGCGGAAAAGGAAGTTGAACACCACAAAGACTATACCGAAACGTCTGATTTCCAAATATTTCATAGAAGCCGCATAAATATTCTCCGACTCAATGATAATATTCATCAGCCCATTGCTGAGGAAGAACAGGAGACTAAGCAGCAAGATGCCGAGGAGCAAGACAAAAAAGACCCCATGCTGGAAAACCACACCTATCTGTTTCAGATTACCTTCACCGAAGCGTCGGGCGATGAAGATTTGGATGCCCACTGCAAAACCCATTGCCAGCGTAGTGAATACGTAATAGAACAAGCCTGCCATCATCGACGCACTCAGTTCTATAGTGCCCAAATGCCCCAAGAAAGCAGTGTCGGTAAAAGTGATGACAGTTTGCGCCAGATTGCCCAGCATAATGGGATAGGCGATGCGCCATATTTCGCGATTGGTGACAGAGGTTTTAAACATGGTGCAAAAATACGGCTTTTTCGTCAATTATTTCACCCCTGTTTGCGGCGTTCGATTTCGTCGTGGATTTTGGAGGCCATCTCAAAGTCCTCACACTCTACAGCACCATCCAGAAGGTTCTGCAGTTCATCAAGACTCATCTCCTCGAGTTTGGTGGAAATGTACTTGTCGTAATTCTCATCGGACAAGTCCATCTCCAAATCATCCGCCTCCTGTTCTTCTTCCAAATCTGAAGAAAGCACTTCTAAACTATCCTCGTCGGAAAAATAGGCTTCCAGCACCTCTTCCTCCACATAAATCGGAATACTGCATTTAAGAGCCAGCACTACCGCGTCCGAAGTTCGCGAGTCTATGGTAAACACCTCGCCATTTTCCCTTCTGAAATGAATATCGGCATAAAACACCCCTTCCTCGAATTTATGAATAACCACATAGCCCGCATACACCTTGCACACCTCCGACAAGCGCAGAAACAGGTCGTGCGGAGTAGGTCGTTTGGGTTTCATCTTATTCATTTCCAATACAATAGACCTTGCCTCATTCATCCCGATAAGAATAGGCAACAAGCGTTCTCCCTCCTTCTCTTTCAGAATCAAAGCATAGGCCTCGGAAGGAGCTTGCGCATTTCGGATGTCGGAAACGGTGAATTCGATCATAATTTTTCAATTAAGAACTAAGAATTAAAAGTTAAGAATGTTTATTTGTTGAAATGTTGAATCGTTGAATTGTTTTTAGTTCTTAATTCTTAGTTTTTAGTTCTTCCGGATTGTGTTTGTATTTGAAAACAATAGCAAAAAGTACCGCCACCACCATGGCGTATGCGGCGAAAATATACCATACTGTGGTCCAGTCACCTACCAAATGATGACCTTCCCAAGTGCAATATTGGTTGACAACCCATTGTGCGGCTAACGTGCCTATAGTGGCACCAACACCATTGGTCATCAGCATGAACAAACCCTGGGCCGAAGAACGTATATCAGCGCTGGTTTCTTTGTCCACAAACAGCGAACCGCTGATATTGAAGAAATCGAAAGCCACCCCATAAACAATCATAGATAACACAAACAACCACACTCCATTGCCGGGGTTACCCAAACCGAAGAAGCCGAAGCGCAATACCCAGGCGAACATGGCTATCAACATCACCTTCTTGATACCAAACTTGTGCAAAAAGAAGGGAATAAGCAGAATACACAAAGTCTCGGAAATCTGAGACAAAGAAACCAGAATGTTGGCATGTTGCACCCCAAAAGTGTCGGCATATTCAGGCTGTGCGCCGAAACTGTGGATGAAAGGATTGGCAAAACCGTTGGTAATCTGCAAAGACACCCCCAAAAGCATGGAGAAAATGAAGAAAATAGCCATTCTCTTCTCCTTGAACAAAGCGAAAGCCCTCAAGCCCAAGGCATCCACAAAAGATTTTTTGTCGGCAGAGGTTGATATCGGGCACTTGGGCAAAGTGAAAGCATAAATTGCCAACACCAACCCGATAAAACCACTGAGGAGAAACTGTTTTGACGAGTGCTGGAAACCCAGCAAATCAACCGTCCACATGGAGCAGATAAATCCGACGGTGCCAAAGACACGAATAGGCGGGAAAGCCTTGACCGTATCGTAGCCGTTCATATCCAAGGCATTATAGGCCACCGAGTTAGACAAAGCAATAGTAGGCATATAGAAAGCCACGCTGATGGTATAGAGGGTGAAAAGGGTGCCGAACTGCACCGCATCGCCACTCACCAGACCGTAATAACCGGCGGCAATCATGGCGGCACCGGCAATACCATGGCAAATGCCCAGCATCTTCTGCGCCGGTATCCAGCGATCAGCCACAATGCCCATCAAGGCCGGCATAAAAAGGGACACAATGCCCTGAATGGAGTAGAAAAGTCCTATTTTTCCACCCATTCCGTGCGGTCCCAGATAGCGGCCCATACAAGTCAAATACGCCCCCCATACGGCAAATTGGAGGAAATTCATGATAATCAGTCTGACTTTCAAATTCATAGCAGTAGTAATTTCGATTAAAATGCAAAATTACAAGTTTTTTTATGAATAATCGATAACTGGGAAAATTTTTTCGTGCGTGAAGACGTGGAGACGTGGAGACACTCACTTCGTTCGTTCGTGGAGACGTGGAGGAAATTTCCGTCTTCACGAATGCACGAGTGCAAGACTTCACGTCTTGACGAATGAGCGTAGCGAATGACTTCACGCCTTGACGCCTTCACGAAAATAATTGTCACATTTACTAATTTGCTCATTTGCTAATTATTTTTCGTATCTTTGCAGTTTGTATCACCAACAAAAAAATAACATGGAATTATCAGAACAGGAAATTATCAGACGTAAGAAATTAGAGGATTTGTTGAATCTTGGAATCAATCCTTATCCGGCAGCGGAATATGAGATAAATGCCACTACCACAGAGATTTTGGAGGAATTTCCAAAAGACAACAGCAAATTCCAAAATGTCAGCATCGCCGGTCGTATCATGACCCAGCGCATCATGGGAGCTGTCTCTTTCTTCGAGATCCAGGACTCCGTGGGCCGCATCCAGATTTATGCCAAACGCGACGAACTGTGTCCCGGCGAGGATAAAACCATGTACAACAGTGTGTTCAAAAAACTGGATATCGGTGATATCATCGGTGTGAAGGGCTTTGTATTCACCACCCAGATGGGCGAAACCAGCATCCATGTGAAAGAGTTCACCATCCTGTGCAAATCGGTGTGCCCGCTGCCCATCGTGAAAGAAAAAGACGGCAAAGTCTATGACGCTTTCCAAGATCCTGAACAGCGCTACCGCCAGCGCTATATCGACCTCATCGTCAACCCGCAGGTGAAAGACACTTTCATCAAGCGTACCCTGCTGGTTAACACCATGCGTAACTTCTTGAATGAAAGGGGTTATCTGGAAGTTGAAACCCCCATTCTTCAGCCCTTGTACGGAGGCGCCGCCGCCCGTCCGTTCAAGACACATCACAACACCTTGGACATGACCCTCTATCTGCGTATCGCCGATGAGCTGTATCTGAAAAAACTGATTGTGGGTGGATTTAACGGCGTGTATGAGTTCTCGAAGGACTTCCGAAACGAGGGTATGGACCGCTTCCATAATCCCGAGTTCACACAGATGGAACTTTACGTTCCCTATAAAGACTATGAATGGATGATGAACTGTGTGGAAGAGATGGTGGAACGCGTGGCGTTGGCACTGCACGGCAAAACCCAGGTACAGGTGGGTGAGAATATCATCGACTTCAAGCGCCCGTGGAAACGCTACACCATGTTCGAGGCCATCGAGCACTTCACCGGCACCGACATTTCCAACATGGACGAGGCCCAGCTGGCAGAATTTGCCACTTCACAAGGCGTGAAAGTGGATTCCACCATGGGCAAGGGCAAGCTGATAGACGAAATCTTCGGCGAGACCTGCGAGCACAAGCTCATCCAGCCAACTTTCATCTATGACTACCCGATTGAAATGTCGCCGCTGACCAAGAAACACCGCAGCAAACCCGGCCTTACCGAGCGTTTCGAGGCCATGTGCAACGGCAAGGAAATCTGCAACGCCTACTCCGAGCTCAACGACCCCATTGACCAGCGCAAGCGTTTCGAGGACCAGTTGGAACTCGGCAAGCGTGGCGACACCGAATCCATGGTTTTGGACGAGGACTTCCTGAAATCTCTGGAAATCGGTATGCCTCCCACAGCAGGTTTGGGTATCGGCATCGACCGTTTAGCCATGATCATGACCAACTCGCCCTCCATCCAGGATGTGCTGTTCTTCCCGCAGATGCGTCCCGAAAAGAAGGTGGAAACTTCCAGCGACAAGGACTTTATGGAGAGAGGCGTACCCGAAATTTGGGTGCCAGTGCTGCGAAAACTGAACATCAACACCATCGAACAGCTGAAAGCCGCCAACCCCAATAAGTTGCTCAATGACTTGGGAGGCATGCGTAAGAAGCTGAAAATGGACGTTCCAGCAGTGCCTTTGGACACCATCAAATCATGGATTGAAAAATAATTCAAATTTATTGATTGAGATATCGAAAAAAGTTGTATTTTTGCAGCCTGATTTCGACGGGGTCATCCCGCTGGTTTCGACAAGCTCAATCAGCGAGATTTTGACAAGATCAATCAATCCCAGGCCTAGGTGGCGGAATTGGTAGACGCGTCGGTCTCAAAAACCGATGAGGTAACACTCGTGCCGGTTCGATCCCGGCCCTGGGTACAAAAAAGAGGATGTCGCTGACATCCTCTTTTTTTATATCAAATGTCGATATTGCCAGTTTGACAAAATTTGGGGATTTCATACGGAATGTTACAAAAAAAATTTGGGGATTCCATACATTTTTTGTAAAATAAATTTGGGGATTCGGAAAATAGATGTATTTTTGCATCCTAAATAAAAAATTTATATGGCAGACTACAGGATATTCAAACGCAAGATTTACAGCAAGATGCTTCAATGGAAACGGGAGCATCACGGTGAAACAGCTCTACTTATCAAGGGTGCGCGACGTGTGGGCAAGTCAACAATCGCTGAAGAATTCGCCCGCCGCGAATACAAAAGCCATATTGTTGTCGATTTTGCTGATGCACCCACCACCGTTTGGGAAGCCGTCCAAAACATATCCGATCGCGACTATTTTTTCACCCAATTGCAATTCATATACGGTATCAAGCTCTACGAGCGAAAATCTGTTATCATCTTTGATGAAATACAGAAGAGTCCTGAAACACGACAAGCTATCAAATACCTTGTAAAAGACCACCGTTATGATTACATTGAGACAGGTTCTTTGCTCTCTATCAAGAAGAACACGCAGAATATCGTCATCCCCAGTGAGGAAACTCGCTTAACAATGTATCCTATGGATTATGAAGAGTTCCGTTGGGCATTGGGAGATACTGCTACCGTACAGCTTTTAGGTGACGCATTTCGAGGTCGTCATTCTCTTGGAGATGCTGTCACCCGCAAACTTATGCGTGATTTTCGTCTTTATATGCTTATCGGTGGTATGCCACAAGCTGTGAGCATTTGGCTTGACACTAAAAACATTGTCGAAGTGGATGCCAAAAAACGAGAAATTATCGAATTATATCTTGACGATTTCCTGAAGATTGACCCCTCGGGAAAAGCATCAAGGCTCTATACTGCCATTCCTTCGGAACTGACAAAGAAAACCTCACGCTACCAAATTACAAGTGTACTCGGCCGTAGTGAAGGTAAAGATAAAATTGGCGAGTTGTTGAGAAACTTGGAAGACAGCCTTACCGTTAACTTTGCCCACCATGTCAACGACCCGAATGTGGGGCTTCCTCTCAATGCCGACTACAGCCAATACAAAATGTTTGTTGGTGACACGGGACTCTTCATTACCCTCGCCTTTTGGGACAAGGCCTTCACTGAGAATATCATCTATCAAAAACTACTGTCTGATAAACTTTGCGCCAACTTGGGTTATGTGTATGAAAATGTTGTGGCACAAATGCTTGTGGCCTCTGGTGACAGACTTTTTTACCATACCTGGCCTTCAGTCACCAGCAACCACAACTATGAGGTGGATTTCATCTTGTCGCGCGGTGGCAAAATCTGTCCCATTGAGGTCAAGTCATCAGGCTACAAAACACACAAGTCACTGGACGTATTCTGCGAAAAATATTCCTCACGCATTGGTGAACGTTATCTTATCTACACTAAAGATATGCATAAGGACGGGCAAACCCTTCTTGTCCCCGTCTGCATGACCATGCATCTTTAACCTACATTGCAGCATAAGATAAACCATTATTATTCATTATCCGTTTTTCCGCCTATTCATCAGGAAGAAACGCTGCATTGCGCAAACACCGCACCGACTGTGCTCTTCCCAAGGGGCGGCTCCTGCGTATAGCACTCGAGTCGTCATATTGCAAGGAGAAAGAATTGCCTGTGTTATCATCGTCGTTATTAGTCGAGGACCAGAAGCGGGCCATTTCGCCGAAGTTGTGGGCGTGCGAGGTGTAAACCCAATTGGTGTCAATCAAACCTGTAGAGATATTGGTCGTATCATGGTACATATATAACTCAACGTATCCGGCAGGCATTGCACTAAATCCAGTGGCGTTGTTGGTGGAAGGATTATATCCCACATAGCAGGTTGTTCCTCCATAGCCCCAGAAATTTTCCGATTCGTAAGTGTTTTCGTCAAAAATCTCCCATCCCATAGTAGAAGCTAATGCTTTGCCAATACAGGTAGTGGTAGTTCTGTAATTAAGCGGGTAGTTGCAGTCACCACATCGGTAGCAATCATTGTTATAAACATACATTGCCAGTTGCGCCCAGTCCGCATCAGAAGGTATGTGCCATCCTGATGGACAGATGCCTCTATGATACTCGTTGACCGTAACTTCATAGACCGAATCCATATATTGACGCATTGTATTCGAATTTGCAATTTCCGGACAGCCTATTTCAGCATAAAATACGTCCATAGCCGCACACCAGTTGTAAAGGATACCATATGTGCCAACATTACGTTCATCTTTATCCGGATACGTTGCTGATTTGTTTACTTGAGAGTAAATCAATTCTGAAAAAACCATCTCATTGCCTGAACTGGGCGAGGTTCTGCAACGCATGTTCTCCTTCATCCAGCACTGGCTACCAATTTGTACCGTGCCATATACATTTCCCTCATGGTCGGTAACCGTAGGCATACCGGGACAAGGCTGTCCGCCACCACATTCTACACTGTCAATGGTCAAATGCAGCGTATCGACGCTGGCACAACCATGCTCATCTAAATAGGTATGGGTATAATCGCCACTTTGGGTAATAGTGCTGTCGTACCAGGTATAAGAACCATTTGCCGTTTCAGTGATAGTATTATGCGTGCCATGATAGATGGTCAGATTCAGCGTCTCCGTGCAGGAACAGCCGTGGTCGTTGGTGAAATCGGCGGTATAGGAGCCGCTTGCCGTAAGTGTTTGCCCGCGCCAATTGTATTCATCACAGGCCCCGGCGGCGGTTGTCAAATTCACATGATCCTTGATGGTCAAGTACAGGGTATCCATGCTGGGACAGCCATGTTCATTGGTATAGGCATATGTGTATATGCCGCTTGAGCTATAAGAGGTGCCATGCCAGGTATAGGATTCGCAATCTCCAGCTGAAAAGATCTCATGTGTGCCATGATAGATAGTCAGATTCAGTGTTTCCGTGCTGGCGCAGCCAAATTCATTTTCGTAGTTATATGTATATGTACCGGAAGAAAGATAGGACTGCCCGTGCCAGGTGTAGGATTCGCAGGCGGAGGCAGAAGTTGTCGTGATGGTCGGCTCATGGATGGTCAGGTAAAGCGTTTCCGAGCAAGAACAGCCTTGCGCATTGGTGTAAAAGAAAACGTAAGTGCCGCTTTCAGTATAGGCATATCCGTGCCAAGTGTATGATTCGCAAGTGTTTACATTCTCTGAAGTATGTGTGCCTGTACAACCCGTGTCGCCACCACCATCACCAGAAGTGTCGTCTTTCACGCAGCGTACAGAGAATTTATTGGCTTTTGGAGTTTCGTTTTGGAAATGAAAGTCAGCTTCATAATAAGACCAATTGATGTAATATGCCCAGGTACTATACTGGTCATAGTCCTCGGTGGCGGTCCAAAAGTAAGCGTAATCGCCAAAATCGCCATAGTTGTTGCCACTATAACGGCCAGCAGGCATAGCATTGAAACCCGTGGCGTTGTTAGCCGATAGGTCGTTACCCACTGCGCAATCATAGTCGTCGGTCTCCCAGCCTGTGGTGGAGGATAATGCTTTGACAACACAGGATGCGCTATACTCATCAATTTCCGGATAGGAACAGTCGCTGCAACGGTAGCCGTTGCTATATACATACGCTGCCAGTTGTCTCCATTCCGTTTTTCCGGGTACGTGCCATCCTATGGGGCAGATACCTCTGCGGTGGCCGCTGAACGAGTAATCCAGCTTCTGGTTCGTTGATGACCCGTCCGCAATCTCAGTAGCTCCTCCTGCGGCGAAGAAAGTGTCTAAAGCCGCACACCAGTTGTAAAGTACTCCGTAGGCTGGATCATGCAAACCGTTGTCGGAATGCCAGCTCGCCGACTTGCTTGCCGCCGAAGTGTTTTCTGTTAGCAAATTGCTTCCCGTGGTAGGCGAGGTAGTGCAGCGCATGTTCTCCTTGGTCCAGCATTGGCTGCCGATTTGCACGGTGTTGTACATATTGCCTTCGTGGTCGGTCACCGCATTCACACCCGGACAGGGCTGACCGTCTTCTGCTGGTCCATCAGGAATAACAGGAATAACGGAGGTAACGGTCAGGTGGAGGGTGTCCATGCTGGCGCAACCCTGCTCGTTGGTGTAGGCATACGTATAAGTGCCACTTTCAGTGTAAGTTTGTTCGTGCCAGGTGTAGAAGCCTTCTGCCGTTTCGGTAAAGACGTTGTGCGAACCGTGATTAATGGTCAAATTCAACGTTTCCGTGCAAGAGCAGCCCTGCTCGTTGGTGTAATTGTATGTGTAATCGCCATTTTGGGTATAAATCTGCTCATGCCAAGTGTAGGACTCGCACGCAGTGGCCGAACTTGTTGTGTTCACTGGCTGATAGATGGTCAGGTGCAACGTTTCCGTGCAAGGGCAGCCCTGCTCGTTGGTGTAATTGTATGTGTAATCGCCACTCTGGGTATAAGTCTGCTCATGCCAAGTGTAGGACTCGCACGCGGTGGCCGAACTTGTCGTGGCTACTGGCTGATAAATGGTCAGATGCAAGGTTACCATACTATCGCAGCCGTTGGCAGCGGTGAAGGTCTGCGTGTAGTCACCACTCAGGGTGTAGGTCTGTCCGTTCCAAATGTAGGACTCACACGCGGTGGCAGAGCATGTCGTGGCCACAGGCTGATAGATGGTCAAGTACAAGGTTACCACGCTATCGCATCCGTTGGCGGCGGTAAAGGTCTGCGTGTAGTCTCCACTCTGGGTGTAGGTCTGTCCGTTCCAAGTGTAGCTCTCACATGTAGTAGCAGAGTTTGTCGAAGCCATCGACTGATTAACCGTCAACTTCAGTGTATCCACACTGGCGCATCCATCATTGTTGGTGTAAGCATACGTGTAGGTGCCGCTCTCGCTGTACGTCTGCCCGTGCCAGGTGTAGTTTCCGCAGGAGCTTTCCGTCTCCACATTGTGCGTGCCGATACACGGAGTGTCGCCTCCGGAAGAGGCGGTGTCTTTCAAGCAACGTACGGAAAGGCCCAATCTCTTGGATGTACCGTATATTCTGGTCACTTCTCTTTCGTTATTAATTATTTTCCTGCTCCATAGGTATTTTGTCATGCCTGACGAGGATGAACAGAATTGGGCATAAATGCCCGAATTGACGAACTCTGAACCGTTGAAGCAGCCTGCAGGAACCGCCGAGAAACCCGTAGCATTGTTGGCAGACTGGTTGTAACCAACAAAACAATATTGATTACTGTTCGTTGTCTCCGTCCAATACTGGGTTGAAGCCAATGCCTTGCCAATGTTGGATGTATTGTTGTTGCACAGGTAGTTGCTTTGACTGCTCACATATCTTACCAGAGTTCCCCACTCTCCGTCTTGTGGCACATGCCAGCCCGCAGGACAGATTCCGCGCCAATTATAAAAAGAACTACTGGTATTAGCCGTGGTGTCCATCGCGCCCACCCAGTTGTAAAGCAAGCCACGGTCTGCCAACGGGATGGGGGATGTGTTGTCATCGAAATAGTAAGGCACAGAGTAGGAAAGGGTGTCGCCTGCCCTGAGATAGCCCTTCGGCGAGGTGGCACATCGCATATTCTCCTTGGTCCAGCACTGGGTGCCGATCTGAACGGTGTTATACACATTGCCCTCGTGGTCGGCTACCGTAGGTGTGCCAGGACAAGGCTGGCCGTCTTCTACTGTATCAGTGGGTATAATGGGAGTAACGGAGGAAACAGTCAAGTGCAGGGTGTCCACGCTGGGACACCCGCTGTCGTTGGTATAAGCGTAGGTGTAAGTGCCGCTTTGGGTGTAAGTTTGCCCGTGCCAGGTGTAGGAGCCTTCTGCCGTTTCGGTAAAGACGTTGTGCGAACCGTGATTAATGGTCAAATTCAACGTTTCCGTGCAAGGGCAGCCATACTCGTTGGTGTAATTGTATGTGTAATCGCCACTCTGGGTATAAGTCTGCTCATGCCAAGTATAAGAGTTGCAAGCAGTTTCCGTTTCCACATTATGGGAGCCATTATAAATGGTCAAGAACAGTGTATCTACACTGGAACACCCGTCACCATTGGTGTAATTATATGTGTAGATACCACTCTCCGTATAGTTGGTTCCATGCCAAGTGTAAGAGTTGCAAGCAGTTTCAGTCTCTACATTGTGTGTGCCATTATAAATGGTCAAGAATAATGTGTCCGTACTGGAGCAACCGTTGTCGTTGGTATAAGCGTATGTGTAAGTGCCGCTTTGGGTATAGGTTTGCCCATGCCATGTGTAGGACTCGCAAGCGGTCTCGGTGATGGAATTATTAGTGGCAGAGTTGACGGTTACGGTTATAGAAGCAGTGGCAGTACAACCTTGGCTGTTGGTGCCCGTAACAGAATAAGTGGTAGTGGCGGTCGGGCTAACCGTAATGCTGGCATTGCTGCTTCCGTTGCTCCAGCTGTAGCTACTGGCCTCGGAAGCCGTAAGGGTGGTGCTTTCGCCGCTGCAAAGGACTGTATTACCGCTGATACTGATAGTGTAAGAACTACAGTTTGGCTGAGGGTCAACACTTCCACCACCGTTTACCGTTCCTGTATCACGCAGACAGCGGACAGATCTTCTATCATTCTCATAAATCCACTCAAGATTCAGCACTGGATAGTTATTTCCGGTAGGCATTACACAACTCCACGCACGGCCTCGGTCCACTTGGGTAGAAGACCAAAATTTTACCCCATTGCTGTAAATACCTCCTGTGTTAACAGCCGTAAATCCCGTTTGGTTGTTTGCAGGGCTGTTGGCCAACCAGCAACCATTACCACTACTACTATTGCTGCTCCAACCTGTGGGTGCGGCCAATGCCCTGCCTATAGTGCCATCACATAAGTATTGTTCCTGGCCGTTCACATAGTTGGCAAGCAGCGTCCACTCCGAGTCGGAAGGCACATGCCAGCCTTGGGGACAAATGCCCCTGCGGTGGCCATTGAAGGTGACAGACACTGCCAAAGTGGAATTTTCCCACCAAGGATGCCAATCGGTCTCACCATAATTAGTGTTGAATGTATCCACCACCGCATTCCAATTATATAGCAGGCCATAGACACTTGTATTCAGGGTGGAATCACCATACAAATAATAAGCCTTCTTGGCAGTATATGGACAGAAAGCGGAATAGGATGTTTCCAAAATTAGAGTACCTGTACTTGGAGATGTTTTGCAACGCATATTCTCCTTGGTCCAGCACTGTGTGCCGATTTGCACGGTATTATAGACGTTGCCTTCGTGGTCGGTTACTGTTGGCGTGCCATTGCAAGGACGCGCATCGTTGGGATTGCGGCCTGTACCGTCCCACGGCTGAGGTTCCCACGCAGTGGTGAAGTTCACCATGCGGCCGTAACTCGTACCCGAACTGTTTATAATATAAGCCTTTACGCTGTATTCCGTGTTAGGGGTAAGGTTCCCGGCTGTAAAGACAAAATCTAACCCTGTCACTTGAACCGTATCGGTTATGACAGTTCCCACACCATACACAAAACCTCGCTCCGTTACCCCTGCATTGCCACTATTGGTAATAATTCCGTTGAAGGTGGCTGAGGTTGGGGAGACATTTGTGGGATTATCGGTAATCACAGCAGACATTTGTGCCGGGGTATCGCCGCCACTTCCCCCGTTTTCATTGCGCAGGCATCGGACAGATAGACCACAATCCTTATAATCTGCACCACTACTCATACCCAAGCTGTTGTTACCTATACTCCAACGATATGCCTGTGAGGCATCTTCTTCTTTTTCTGTAGAAGTCCAGAAAAGAGCGTTATATCGTTGACCGTCATAATTACCTGCACGTGTCAGGCTGCCTGCCGGAACAATGCTGAAACCGGTAGTGTTATTTGTATTTTGGTAGTTGCCCACGAGACATTCATAGCCGGAATAGCCCCTATCCCAACCTGTGGTGGATGCCAAGGTTTTCGCTATCTGTCCATCAATGCCACCACATCTGTTCTGCTCCTGGCTGTTCACATAGTTAATGAGTTGTGCCCACTCCCCGTCGGAAGGAATGTGCCAGCCCGTGGGGCAGGCACCTTGCACACCGACAGAATTAGACGGCACTGAGGATGTGCTATGCATGGCGGCAGACCAGTTGTAGAGCAGGCCTCGTTCCGCCAAGGTAAACTCAGGATAGTTAATGTCGTTGTAGTCGTAATAATAGGGTACTGCTACAGACATCCCGTTACTGAAAGGTATGGATGTGCCATCGGCAAAATGCGTGGTGCGCAGGTTGTTCCTCATCCAGCACTGGTTGCCAATCTGTACGGTGCTATAGCCATTGTTGTCAAAATCCACGAGAATTGGTGTACCTGGACAAGACTTTTCATCAATAGTACAGCCATGTAACACGGTCAGCTTCAGGGTATCCACCGTCTCACAGCCATTTTCGTCATTATAAGTGTATGTGTAGGTGCCACTGGTAGTGTAAGTGGAATCATGCCAAATATAAGATTCGCAGGCAATATCTGTTTCTGTATGGTGAGTAACTGGATAGACCGTCAATTTCAATGTATCCGTACTGGCACAACCGTACTCGTTGTTGTAGGCGTAAGTATAAGTGCCACTGGTAGTATAAGTTGTATTGTGCCAAGTATAGCTCTCGCAAGCCGTCTCTGTCTCCATCTTATGAGTGTAATAAATGGTCAGCTTCAAGGTATCTACACTCTCACAGCCATATTCATTTGAGTATGCGTAGGTATAAACACCGCTTTCATGGTAGTTGACACCATGCCAAGTATAGTTATCGCAAGCGGTATCAATCTCCACATTGTGTGTTCCATGATGAAGAGTCAGGTGCAGAACCTGGAGACTATCACAACCATATTGGTTGGTCAGTCTTAAATAATAGTCTCCTGATTCTGTGTAGGTTGTGCCATTCCATGTATAACTGTCACACGCATCCTTCTGTATATGAATGGTATCGGAGTTGAAAACGGTCAGATTCAAGGCTTCAATATTGTTGGTGCCGTCCGCATCTGTCCAGCCATGCAGATAGATACCGCTTTGGGTGTAAGTCTCACCATTCCAGCTGAAGGACTCGCAGGCCGTCTCGTTCGTCACGGAGGTGTTCCACGGGGTGTTGATGGTCTGGGAGATGTATCCGTTCAAACTGTCAAGGGAAGTACCCATGCTGTCCAAGGTGTGAGAAAGCATGGTAATCTCGTTATTCTGTTCATACACAATCGTTTGCAGACTGTCCATCCGATGGTTTATCGTGCCAAGCAGTATGGTCAGCTGGTCGGTTGTGACAAAGCCGCTGTTGTTGGTCAGCTCACTGGTGGTCGTCGGCACAGCAATGTTGACAGTCTGGTCTTCAGCGGCATCGGCGGTAAAGGTTCCCACCGTACTATTGTTCCGCTGAATGGTCAATGTGGCATTATTTGCCGCATCTGGAATTACAGGCTTGTTAATCAGGTCATTATAGTCTTTATCCCAGGCGTTGTATTGCGGATCGGTCTCGGTATAGCCTGTCATGTAGCCCGCATCATTGTTAAAGACACTAATATCACTTGGAACAGAGTCCATTGTAATGTATCCCACATCGTTAGTAAAAGCACCCAAGTTAGTGGGAATAGCCGGAAGGGTCACACTGTTGCCTTCAGAAATCGATAGGTTGTTCCCCTCCAAAGAAAGTGTTTGAGGGATTCCCACACCTGGAGGACCTTGAATACCTGGTTCTCCTTGCGGTCCTTGAATACCCGGCTCACCTGGAGGTCCCTGAATACCCGGCTCGCCCTGGATACCTTGTTCTCCCTGAGCACCAGCAGCTCCTGGCTCACCCTGTGGACCTTGAATACCCTGCTCACCTTGTGGACCCTGGGCACCGTTATAAATCACAAAACGATGCTGACCTTCTGTATCGGTAATTACTACTACCGTACTATCTCCAGCGGAAATTGTACTCACCATCGGTGAAAAACCCGCAGGACCTTGTTCACCCTGAATACCCTGTGCTCCAGTAGCACCTGTGGCTCCCGAATCTCCTTGCGGACCTTGTGCTCCAGTAGCACCTGTCTCACCTTGAATACCTTGCGGTCCCTGGGGACCCTGAGGACCTTGAGGACCAGTTTCACCTTGTGGTCCCTGTGGACCAGCAGGACCCTGTGGACCAGGAGTCCCTTGATTAAGCACAAAGGTTTGGGGAGTGCTGCCATTCTGACTGATGGTAATTTCATAGCCAGTGGCGGTAGGTACCACCGAAAACGCCGGCACATTCCCCGCCTTGTTCGCATAAAGGGCATACGGTACACTCAATAGTTGCTGTGTAGACCATATCGTGTAGTCGGTGCCTCCGTTAAGGTCAATTCCCACATCGATAAAAAACACTCCGTTTTCCCAATCAATATTACTGAAATTGCTATAAAAAGCATTGCCTTCGCCGATATTCAATGTCACCAAGCCATTAGCATTGGTGCTTGTCACGTGTCTTTCCGCATAAGTGACGGTACCTTGAGGACCGCCTTGCAGAATAAGCACCTGCACCCCTACCTGTGTGTTGGGCATCAGCTGGTTATTAGTGTTCCGCACCACCGCCTGATAGGTGAATTTTTCTGGAGCCTGCGCCATCATACTGCACACCGCTAAAAGCATGAGAATCATCAAAAAGGTAAATTTTTTCATCTGCCTTGTATTTCGTTTCTTAAATTTTTTCTTGTATTTTTAATGTTCACACTCCCTTAATTCAGGGATGGATTCGTTCAAGCATAAATTGCAAAAATACAAAAAAACATGCAGGGTGGTTGTTTCATTCCGTAAAAAAACAATTTGCAAAACGTAAAAAAACAGAAATTATCAGTATTTTCTGCCATTTTCTGAAATAATAACCCTAAAAAATCGTATCTTTGCCTCTATATTTTATGCAGACGCTATAAATTGCGTCCCTGCAATAATAATTTTATCCAAAATACCATTAAAATCTCTGCACTGTTACCAACATGAACACGAACTTTTTTTACGAATTATTGCTTTGCCTTGCCTCGGGATTTACTCAAGCCATATTGCTTTGCCTTAGCATATACATGTTTCGGCATCATCGTAATTATTTGTTTCAACGGATATTTGCTGCCGTATTAGTGATGCATTCCTTCGGCTTCTTCAACAATTTTGTGATGTTGGCTTGCCAAAATCTCTCCAACTACGAATATATCAACACGCTACTTATTCTGTACGACTATATGACTGTGGGTGGATACATGATGTTTGCGGTTTCCCTTGTTTTTCCCAATCGTTACAACATCCGCCAGCTTTTGCTTTTGGAAATTCCTTTCATCATCGCCACGCTGTTTTTCGCTTTCTCGGGCAACCCCATCATTTATCCAGTCATCCAGATTTATACCCTCGCTGCCTCTTCTGTCTTATTGGTTTGCTTGTTAATCTCCATCAAAAAATACACCCAAATGCTGGAAAACGATGTGGGAAATATGGATTATTTTGATCTGCGCTGGAGTTCTATTCTGCTGGTGACTTTATTTGCTGTCCAATTGTTGTGGGCTTTCGAGAGTTTTTCGCAGCAAACTTGGTTTTCGGTATCTTCAGCCGACAGAAATCTCCTGTTTGACACTTGCTATTGTTTTCTTTCCCTCGTCTTTGTGATATTTTTTACGGTAAAAATCGTCCGTCAGCAGGTTTACATCCTGACTCCTGAAGAAAACAACTTTACGGAGAACAATGCAATAAAAAAAGATAACCCGAATATTGAAAACCTGTTGACGGATACTTCTCACTCCTCTCCCTATCATGAAATCCTTCTGGACATGAATATTGAGAATATAATAAGAGATAAACAATATTACATGGAGACAGATCTTACGCTGCAAAAGTTAGCAAGGTATTTGGGCACCAACCGTCAATATTTGAGCAACTATATCAATCAGGAAAAACACAAGACTTTTTACGAATACATCAACGATTTTCGTTTGGAAGAAGCCAAAAAATTGTTGGAAGGCGACAATAGCGACCATTCCTATTCGATAGAAGAAATCGGCAGTATATCAGGCTTCAACTCCTACGCCACTTTTTTGCGTTCTTTCAAGAAGAAATACGGGCAAAGCCCCACCGATTATTTGAAAAACAGGGCATAAAAAAACATAACAGAAAGATTTTCATCAATAATGGATCACAATATCGCAAGCCAAGATATCCGTCAAAAACAAGAGCGGAGACAACCTCAAAATTTCCACCAAGAGGCATCTGGGGGAAAGAAGTGCTTCCACTGTGGAGCGAACATATCCCTTACTGCAGAAATCTGCCCTTCTTGCGGAAGGCCCGTCAACCCCAATATCTGCACTTTCTGCGGAAACCCCATGGAAATGGATGACCTGTTTTGTGGCGAATGCGGTAATCCTCGCAAAGGAATTGTCTGCCCCGAATGCGGTACACTGAATTTCCGCAGTTTCTGCCGCAACTGCAACCATCCCCTCAACCCAATGGCACAGGATGAAATGGAAAAAGCGGCGAAAGACCCTACTTTCCAGCAAATATGCGAAGTACAAAAACAAATAGTAGAATTAGAAGAGCAGTTAAATGCTGATTATCAGTTGCCTGAACAACAAACAACGAATGATCAGCATCCCGAACAATTTGAACAATCCGAACAGTCAACCCAGCCAAACTCAACCCCCGATACCTTGAATCAATTATCGGAAGAATATGATGCCAAAGTTCAGGAAATGAATAAGATGCTATCGAGCATGATGCCCGACCCCGGAACAAGTCCGCAAATCCAGCGCAACTATTACAGTGCCCGAAAACTTCCCTTCATTGGAACAACTACTTCCAAAAACATCATTCGGAAAAAAATAGGCTGGGTTTGTAATTATTGCGGATACACCCATAAATGTCCCAGCGAATGCTGCGAACCTCAACTCGGCGGCACATGGCTGTACAAGGAAATCGAAGTTATCACCCCCGACACAAACAAAAAATAACTTTTTGATTAATCATGGCTGATAAAACGATACGACCACAAAATCCTGATGACGGACAAGGTTTTGACAAGACCATACGGCCGCAAAATCCGATGCAAGACATTCCGGACAAGACCATACGGCCACAGAATCCAGGTCAAAGCGCTCCTGACAAAACCACACGGCCGCAAAACTTGGACGAGAGTGGGGTGAATAGAACTATCAAACCTCAGCAAATTACTGACAATCAATCTCATACCATACACCCACAAATCGCTGCAGGAGGCTCTAATGAGAAAACCCGGAAAGCCGAAGCGCAAGAAATTTCCCGACTGAACAGCACACATGAGCAGGAATACATCCTTGACGGCAAAACCTATAAGTTCATGCAAGTGATTTCAGAAGGAACGGGAGAAGGCGATGTGTTTTTGGTGGAAAAGAAAGGGATTAAATATACCTTGAAATTATATTACCCCGGTTCCGAAACTCCTGATCCTCAAATTTTGAAAGAAGTCCAACTGACAGGCAGCAAAATCGGACTAGTGGATTTATATAGCTATGGCACTTGGAAAAATCCCGTCACTTCGGAAGAGCGTTTTTATGAGCTTATGCAATACTGCGAAGGAGGCAGTCTCGCTGAATATCAACTGAATGGCGATGAAGCGCAATTCAAAAAATTAGCAGTGTTGATGTCCCAATGCATCCATGCCTGCCATGAGCACGGATTTATCCATGGCGACATCAAACCGGCCAATTTCATGTTTGTGGACAAAGCACAAACCCAACTGGTGTTGTGCGACTTCGGCATCTCCCTTCGCTGCGACAATAATGGAATGGCCAAGAACAAGTCGGGTGCCCGCACAGGCATCTATGTTGCTCCCGAATTTTACTATTCTGTACCCGGAGAAGATGGTAGGGAGGTCTATACAAGCAGCGATTACTACTCCATGGGAATGTCCTTGTTATGCTTGTGGATGGGCGAAAACGCATTCAAGCAGAAGGAATCGGAACTGATGCGCCTGAAAATCTCTGGAAAACTGCAATATCCGTCGGAAATGAGCGACCATACCCTGTGTCTTTTGAAAGCTCTAACAACAGTGGAGCCCTCCAGTCGTTGCGGCTTCAAAGAAATTACCGAATGGGGCAAAGGTCAGAATCCTTTTGCAAATTTCCTGCCCAAAAAGGAAATGAAATCCAATTTCAACATTGTTTTCAATGCTGGAAAGAACGAAATGGCACATTCCCCTGAAGAATTGGCGGATTTGATGTTCAAGGAGCAAGATTTGGGCATCAAATACCTGTATAGCGGCAAAATAAGCCATTGGCTACAAGACAATCTGCATCCGGAATTACAGGTGGAAATGGAAGATATTGTAGAAAAACGCTACAAATCAAATCATTACGCAGGCTTGTATGCCGCCTGTTACGCGCTGAATCCTTCCATGCCCTATTATGATGTGAAGGGCAAAGCCTGCTCCACAGCGACAGAAATCGCTTCCTCGGTGCTCCATAATCAGGCAGAATACCAGCAGAATTTGTGCAACAACAGCGATAGACTATACATTTTTCTCCGTTCACAAGGGTTGGTCTCTCTGGCAGACAGTGTGTGTGAAAAACTGACAAAGCCCCATGCCTCCACAAATCTCCGGCGAGACGCCATTTTTGAGCTGATTTATACTCTTGACCCCTCCCAAGCGTTTATTGTGGAGTGTCAGGATAATAATACCCTTGAGCAGATTAAGTGTTACGATATTAAAGCTATAATTGACACTTTCCGGGAGCACAATGTCACGACTGAATCATGGGCAGATTTGACCTGTCCTTCCTTCCTTTTGTGGGTGGGACATCGTGACAAAGGGGCAGTGGCCCGTATCCAAGCCATCCTGAAAGATTTCACCCTCTATAATACCACCAATATGCCGTATGGGGTTTTATATGGATTGGACCGCAGAGTGAATTATTTTCTGGAATGGAACCAAGAATCCATGTTCACCTATCAGCATATCGCCTATCATCTGAATGACATGGTGGATTCCATTCTCAATCCCCAGAAATACAGCGACGACCTTGTCAACTACTACAACAGCCTGTATCTGGATCTGAACAGTATTACAGGAAAAAGACTGTATTTTTACCTTAAATCGAAAGGAAGCTACGACCAATGGATTGACTGGATTGACGCCTGTTATGAGTTAAACTCCAAAGACAACAAAGAAAAGGCTGGTCCTTATAACAAATTGATTGCCAGTTACAAATGCATCAAAGGCATGGGTGTTGACCCTGTATATATCACTGCGGAAGAGAAGTCGTTGCTTAGCTTGCAAGATGTCAAGAACCTGTCACCTCAGGAAAAAGTGCAGGAAACCAGTCCCGATCGCGGACTGACGGCCTGGCTGACCATCTTCTTCCAGGAAGACCCCGCCTTGGATTTATCTCCAAAATATACTTTTGAGAAAAAAACGGTGGAATATGTCAGGTTTCTGCAACAATTGAATTATAAAATCGAGGAGGTGAAGCGTTATAACAGCGCATCGGGAGAGGTGAGAAAAAACATGTTCAAAATCAAACGCAGATACAAAGGGGTGCTCACCGTGCGCTGGTTGCTGGTTTTTCTGTGCTTTGTACCCCTGCTTGCGTTGATTCTCCTGTTTTGCTTAGTAGGACTGCCTTTCCATGATAATCCTTTAACAGGACATTTTTCCGGTTTCCTATGTATTTCAGCGGCCATCCTGTACATACCTGTCTGCATACTCACCGGCTTGGAAGGCCGTTTGATAGGAGAAGCCATTATCTCTTTGGTGATAGGAGCAGTGCTCTTTTGGGTATTGAACTTTCTGCTGACTTTTGTTGTCCCAGTGGCCTCTTACCTCATCGCCGCCTTGCTACTGCTCTTTGGCATCCTTATTTTGATCAAATGCTATGTGAAACTTCCTCTTGGCAAAGGCACCATGATGACCCTGACTAACAGGAGACAATTTGAGGAAATGGAACTGGAACCTCTCTATTATGCATTCCGTACCGATGGATCGCAAACTTTCGACTCCTCTATCGGAGACAAAATGGAAGACTATGTCGATTACTTAGGCCTATCCCTGAAACGATTGCTTTGGTATGCCATTCCTACCATGGTGCTGACAGGAGTACTGTTCTTCCTGCTGGTAGTGCTGACTCCGAAAATGCTCCTACAACGCACCACTGTAAACGAACGCATACAAGTCATCGAAAGCACTTGGACTGGTACTTTCGATGGAAAAACTTCTACTATTGATATCACAAAAGCCACTGTCAACCAAGTGGAAGGCGTTGTGCATGTGCAATTTAAAACCATGACCAACGAAAAAGTTTCGGGCATTATTGATACGAAAAAAAATATCATGCGGCTGAAGGATTTGGAGAAAAACGGTGTGCTTGACGGAAACTACACTTGCCAATTCAGTGATGATTCCTACTCAAAAATCACAGGAACCTATTATAATCCCAAAAACAGAAAACAACTCCATTTCCAGTATGAAAGGCCTTTAAGCGAAGCGGAAATTTCCGCCGAGAAAACGACGACAAGTAAAAATGTTCTTCAGATTTGGATGGATATCATCAAAGATAAATTTCATCATAAAAAAAAAGCCTGACCATGAGATGCGACAAATGTAACAAGGAAAACCGCGAAGAGGCCATTTACTGCAAATGGTGCGGCGAACAACTGGCAGACAAGGCTCAGAAATTGCTTCAGGAGCTGGTGGGAATGTCAAAGGTGAAGCAACAACTCCGTGACATCCTTCTGACCCATGAGGCGTTGCAGCACAGGGCAAAAACCAACGGTATAATGGTTCCGCTGGAACTCAACATGCTCATTCTGGGAGATTCAGGCATGGGTAAAACCACTCTTGTTCAGATAATACAGCAATTATTCCATGATAACGGCATCGTGAAAAAAGAGAAGGCCAAAATCATCGACGCTTCAGATTACGACAAATTCCAAGCGGATTTTGACAATAACATCATGGCTGCCCGTGACGGCATTTTATGCATAGAGAATGTACAGAAACTGCTGCCAGACGGGGAAGTGCGCTCAAAAACCGAACTCGACAACCTGCTCAATGCGATGGAACAATGGGAAGGCAATCCTATCGTGATTCTGACGGGTACAGAAAGCGGATTAGGAGAATTTGTAGCCAACAATCCAGGTATCGCCCGGAAATTCCAATACCAGTTCAGATTAGCCCCCTACACAGTTGAGGAGATTCTCGCCCTCACCGCTATGCAACTGCGGAAAAAATATCTGCTGGAACTTACCGATGATGCCCAAGCCAAACTGGAAAGGGTGTTCAAACAGTACTTCCGTGACAATACAGGAGTCGTCCTATCCGCCAATATAGCCATGCAAAAAGCCCGGGAAATCAAGGACACGGTTTTCCGTCGTGACGCACGCACTGACAAAGTTCTCGCAGAAGATATTCCCGGCAAGGAGTTTGTACGCAAGATCACGGAGGAAGTGCTGGCCGAATTTGACCAATATGTCGGTGTGGAAAATATCAAGGAGGAAGTCAGAAAAATAGCCAACAAAATAGAGGTGGATGCGGAACGGGAAGGAACTAACGCAAAACGGCAAATCAACGACCACTTTGTGTTTGTCGGCAACCCTGGCACGGGCAAAACCACCATAGCCCGCTTGTTCGCCGACATGCTGAACGCTATGGATGTCCTGCCCGTGGGACAACTCGTGGAAGTCAGCCGCAAAGACTTAGTCGCACAATATGTGGGCCAGACCGCCCCGCTGGTGACCCAATGGGTGGACAAAGCCATGGGTGGAGTACTTTTCATTGATGAGGCTTATACATTGAAACAAGGCGACAACGACCAATTCGGACAGGAAGCGATTGATACCTTGCTGAAACTGATGGAGGACCGACGAGGACAGTTTGTGGCTATTGCGGCTGGCTACTCCAAGGAAATGGGAGAATTTCTGGCTTCCAACTCAGGACTCGCCTCGCGGTTCAACCAGCATATATTTTTCCGTGACTACACTGCGGAAGAATTGACAGAAATCTTCCGCAGTATGGTAAAAGCCAAGAAAATGAAACTCGATGCGGAGGCAGAACAGCATATTGGTTCTTTCTTCCGTAAAATGTACCTGTCACGGCAACGCACTTTCGGCAATGCCCGCGAAGTCAGGAACAACCTCGAGAAAGCCTTGAAAAACCAAGGTAACCGCCTGCAAGAAGCCAAATTGAACGGTACTTATTCCACCGATATATTGTCAGTTTTAACCCGAGAAGACATCGAAGGAAAGGAAGCAATGGCCGAGAAAAACCTGGATGTGCTTTTGGCCGATTTGGATGCTTTTGTAGGCATGGATATGGTCAAAAAGGAAATCAGAACTATCGCACAAAAACTCCAATTAGACAAGCGTATGCTTGACATGGGGTTGGGTGACGCGGAAACCACACCGCTACATATCGTGCTGACAGGCAACCCTGGCACTGGTAAGACCACTGTCGCCAAAATGTTAGGTAAAATATTCAAGGCCATCGGCTTGCTGCCCACCGACAAGGTAGTGGAGAAAACACGGAAAGATTTGCTCAGTGTTTATAAAAATGAAACGGCACAATTGGTTGACAAAGCCTGCGACGAGGCCATGGGCGGTATCCTTTTCATTGATGAGGCTTATTCCCTGTTACCTGCCAACATAGGCGCAGGCAAAGACCTCGAAGGCGTGGAAGCAGTGGAAACCTTGATGAAAAGAATGTCTGACGACAGTGGTAAATTCGTTGTTATTTGCGCTGGTTACGCCAAAGAAATGACAGATTTTTTGGACAACGTCAATCCTGGTTTCCGTAGCCGTTTCACTAATTTCATTCATATAGACGATTACTCTCCCGCACAGCTGAAACAGATTTTCCTGTCTGAAATCAGCAAGAAAAAACGCAAACTCAACCCCGCTGCGGAAGATGCCTTGGAGAAGCAAATCAACTTGATGGCAAACCAAAAAGATGAGCATTTCGGCAATGTGCGCGACATTATCCGTCTGACGGAAAAAGTCATCATGCGTCAATCCTCACGCCTGGCCCAGCTGAATGCTGACGAATGGAACAAACAGCTGGTGGAAACCATCGAGGAGGCTGACATTCCTTACGAAAGTCCTAAAAAGGTGAATTTGAACGACTGTATGAAACAGCTTGATGAGCTGATAGGTCTGGACTCTGTAAAGAAAGAAGTGCGCGAACTGGCCGAAACCATCATGATTGAGCAAAAACGAGCCCAAATGATGGGAACAGACTACAAAATGAACATGGACCATTACCTGTTTTTGGGAAATCCCGGCACAGGCAAAACCACAGTGGCCCGCATCATGGCCGACATATTCTTTACTCTCGGTTTGTTACCCACCAACAAGCTGATAGAAGTCAAGCGGCAAGACCTGGTAGCAGGCTATATGGGACAAACCTCCCTGCAAACCGCGAAAGTCGTGAAAAGCGCGATCGGCGGGGTACTGTTTATCGACGAAGCATACGCACTCAACGAGGGTGCCCACGATGAATTCGGACAAGAAGCCATCAACACCTTGCTACCTTTGTTGCTCGACTACAAAGGCAAAATGGTGTGTATTGCGGCAGGCTACTCCCATGAAATGCAACAGTGGATCGCAACCAATTCGGGTTTGACCTCCCGTTTCAACAAGAAAATTTATTTTGAAGACTATAATGCCGACCAATTAGCGGATATTTTCAGACAGATAGTGCGGAAAAACAGCTTTGTGATGACTCCGGGAGCGGAACAGAAAATGATGGCGTATTTCCATCAACTATATGCGCATCGTGACCGTCATTTCGGCAATGCACGCGAAGTGGGCAACTATTTCGTCAAGGTAAAACAGCAACAAAGCAGTCGTCTGATGGCATTGTTGAACCATGGTGAGGTGGACAAGGAAACGCTGACCTATTTATTGCCTGAAGATATGATTATATAATTTGTTTAATGTGAATAATTTAGCAAGAAAAATATGGCAAATCTCACAAAATGTCCCAAATGTAAAGCCAATATAGAAAGCGACAGCTGGTTTTGCGACCAATGTGGAAGTGAGCTGTTCATCTGTCCTGAATGCAAAATCTTTGGCAAAGGCAAGCGTTGCACCCAGTGCGGCACAGAACTGGTCAAAGCGTCCAGTATGGCTTCTTCCCATATAGTTACAACCCCTTCAGCCACTATCCGACCCGCCACCTCTGCACCTCAGCAACCAGGACATTTGGTCTGCACCAACCCACCCATTCGACTCGGTCTCGAAAGTGGGGTGATTATCGGCAGACGAGGACATTATCCGACAGTATTTGCGGCTTTTGGGGATATTTCTGGTAATCACGCCAAAATAGAACTCAACGGCCAGCAATGGCAAGTGACCGACTTAGGCTCCACCAATGGCACCTTCCTCAATGGAGAATCGCTCACGCCAAACCAGCCCTACCCTATCAAAGTAGGAGATATTCTTCGTTTCTCCACCCTTGATTTCAAAGTGGAAATTTAAAATGAAGCCTATGCTAAAAATCAGTTGTGAATTCATTTCAGACAAAGGATGTGTCCGTGAGAATAACGAGGATATGATCCTCCTCAACGGCGAGTTTTACCGTGACGAGCATTCTGCATACGAGTTTAGCATGGGTGAACTGGCTCGTGTGGCAGCCATGGTGGCGGATGGCATGGGTGGTCATGCTGGCGGCGAGTTTGCCAGCGAACTGGCCCTGCGGTCTTTCGACGAATTTCTCACAAAACTCCCTCCTACTCAGCAAGGAGAATATATTATTGCTGCGGTGAAAGACTGGGCCTTACAGGCGCATGCCTTCATTACACGCAAAGGACAGGAGCTCCCTGCCTATAGTGGCATGGGAACCACTTTTGTGGGTATGTTTTTCTATGAGGATAAAATATTCAAAGTCAATATCGGAGACAGCCGTCTGTACCGTTACCGGGACCATTTTCTAAAGCAACTCACGGAAGACCACACCATGCGCAATCTTACCCATGACATGTCACAAAGATCCAATCTGATATACAATTGTTTAGGGGCAGGAGGAAGCGTTTTCGCAGATGTAGAGGAAATTACAGACAAAATAGTAGCCGATGATTTATACCTCATTTGCTCAGACGGACTGTCGGACATGCTTTCAGACGAAAGCATCGCGGCCATTCTGGACCGTGGAGGTTCAGCAGCAAACTTGGTCAATGCCGCCAAAGACGCAGGCGGTAAAGACAATGTTTCGGTTATCCTGCTTCATTTTACAGAATAACCGAAACACTATCGGATACTTATAATCCCCTTCCCTGCTTCATGAATCATAATAGTTCATGTACAGGAATACGAGAATATCCTATTCTTTTTACTCCGCAGCAACGGGTGCGGTTGGAGCTGTTTTTTTGTTTCTGATGAGATTACGAATCTTGGTGGCAAGACCAAACACCGTCTCAATGAACATTAAGAATGTGGAGATAAAAATGAAGATGGCAGCACCGATGGCCATAAGACCGAGTTTGAAAACAATATTCCAGAAAGTGCCACCAAGATCGGTTTCGCGGCGAGTCTGGCCAGTGGCAAGATTCTTGACAATATAGTCGGGGGCAAAGAGTTGCATCAAGAAACCAGTGCCAAAGAACACTCCTGCCAACCAGAAAGTCGCTTTGCGCAACCAACCGAAGATTTTATCACGAGTAGTATGACGGGTAAGGTCATAACCATAGACATAACCAGTCCAAATGTACAAAGCTATCAGAATGAGCAGAAGAATCATGTTAAACAGGAAGAAATGGGAATCTGACTTGGCTCCGGAAGCTGATTTGAGAGCATTATTTAACGCCATTTGCTGAACACCCTCAAAGTCAAGAGAGGCAAGACTATCAAAATCATGTTTGTATTTCTCCGCCTGTTCTATACTATACTGTTTTGATTTGAGGTACTTCTCTTTAGCTTCCGCTGTTGAGGCAGTATCAGCACTATGGGCATAATCCTTGATATTTTTTTCGTAACGCTCATATTCATACTTCTTAATGGAAAGTTCGTAAGCTTTCCATTGATTAGCCGTAGTATATCTTTTGTCATAGTTACGACCCTCCGTAGCGCACTTTTCCCAAGTGATGGTAGTATCACAAGGAGTCCAAGCCTCAATCTGGGCCGCAACAGCCTTATACTCGTCGGCTTTCTTTATCTGCTGATGGCGAATGTAAAACAATATCGCGGCAAAGAGCAGCACAGCGATAACGAGTCCCCATGTCCAAGTGCGATAACGGCCGTATGACCAATCCACAATTGCGTCTAACTGTTCATATTTCTCGCGGAATGTTTCCTCATTGGGATCTTCAACGGCGGCCTGTGCCTGATTTAACAGGTCATCCATACGGTCAGTCTCCGCCTTGGTGGTGGGATACATGTGTTCTTCGTCAACGACACCGCTGGCGCGTTCATCTTTTTTCACCAATGATGAGGTGAGCGCTGCTTCTTGCAGCAAATCAAGGGCTTTTTGGTTGATTGTGTTAGCCATAAATTTGTGTTTTTGGGGGTTTTATTTGATAATGTACTGTTTTCTTAAAGAATACTTTTTTACCTTTCAAAAACTTCCACAATGGTATCACCGCTTACATAGGAAGTGATAGGTATGGTTTTACTCAGGAAGAAAAAGAGAATGACACAACATACAATGGTGATTAGCATCTCAAAGATGGCGGTGAAGAAACCAATAATCAACATAACGAGTGCCACAACGAGTCCTACAGCATAAATCACCGCAAATACAGAAAACAGAATGCCGGATTTGACACCGAGCACTTTGATATTCTGTTTTGAGCTACTGTATATTCCAAACAAGGTTATCAGAATAAAAAGAATCAAGGCTAACCATGAGCCAAGATTATCATTCCAACCTGTGAAAGCGAAAGTCAGTATCGTGGCGACAAAAACCACTGCCCCGATAAAAGCACAGTAAACGGGTCGCATGAAGTTCAACCGAAGCGGCTCTTTTTCGTCCCCTTCTTCTCTCTTGACACTTTTCGCCAGCCCCCTCACATAGATATTCATACAGCTAATCTGCATGACCACCGCAGCAAGGAATGAAAGATAGCGGAAAACTGTTGTCATCCCTCCGTAGCGTTTAGAATCGAGCCACCATAGCATATTGGTGCCCACCGAAAATATGCCCATCACCTCAAGAATGACCACCAACAGCAGCAAAGCGGGAACCCCTGCCACGCAAATCATCCTTAATCCATCGGAACCACTAACGAATAAAGCAAACAGTATGGCCACTATCAACAAGATGAGTATTGCCAAATAAGGGGCGGATGTATTGTACCAATGACCAAGGTAAGTGTGCTGATTTTTCTTTTTATTGATGAAATCCTTTGTTTCCGCCGGATTATCCTCAACACTCAACACCAGATTCTCGGGAGACACATAATATTTTTTGCCCTCGTAGGTTATCGTCAGCATATCTTCCAAATACCCTTTGGCACCAGTTTTGTTCATCACTGTTTTGGCGATGGAATCCTCTCCCCCGTTGATAGTCACAAGAGTTCCGTTAGGCAGATAGCCTTCCACCTTGTTAAAAACCAAAGTGCCGTATTTATCCGGTTTGGTAGCAAATGAATACAAGGCCACCGAATCACTATGCAACGCATCCGTTTTGAAAACATACTGTGCCGACATTAGCTTAATAGGGTTAAAAGAAAACAAAAGAAAGAGCACAGAAAAGGCGATTTGGGTGATTTTTTTCATCTTTTTTGAATTTAACAAAATTTGGGTTTTTAATTTAATGATTTCACAATCTACATAACGTATATTAGAATACAAAAATAAACACTTTCGCCCAAACAAATCTTGCATTCCGTAAAAAGCAACTTGTAATACGTAAAAATTTATTAATGCTATCCTTTTCTTCTATCTAGGCACAACTCTTACACCACCTTCCTGCGCTCATTCAAGAAGATGACTACTAACCCCTATTAACTAATCACTAATCCCTATTTAGAACCGCCAGTTCATGCCGAAATAGTAAAGGAAGGGCAGCTGATATACCACCTCGTTGGTGATACGGTTCACATAGAATACGTTGCTGTAGTTATACACGTTGGTCAGTGAAGCACTCAACTCAATGGAGTGACGCTCACCAATGAAGAATTTCTTTTTGAAGCCGATATCGAGACGGTGGTAGGCTGGCAGTCGTCCTTGGTTGAGGTCATCCAACACAAAATCGAGATCCTCGTTGGCATGGATGATGTCGTCGCCAATACCTCCCGAGGGCACAAAGCTGGGATAATAGGCCTGGGTCTGCGTGAAGGGGAAGCCCGAGCCAAAGTTCCAGCGCATGTCAATCTGCCATGAGCGGCGTTTGCCGAAAGCGTATGAGGCCAATATATTGATATTGTGGCGGCGGTCGAAATTCGGCGCATACGTCACATTGGCATCGGTACGTTTCACCCAACCCAAAGAATATACACCCCAGAGGTACAGGCCCTTGTATTCAAACTTGATGGAAATGTCGCCACCATAGGCATGTCCCTGCTCCCACATGAATATCTCGTCAGCCTGCTCGTCCATCAGGTAACGGTTAACTGAAATCAGCTGCGAGAAGTGCTTGTAGTAGCCTTCAATATTGATACTGGTATATTTCAACACATCCAACTCAAGGCCTAAAACCGCATGCTGGGAGGTCTGGAGACGGTTTTTCGGCTTTTTCCCGTTCGGCAACAGTGGCGTAATACTCAGCTGCGAGGGACTGGAAATGTAACCGTAGAACAGGTTGACCACATCGCGGTCGGAGGTGACAGCCACATAATTTTGGGAATATATACCACCCGACATCTTCAGACGTATCTTCTTGGTAATGTTGTATTTCAAGGCTAATCTGGGTTCCGGTGACACCTTGCTCAGCGAAGTGTAGTATTGCAGACGGAAACTCGGCTCAATCAACAGCTTGTTTTTGTAATTGTACTTGTATTTGAGGAAGAACGAAATGTCGGTGGTATGGTCTTTCGGATATTCCTTATTGCCGTATTTGGTCCAGTACTTATACTGGGTGCTGAAACCCACGGCATTTATGCCGACATTGAACACACTTCGTCCCACATAATAATTGAATACCAAATTGAAGTTGAAACCGCCCGTACGGGTGTATTTACTATACGAGCCTTCGCTCTGGTATGCGGGGTCATTGATTTTGGAAATATAGTCAGAATAAGCAAAAGTACCCTCGATAGTGGTATTGGCCTGACCGGGCACCAGCAGGAAGTTGGCTCCCACACCCCAGTTGTTCCACTGATACTGGATAGAGCTGTTGTAGTTGACTTTATCCATGAAATTGAAACCGAAGATATTGAATTTCGAGCCGCCTTGTCCTGCCAAAGTAATCTTTCCGTATAAATCCAAGAAATTGTAAGGCAGGCCGTTTTCATTTTTCACGTAAGGATAAAAGACCTTGGAGGATTGTTCCAGAAAAGAACCTTTACCAGACAATATGAAACTCATGGAGGTCTTTCTGCCCTCTTTCAGCTTGATGAGGGGACCTTCCAGCAGCACCTGCGCCCCAATATTGCTTAGGTCTATTTTTCCTGACAGGCGCTTCTTGTTACCGTCTTTCGTCTTGATATTCATAACGGAGGAAATACGCCCACCGAATTCAGCCCCGAAACCGCCGGTATAAATG
Source organism: Bacteroidales bacterium (assembly GCA_017525505.1). Classification (GTDB taxonomy): domain Bacteria; phylum Bacteroidota; class Bacteroidia; order Bacteroidales; family WCHB1-69; genus RUG11690. The sequence continues at coordinate 39,594 of JAFXSR010000066.1, forward strand.
TCAGCATTGCTCATGATATCCATATCGAAAACCGAGAACAAACCGATGGAATGGAAGGGGTTGAAGACAATCATACCGTCGAGCAAGAGCATGTTCTGTATAGGCGTACCGCCACGCACATACAACTGGCCACCCTGGTCACCTGTGGAGATGATACCCGGCAGCACCTGCAAATACTGGGCAAAGTCGGGTTGGCCGCCAATGGCAGGCATCTTGGACATTTCCTTTGGGCTAATGCTGATTACAGCCGTGCGGGTCTCCTGTATTTTGCGGTCGGTCTCCGCCGTTACCTGAATCTCATCCAAGGCCACCGATGACGGATTAATCATATAGCGTTTGATCACCATCTTACTGCTTACATCGATAGTATCGACAAAAGAATCGTAACCGAAAAAATTGATGGACAACACATAACGACCGTGGGGAACTTTGTCGATGAGGAAGTTACCATTAGATTCGGTCATGGCACCATAAGGGGTTCCCTGCAATACCACAGGACAGTAACCCACAGGCTCTCCACTGGTGGCATCATAAACAAAACCTTTCACAGTGGTTTGTGCCATTCCAAACAGCACACTGGTCAGTAAGATGATAAACGCGATAAATTTTTTGGTCATAGAATTTAGGTTTCAGGTATCAGTGATTAGGTATCAGTGATTAGGGGCAGTATAGTTAATAATTAACAGTTATTGTTTTTTCAGTTTCATTTGCACATTTGCTAATTAACCAATTTGCTAATTCAATTAACACATTAGCACATTGATAATTAGCATATTAAAAAACTTTCAGTTTTCAACTTTCAGTTTTCAGTTTTAAAAAATCAGCCTGATTTCTTCTTTCAGGGCTTCCATCGCCGAGGCGATGGGCGATTGTCCAGCTGTCTGCTCCAGAATTGCGGAAACCAGCTCAATGCCAGGAGCATCAGGAGCAATTTTGCCCGAGCTGACATTGATGATACGGATGATCTCCTCCTTGGCGTTGCAGATTTTGTCCCACACATCTGAAGAAAGGTAAATCTGCTGCGACAGGTTATGTTCAAACTCGGCACGAATGGAGGCAATGAGCAACTGTCGCAGCTCCACATTGGGAGTATTGCCATCGTTCAGTCTCAGTATCAATTGGTTAGGTTCTATCCTTTCTAAAAACATGGCCATGCGCTCGTAGGCCTGCAGTCGTACAGGAGCAATTACTGATTTGTTATGTTCTTTCAGTTCCAACAAACGTTTTCGTTCATCGTTTCTGATAAACATCCTCATCGAGAAGAATGCGGTCAGAAACACAATCACCGCCACCAGAAGCGTACCGATAATATAGAGTGCGAATTCCATTGATAATGTGCTAATGAGACAATGTGCAAATGTGCAAATTATTTTCGTCAAGGCGGTGAGACGTGGAGACACTCGCTACGCTCGCTCGTGAAGACGGTGTGATGAAATCTCGTCTTAACGCCTCCACGTCTTAACGTCTTAACGTATATTTTATCCGCAGTGGAAGTAATTGTGTACTAATTCGAGCATCTTTTCAGGATGTTTGGCGATTTCCTCGCGGATATTTTTGTCCTGATAAGATTTCAGCATTTTGATGATGTCGTCAATCATCTCTGCATTGAAAACACCATGCTGCTCGAAAATGTCTCTGTGGGCGCTCAATTCATCGGCAGACTCCCAGCAGGAAGCGGGCAGCTGTGCCAGACTTTCCAGTTTGGCCTTGTTTTCGGCCTTATGGATATTGACATCCACATAGGTTTTCTTGGCGAAGTCGAGGGCGCCTTCCATTTCGAAACCATGACGGGCAGCCACACACAAACCGGCCAAGAGCAGGTAAATGTCAGCGGAACCGTCGGGACAACGGAACTCGATGGTCTGTTTCTGCGACAGATCCATACGGGCAGGTTTCTCCATCGGGTTCACCATGGCCACCATGTCGTTTTTGTGGGTCCAGCCCAGCGGCACTCTCACCAATACCGAACGGTTGCGGTCGCCCCAGCAAATGGAGGTAGGAGCTTCCTGATGAGGCACCAAACGGAAGTATGAAGTAGGATTGGTGTTGCCGAAGGCGGTCAGTGAGGAAGCGCAGGTCATGAAACCGGCAATAGCGGAATGAGCAATCGTGTTCAGCTTGCCTTTGGTAACATACTGGTTCTTACCGTCTTTGACAATGCGGGTATGGATGTGCAAACCGCTACCGGCTTTGCCAGCAGTGATTTTCGGAGCGAAGGTCACGTCCAAACCATACTGATAAGCTAAGTTTCTGATAATCCATTTGGCCAGTACCAGCTGGTCGGCGGCATCCTGCACGTCGGTCACCAGGAATTCAATCTCATTCTGCTCGTAAATTCTGTCCTCCATGGTGAAGTTACCCACTTCGGAGTGACCGTATTTAATCTGACCACCCACTTTGGAGATATTCAGCATACATTCTTTGCGAAATTCCTCGAATTTGGTGAACGGGGTGGATTCGTGATAACCGCGCTGGTCGGGAGTCAGGTACAGATCGTCCTTGTCGCCAATCACGTAGTATTCCAGCTCGCCCATGGCCTGGAACTTCATGCCGGTCACCTTGGTGAAAGCCTCAGAAGCTTTGCGCAGCACATATTCGGGAGAATTTTCCATGGGCTGTCCGTCCTTGTTGAAATAGGAGCACAGCATGGAGATGGTTGGAATGTCAGCGAACGGATCCAGGAAAGCGGTGCTGAAACGGGGCACCACATACAAGTCACTGGAACCGGCATGGATGAATGACGGGAAAATGTTGGAACCGTCAACACGCTCGCCGGCGGACAGAATCTGTTCCAGATATTCGCGATTGTTCAGCACGAAATTCAGGGTTTTCAGACGACCGTCACCTGCCACATAATGGAAGTTGATCATCGGGATTTCTTTCTCCTCGATGAATTTGATAATGTCAGCTTTTGTAAATTCTTTCGGATCCTTTTTCAGATAGTTTACTAAAGGATTCATGCTCATTAACAAGTGTTCTTTCATGATGCTTTTGTTTTTATATTTATTTCAGTTTATGTCGATACTTTTAGGGGTTGCAAAGGTACGTAAAGTTTTTGAGATTTTCAAGCATTTGAAAGAAAAGTTTTTTGTTGTTAGTGCTACTTTTTTTCTCATTACTTGTCTTGCTATTTTTTTAGGTTGGTGATAAAAGTGTTTTATAAATGGTATGCAATAAGCGATTAGTCGTGCTGAAAGCACGTAATCCTATTAACCCCGCATAAGCGTAGCGTAATGTGGGGTATGCGGTAATCTACTCTACTCCTGCGTGTCGTAGATACGCCACATTATATATAGCGTGCTTTCAGCACGCAGACAGGGTTTGTTATTTTCCACCCCACACAACAAGTTTGTGCGGGGTTAATAGGATATCGTGACTTTGGCACGCCTCTTTGATGCAAACTATTAAGGAGTATTGTATCAATAATTACGGGCATTTATAAAGTGATTTTTACCGTATAAATCCCCGTAACTATATTATTTTTGGAGGTTATGGGGATTTATAAGACATTTTTACTATTTTTGCATCTGTAATTCAAATTTCTTATCATGTTAATCGGAAGAAAAATCACCTTTCAATATAGCCGAATGCGAGCAATATGCCAATGTGGCCGAACTGAATATGTCACGCAAGGATAGAAAGAACTTTTACATGTTTCACTTCAAGCACTTCTCTTTATACCACGACAACAGCGCCCTGAAAATCTCCACCGACGCGCTGCTGCTGGCCGCTGCCACCCCTGTGGACCAGGTGAGAACAGTGCTGGACATTGGCTGCGGCTGCGGAGTGATTGCCTTCTGTCTGGCTTGGAAGATGCAGCAGAAGGCTCTCAGGGAGAGGACTGCGAAAGAAAATGTCACGAAGGTGGATATTCTACAAAAGAATGCGCTACAAGAAAACATAATTCAAGAAAATACCTGTGAAGAAAATGACCTTCAAGAATTTATGGGCATCGACATTGACGCCTCTTCAATCGAAGATGCCTTGAAAAGCAAGGAGATTTTTCCGCAAAGAAATTACCAGAACCTCCTTTTTTATCAACAAAGTATTCAGAATTTTGCCTGCGAACACCATAAAAAATTTGACCTGATTGTCTCCAATCCCCCATTTTTTGTGGATGCCCTCAAGCCCAACACCCCACAGAAAAACATCAGCAAACACAACGACACCCTACCGTTTGAAGATTTGAAAGACGCCGTTTGCAAGCTGCTGGCACCCACCGGTCGCTTTTTCATGATTCTTCCCGCCAACGAAAGCGAAAGGTTTGAGCGAATTTCTCAAAATCAATTGTTTAAATTCTACCAATTGCTAATTCAGCCCACCCCGTCAAAACCCGTGAACCGCATCATCACCGGCTACCGCCTGCTCCCCGCTACATCCACAAAAAATTGCCCAATGGCACCTGCTTGCATCACCGAGACACTTTGTCTCCGCAATGCCGACAATAATATGTCGGAGTCTTATCTGCAATTGACAAAAGATTTTTTATTGGGAATTTGCTAATTGACTAATTTGCTAATTTGCTAATTCCATTAGCACATTATCATCTCCCCTCGAACGAAGTGAGACTCCTCACGGACGCACACGGTGCGTCCCTACATCCCATCACACCTTCTCACCATATAATCCATCATCCTGTAATCTTGTAATCAACACTTCTCCCCTCGAGGGCGCAGCCCGAGACTCCCCCAATGACTACCCCGTCCTTCGGGCACCCGGTGGAGGCTTCGCCTCCTTCTCCTCCTCGCTCGGCATAATCAAAGCTTACTTTGCTTCTGCTCTCGCTCCTTCGTCGAATCTAAAAGAAGGGGAATTTAAACTCCCCTTGAGCGAAGCGAAACTCCCCCTTTCATCATTTGCTAATTAACTAATTGACCAATTTGCTAATTTCATTGGCACATTAGCACATTGTCTCATTAGCACATTAAACAATGGATACTGGGCTAAAATTGCATTTTTTTTAAAGTTTTAGCCCGTTATCATTGTTTTTTATTTCTTTATCACCGCCTTTATAGGATTGAGGAACTTGTCCAGCAAGCGCATGTCATCGGTGATGATCTCTGCCGTGCCAGTCATCTCCTGACTGAAAATCAATTCCTTGCCGTAAGTGGTGATTAACTTTGCCGGGAATTCCACCTCAAGCATATAGGCTTTTGTGTTTTCATCCACTTGTACAGGCACCAGCGAGATGTTCCGTATGTTTACCTTGACCATACCATACTCCAGATAGGGAAATATGCAGTTATTACAAAGACAGAGCCGAGTTCCGTCTTAGATGTGATTTTCTACTTTTTTTTTTTACTATTTTTCAAATAAAACAATTTTTCGAAATGTTTTCGTGTTATCCATACAAAACAGATTATGATAAACAAAACAATAAAAAAAGAAATAATCTCCACTATGGATTCAGATAAATCTGTGAATCTCAACAATGCAAAATTAAAACCCTGAAAGCCTGTGATGCAGTTAACACCGATAATTGCTGTTGCTATGTATTGTTTTGGGGAAAGAATAAATTGTTCATAACTTTCATGATTGTTCTTTGCATATATTATTCTTTTAATCCAATAATAAAGAAAAAAAGAAAGAAAATAAAGACTAAAAAATACTATTGTCATTGTTGGTAAATTTATCACGTTATTTTAGTTGGAAGTTTCTGTTGCAACAGCTTCTGCCGCACCAGCCACAGAAGCAATTATGCCATCTACAGTGGCAGTCCCTAATACAACTCCAATTGCTCCCGCGACTCCTCCTGCTGCCGCTCCCGCAGCCACTTTGCCAGTCAATACTGCATCTGCAATCCCACATACAGCACCTATTGCGTCAGCTTTAACCACTTTTTTCCCGATTCTTTGATACCATCCTGGTTTTTTTTCACCAGAAAAAAGTGAGATTGAAAAAACGCAACTATGTTTGGCTATGCTTGTCGTCAAAAGAACTATGCGTTTTTCATCATCGCCTATGTTTTTATCATTTAGTATCTCATATTCAAATCCACTGATAAATGATAATAAAGATTCCGCATCTTCTTCATATTGAATATGGTTAAATAACCTTTGTAGTTGTGTCTCTTGAAAAGAGGTTAATTCTAATGGTCTAAATACCTCTTGGTGAAAGTTAATTTCTTGTTCAGACATAATAAATAGAAAGTCTTCCTGAGAAAAAAAATTTGCGCATTCCCTAAATGTGGAAATCCATTCCTCCACCGTGTAAAAAGGATGTATCTTTTCAATGTGTGAAGCCGTGAAACAAACTGAAAAATCAACAATTTCGGACATATCCTCAAAAAAGTCTTTTTTTCGGGCTTCCTCCATTGCTAAATTATGAAGTTCACCGTATATATCATAAGGATTTGATATTGCACATTTAGCATGAGATTCGTTTTTTTTCGAAATATCTAAGTTGCTTTCTTTATTACAAGAAATAAAAAAACATGTCGCTACAACAGCCATTAGCAAAATATATATTATCTTTTTCATTGTATTATCGTTTTGTTTGTTACCAAATATTTTTTTGTTGTCACCCTATCGCAAAAAACATTATTTTTGCCATCGGATTTCTTGTGCCATCGCATGACAAACATCACGATATACCGACCTAAGGTGCTTGTGAGCAGGGAAAATCGGTTTTAGGTTCCCGCCCATGGCGATTTCCCTGCGGGGCACCTGTTTCCATCCTGCCAACGGCCATACGCACAACGATTGGCAGGACTTTATGCCAGAAAATTGTTTTTACCTAATCTGTAAATACTGTTCCATCTTCTCATCTCTATCATATTCATTACATTAAACCAGCTGTTAGTTATAAAAAACAATGAACATTTTTAGTCCGTAGTTTAATTAGCACATTAGCACATTAACTAATTAGCACATTTCTTTAATCCTGTAATCACTTAATCATTAGCAAACGCTGCCCGCTCACTGTAATACAACCCATTGAGGGTAAATTGCAGAGTGCTGCTGTCACGATACACCAGCTGGGCGGGGATGTTCAGCCACACCTCGTTGTTCTTCTCATCATACTCCACGAACAACGATCTCGACGGCATGTTGAAGAAGTCCTGATCTGTCAAACCAAAGGTGTCGATGGTAGTGGCGGTGAAAAATGCGCCATCCTGTTGAAGGAGAACAGCTGCAGAGGAAGCACAATAGTGCCCATCTCCCATACAGTCAAAATGCCTCATTTTTCCATGGTACAAAACACAGCCGGGACAATTTTTCCCGTCGTGCCCGATTTGGCACAAGAGAATAGCTGTGGATGCTGTTTTGCCGTCTGAAGGAATAACCTCGACCCTGTTGAGCAAGAGATGGCTCTCCCCGACATTCTTGTCTTTCTCGCATGCGCCAAGCAGCAGCACAATTGAGAGCCCTGTCAATGTCAATAATTTTTTCATTATATTTTGATTTTGATGTTATTTTGTCACTCTTTAGATGACAAAAATATCAATAATCGCCGGACATTTTTATACCCCAAACCATAAATGTGTTCCCCCACGCCAAAAATATGATGCCTGAAAAACATATTTATTTGATTATAAATGTTTTAAATACAATGAATTTTATTACCCCAAAAGCAGAATTTTGGGGTATTAAAATATCGTGGGGGAATAACACACCTTCAACTTCTTCCCCTACATGTTAAGAGTAAACAAACAGCTTACGCAGTCTTTGGA
>JAFXSR010000067.1 GCA_017525505.1 Bacteroidales bacterium
ACCTGACATCCCTGTGAGTGAGGGAAAATTGATGCCGCTACAGCTTCAATTAGGGGAGGTGGACGGAACACCGGCTCTCCTCACCGACCGCAAGGCCGCGGATGTCAGACCCTTCGAGGTTTTTCTGCTTTACACTGCCGAACAGCAGTTTCACCGAGAGGACTGCCCCAAGGTGGTTTTCAAGATGCGTGAGGTGAAACAGGAAGAATTTACCGTGGTGGACGGATGCCTGGCATTGGTGGACAACGACTTTGCCGACGAGATGAAAGGCTGGGCCTTGGTGCACATCATGGGCAGGAACTGCTCAACACAATCAATCGTTACCCATTGCAACTATTATCAGAAATTCACCACTGAAGAGGCGCTGGAGGAAGCCGCCAAGAGCTATGGTGGGTTGAAATAAATAAGAATGCAGAATGTCGAACTTAAATGAAGCAGAGATGAAAGAACGCGAAAAGAGCATAATGGAGTACGCAGACGTACAGGATGCTTGCGTCGCTGCCAAAGGGCATCTTCAGTGTCAGTGATATGTTGGTGTTATGCAATGATGACGCTTGTGCTGGCGATACTGATAGTAGGGGCAAAAAAACTCTTTAAAACCACTTGAAATGCACTCGTGTCATCATTTGCATGTGAGTTTCCCAATTCAACAAAATTTTGTACTTTTGCCGAAAATTTGTGCGTATGTTCAATGTACCGATTTTATTGATTGTTTACAATCGTATGTTCGAGACCCACAACCTGTTTCAGGTTCTCAGGGAGGTGCAACCCGCCAAGCTTTATGTTGCTGCTGATGCGCCTATTGAGGGCAATCAGCAGGATAGTGCCGACTGTTTCCGTACCCGTACGGTGATTATGCCCGAGTGGGATTGTGAGCTGCATACCCTTTACCAGGAAGAGCATCTGGGCAAGTCCCCCGCCATTCTTTCCGCCATGAAGTGGTTCTTCGAACATGAAAAGGAGGGTATCGTCCTTTTCGAGGACTGCATGCCTCATTTGGATTTCTTCCCCTATTGTGAGGAGCTGCTGGACCGTTTCCGTGACGACAAGCGCATCTACCATATCGGGGCATCCAATTTCCGCAAACATCAGAAGGCTCTGAAACGCAAGCTGAAGACACATGGCGACTGCTCCTACTATTTTTCCGCATACGCCACCACCTGGGGCTTTGCCACTTGGGCCGACCGCTGGGAGGACTTCAACATGGATATTGAGGAGTTGGAACAGATCAACTTCAATCAGTTGGTCAAAAATTATACCCGTCGCCCGAAAGAACGCCGTTATTGGCACCGCCGCTATACTATCATGCGGAAAAACCAGCTGCCGGTGTGGGATTATCTCTATAATTTCCATATCTGGCTCCATTCGGGTATGGCAGTCACTCCCACGCTGAATCTTGTGACCAACGTGGGGGTGCATCCGCAAGGGTCGAAACGGAAATTCAGAAGACTGATCAAGAAGGCATATCCTATTATGCCATTGAAACATCCCTCGGAAGTGATGCTGGATCAGAAGTCGGACAAGTTCATGTTTAAAAATATATATAGTAAAGCTTATATCCTGATTTTTGCCAACTGGATTAATGACATGCTCAACGCCACACAGGATGAGCCGGAGTGGCAAAATCATGAATAAAAATTTATGGTATAATACAATATTTTTTTTTGTATCTTTGCCGCCTGAAAATTTAAATGAGAAAAGATATGGCAAATAATGAACAATTAGGTGCGAAAAAGTCCGAAAATGTACAGGAAACCGAGAATTTTGGAACTCGCTTTATCAACTTCTTCGCCAAGTATCAAAATGTAATTTATGGCGTTATTATTGCTATTTTGGTGGTCATTGCCGCTATTATGGCTTTGAATAAATTCTATTTCACTCCGAAAAACGAGAAGGCTTCCGCGGCTATGCTGGCCCCCATGCAGTACTACATGGCTGGCGATTCAACTTCTCTGAACTTGGCACTGGATGGTGACGATGATAATGACGGTTTCCTGACCATCATCTCCGATTACAAAATGACCAAAACCGCCAATACCGCCAAGTTCTACGCAGGTTTGACTTACCTGAAACTGAATGACAAGGAAGAGGCTTTGAACTATCTGCTTCAGTTCAAGAAAAAAGAAGATGTGTTATGGTATGCATGCCAGGCTCTGATTGGTGACTTGTATGACGAACAGGGCGACGAAGCCAAGGCAATCAGCTATTATAAGAAGGCCGTCAAGAACGACGATCCTTATTTCACCCCTATCAATCTGTTCAAGTTAGGTCAGATGTACGAAAGAAACGAGAACTGGAAAGAAGCCAATGCCGCTTACCAGCGTATCGAGACAGAATACTACGACCAGTACCAGAGTATGGGTGTGGCCAAGTTTGCTGAAAACGTTAAAAGCAAATTATAATATATGACGGACAAGAAGAAAAATCTGTCGGAAATTTCATTTACTCCCCATAAGCAATTCTCACCCCAACAGGTGAGAATTGGCGTTGTAGTGAGCCAGTGGAATCGCCAAATCACCGACGCTTTGTTGGACGGGGCATTGGATACATTGCAGGAATACCAGGTGCCTAAAGCCAATATTACTGTACGTCGTGTACCGGGTAGTTTCGAGTTGCCTTCCGCCGCGGTGATGATGCTGGAAGCTGATGAGAAGATGGACGCAGTGATTTGTCTGGGTTGCATCATCCAGGGGGAAACCCGCCATTTTGAGTTTATTGCCCAGGCAGTGGCCGACGGCATTATGAAGGCTGCCATTGAGTATGCCACCCCGGTTATTTTCGGAGTGCTGACTTGCAATGATATGCAACAGGCTATTGACCGCTCGGGAGGAAAACACGGTAATAAGGGTACGGAAGCGGCTGTCAGCTGCCTGCAAATGATAGACTATCAGAAATCGATATGCTAAGAGTGGTTTTCATGGGAACTCCGGAGTTCGCCTGTGCGAGCCTGGAAGCTATCATTGCCTCTGATTTCGCAGAGGTGGCGGCAGTAGTCACTGTGCCGGATAAACCTGCCGGACGTGGTCAGCAATTGCGCTTCTCCGAGGTGAAGAATACAGCCTTGAAACACAATTTGCCTATTCTACAGCCCGAGAAGCTCAAGGATGAGCAGTTCATAGAACAGCTGAAACAATATAACGCTGATGTTTTCGTGGTAGTGGCGTTCCGTATTCTGCCGGAAATGGTATATTCGATTCCGCCGAAAGGCTCTTTCAATTTGCACGCTTCCTTATTGCCCAATTATCGTGGCGCTGCCCCCATCCAACGGGCTGTGATGAATGGCGAAACCAAAAGCGGGGTCACCACTTTCTTCCTTAATCCGCAGGTGGACTGTGGTGACATTATCGACCAAGTAGAGGTGGACATCAGACCGGACGAAACTACCGGGGAGTTATACGATGAGTTGATGCGGGTGGGCGCAGAACTGGCGGTTAAGACCCTCAAAGCCATTAAAGAAGGTACAGTCTGCTGTAAAAAACAGGTCATAAAATCCGAAAATGCGATTAAACCGGCCCCGAAAATCCTAAAAGAGGACATGCTAATCCATTGGGACAGACCGTCTTTTGAAATTTTTAATCAAATCAGAGGTCTTTCTCCATTTCCTGGGGCTTTTACTCGTATCAAAAATATAGAAGGGAAGGAATTTATCATTAAATGTTATGAGGCTGAAATCAGTACGTTAGAAAGCTCCAAAATGGCCGGAACTTGGGAAGTTGATGCGCATAATCAGTTTGTTGTCCATACTACTGACAAGTGCATAATGTTGAAAATCATACAGTTTGAGGGGAAGAAGAGGATGCCGGTGAGTGAGTTTCTCCGTGGATGGCGGAAGGAGAATTATGACAAGATGCTTTATTAGTGTGTCTTAGAACCGGAGAAAGTTATTAACATTTTCCATTAGTTATCAACAATTGGGAAAAGCGGGCTATTTTTCTCGAAAAATCTATATACATTTGCAGCTCATTCATTATTAACCCTTTTAAATACCAAAGAAACATGAACAAAGCTGAATTAATTAGTGCAATTGCCGAGAATGCCGGCTTCACCAAAGTTGACGCTAAAAAGGCGTTGGAATCTTTTCTGGATGTTGCCACCGCTGCCTTGAAGAAAGGTGACAAGGTTTCATTGGTGGGCTTCGGTACTTTTTCAGTAATCAAGAGAGCTGCCAGAAAAGGCCGTAATCCTCAGACCAAGAAGGAAATCAAGATCCCTGCAAAGAAGGTCGTCAAATTCAGAGCTGGCTCGGAATTGACAGCTATTAAGTAAACTGGAATTACTCAACAAAAAAAAAGCCCGTGAAAAGGGCTTTTTTTTATCCATAAGACTATGATATCAGAAGAATTGACCTATACAAGACACTCTGCCTCAAAACTATACAAATTTGAAGACCGTGAAACAAGGCGACAAGTCTGCGAGTATTTGCAGACCTTCCTGACAGATGAACGTATTGCCCGTATTGACGAGGTGCTGAACCTGCGCACCCGCCATTTCACTGTGGTGATGGAGGATTTGTTCCAGACCCAGAATATCAGTGCGGTGATGCGAAGCTGTGAGTGCTATGGCTTGCAGGACGTTTATGTGGTGGAAGGAAAGTATGAGTTCCAGATACACAATGCCATCTCGATGGGCTCCAACAAATGGCTCACCCTGCACAATTACAAGCCTCGGGAACATAATATGCAACATTGTATCAACGACTTGCATCAAAAGGGATATAAGGTGGTAGCCACCTTGCCTTCCGAAAAAAGTTGTTTTCTGGATGATTTGGACATCAATAGCCCGCTGGCTTTTCTGTTCGGCACGGAGCTGACAGGCCTGAGCCAAGAGGCTATTGACGGGGCGGACATCCATGTCAAGATTCCGATGTACGGTTTTACCGAGAGTTTCAACATCTCCAATTCGGTGGCGATAACCTTGTCACAACTCGTCGAAAAATTGCGAAAATCTTCCATAAATTGGCAATTGTCGGAAGCGGAAAAAGAGGAATTGTTGTTGGAATGGCTACAAAAATCAGTGAAAACCCCCGATTTGCTTATCAAACAATTTTTGTTGAAAAATAATTTGCCGGAATAAAAATTTTTTGTATTTTTGCAGCCCAATTTTCAGAGAGAAAATCAATTAGAAATAATAATAAAAAAACATAAGCGATGAAAAGAACATTCCAGCCGTCCAACACAAGACGCAAACACAAACATGGTTTCAGAGAAAGAATGTCCACAGCCAACGGTCGCAGAGTATTAGCCGCCCGTCGCGCTAAAGGCAGAAAGAAATTAACCGTTTCCGACGAGGAACTGGGAAGAAAGAAATAATATAGAAATTATTGTTCTATAGTGAAAAAAGAAGACCGTCGTGTCTTCTTTTTTTGTAATTTCGCAGCCTATTTTCAATGCAGATGAAGAAAGTCTTTTATATCCTGATTTTTATGATGTTATGCTTTGCAGGCATGGCACAGGGAGGCTATTTTTTGGACGGTATCATAGGGGTTATTGGCAAAGAGGTTATTCTGAAATCCGATTTGGAGAAGGTTTATGCGGAATACAGCTACCAGTACAGTCTGGATGAAGACGAGCATGACCTCAAGTGCCAGTTGCTCCGGCAATTGGTGTTCCAGAAACTGTTGATCCATCAGGCGGATCTGGACAGTATCACCATTACCAACGACGAGTTGGACAATACCATCAATTACCGTATGGCCATGATGATACAGCAGGTGGGCGGTAATGAGAAAATCATTGAGGATTATTACCATAAAAGCATTGCGGAAATCAAAAAAGATATTCGGGAAGACATATACAATCAGATGCTGGTGGACCAGGTGCAGCAAGGCATCACTTCGGGTGTCATTATCACACCCTCTGAAGTGAAGGATTTTATCAAGCGTATTCCCGCTGATAGTTTGCCCACCATACAGACCACTTACGAATTCGGGCATATCGTGAAGATTCCGCCAGTGAGCGACGATGAGATTAACGCTATCAAAGAACAGCTGGAAGCTTACAGGGAACGTGTGTTGCGAGGAGAACGCTTCTCTATGCTGGCGCGCTTGTATTCCGATGACCCGGGAACAGCCACTAAGGGGGGCGATCTCGGTTTTGTGGACCGTGGAACGCTGTACCCCGAGTTTGAAGCCGCCGCTTTTGCCTTGCATACGGGTGAAATATCGCCGGTGATCAAGACACAGGCTGGTTATCATATCATCCAGATGATTGAGCGCCGCGGCGAGAGTATCCATGTGGCGCATATCCTCATTCAGCCGAAACCGTCTGCGGAAGAGCAGGTGAAAGCCATCGAGTACCTGGACAGTGTACGCCAGGTAATCCTGGAGCAAAAGATGGATTTCAGCGAGGCTGCGGAACAATTCTCCGATGCCCCCGACAAGCTGGCAGGCGGCTGGGTGGTGAACCCTTATACCAACTCTTACAGATTCGAGAAGGATGCTATCGATCCATCCACCTTCCTGACAATCGACAAACTGATTCCGGGTGAGTATTCTTCGCCTGTCCCTTACGTCAACGAGGATGGTATCATGACCTATCGCTTGCTGTATCTTAAAGCACGCATCGCTGAACATCAGCCTAATATGTTTGATGATTATGATTATATCAAAAATGCGGCATTGGAAGAAAAAAAATACAATACTCTGCAGAAGTGGATCGTTAATAAAGTGAAAGTTACCAGTATCAAACTGAATGACGAATATAAAGACTGTCCCTTTGTGGAAGAATGGCAAATACCTTAATCACAACTAATTACTATGGATTTACAATTCAAGAACGACGTGGAGGCCATTGACGCTTTCGTTGAAAAGTATGCCGAACTGAGAAAAGAAATCGCCAAGGTCATTGTTGGCCAGGATGATATTGTCAAGAATGTGCTGATGGCTATGTTTAGCCGTAGCCACGCCCTGCTTATCGGTGCCCCTGGTTTGGCCAAAACCTTGATGATTACTACTATAGCCAAAACTATCAACTTGACCTATAACCGTATCCAGTTCACGCCCGACTTGATGCCGTCGGACATTATGGGTACTGAGATTCTGGACGAGAGCCGTAAGTTCAAATTCGTCAAGGGTCCTATCTTCGCTAATATCGTGTTGGCGGATGAGATTAACCGTACCCCGCCTAAAACCCAGTCCGCTTTGCTGGAGGCTATGCAGGAGCGCTCGGTCAGTATGAACGGTGTCACTTATCAGTTGCCCGATCCTTTCTTTGTGCTGGCAACCCAGAACCCTATTGAACAGGAAGGTACCTATCCGCTCCCCGAAGCTCAGCAGGACCGTTTCATGTTCAATATTTACTTGGACTATCCTAATTTCGACCAGGAAGTGAATATTGTGAAAACCACCATCCATGGCAATATGGTGGAACCGCAACAGATTCTGAGTATCGACGAGATTATTTTCTACCAGAAGATGTTGCAGAAGATTCCGATTCCGGAGAATGTGTATGAATTTGCTGTGAGACTGGCTACTATGACCCGTCCCGGTACCGAGATGGCTCATCCTTGGGCTACTGACTATTTGTCGTGGGGTGCTGGTCCGCGTGCCTCCCAGTATCTGGTGATCGGTGCCCGTACCCATGCGGTGCTTAATGGTAAGTATTCTCCTGATATTGAAGATGTTAAATCTGTCGCTCACAATATTTTGCGTCACAGAATTATTAGAAATTATAAGGCTGAGGCCGATGGGGTGACGGTGAACGACATCATCGATAAATTGTTGAACCAATAAGCGTTGCAATGGAGTTGTATGCCACCAAAACACGATGGAAGTGGTTGCTGTTTGTTTTCGCAGCCCTCATCTTTTTGGTGATTATTTTCTATTCCAACAGATTGATCAAGAATGTGGCACAGGAAGAGCGGCGCAGAATGTCCTTATGGGCCGATGCCATCTCTTATCGTGCTGAGTTGGTGAATCATACCGAAGGTTTCTTTGACCAAATACGTATTGAAGAAGGTAAGCGTGCCGCCATTTTGGGCAAGGCCTGGCAAAAAGTCAATGAGGCTTCGCTCAACGAGGATGTGACTTTCTATGTGGATATTATGTCTTACAATTCCACGATTCCCTGTATTCTGACAGATGACAAAGGCAATGTGAATATAGCGGTGAATGTGCCGGCAGAGGTGAACAGCATCAGCAATATCGCCGAACTTCCCAATAAGAACGAGTATGACAGCGTGATTCTGCAGTATTACAGGAATCATTACAATGTCATGTACTACAAAGAGTCGCAGATATACACTAACCTGCGCGAAGTCATCAATAATTTGGTGGAGCAGTTCTTTCAGGAGGTGGTGATCAATACCGCTTCGGTGCCGGTAATTGTGACCGATGTCACCGAGCGGAAAGTCATTGCCTCGGGCGGTTTTACAGCTGATTTTCTGAATAATCCGGCTTTGGTGGAGAAGGAAATCAACAAAATGAAAGGGCAAAATGATCCTATCAAGGTAAATCTTCCAGAACAAGGCACTTGTTATGTTTTTTATGAGGAATCGTCGGTGTTACGTCAGCTGAGATTCTTCCCTTTTTTCCAGTTCTTCATTGTCTTTATTTTCGCTGGCGTGGCCTATCTGCTGTTCAGCTATGCCCGCAGGTCGGAGCAAAACCAGGTGTGGGTGGGTATGTCGAAAGAGACCGCCCATCAGTTGGGTACCCCCATTTCGTCTCTCATGGCTTGGAATGAGCTGCTGAAGGAGCAGAATGTGGATCAAAGCATTATTGCGGAAATTGACAAGGATGTGCACCGCTTGGAAACTATTGCCCAGAGGTTCTCCAAGATTGGTTCGGTGCCTGAGCTGAAGGATGAAGACTTGGTGACGGTGATTTCCGAGTTTGTAGCCTACCTGCAGACCCGCATCTCCTCACGGGTGAATATCAAGTTCAATATTCCCCAAGAGGGATCTATTGTTCTGCCGCTCAACCGCTATCTGTTTGAGTGGGTGATTGAGAATATCTGCAAAAATGCGGTGGACGCCATGGATGGCAAGGGTGTGATAGTCATTGATATCCTGACAGATGCACATAATGTTCATATCGATATTGCCGATACCGGCAAAGGTATCCCTGCTCGAAAATTCAAAACTATTTTCAAACCAGGTTTCACCTCCAAGAGTCGTGGCTGGGGTCTGGGGCTGACTTTGGCTAAGCGTATTATTGAGGAATACCATAAAGGCAAGCTCTTTGTAAAATCGTCAGTCATCGACCGCGGAACCACCATGCGAATCACGCTGAAACGATAATGCTTAATGTGCTAATTATCAATGTTCTTCTCAACCTCTTAGCTTAGCGGTATGTAGCGCAGTATAAATAGGCCCTGTCGGCTGCAGATGGCTCTGGTATAATGTGATTTCTGCGATAGGAAATGGCTGTGTGGAATCGGGTTTGTTTTTTTCGATGACCTGCCAGAAATATTTCTTGCTTTGTGTCTCTTTGATGCGCCCCAAGGTGATGTGGGGCACGAGGTTGCCGTGATTGGGTTCGAAACCAAGATCAAGGATGCGTTCTTCCATCTTTTCAAACAGCACTTTATAAGCTTCAAACTCTGAAAAGCCTAACCAAATAACGGAGGGGGCATATTTGCTGCCGAAGATACCCAACTTGTCCATTTCGAGGGTAAATGCTTGTATTTGGTTGGCTACTTCATTCATCGCTTTTTTCAGCTTTGGGATTTGACTATCTGGTGTCTGGCCTAGGAAGCGTAGGGTCAGATGTTGCAACTGGCTATCTACCCACACAATCCTGTCGCCCGACAGTTGCCGTTGCAGCTGCCGCAACATGCTCATATACTGCTCGTTCAATTCAATTTTTGTAGCGATAAATAGTCGTTTCATAATGCTTGCAAAGATACGAAAAACAAATGCATAGCACAAAAAAATCAATATAATTACTTTTTTAGTTGTATAATTAAAAAATAAATTGTACTTTTGCAGCGTTGTTATGAGTGAATGTTGGGGAGTGAATGTTATTGAGTAAATGTTATTGAGTGAATGTTGGTGAGTAAATGTTATTGAGTGAATGTTGGTGAGTGAATGTTGGTGAGTAAATGTTATTGAGTGAATGTTGATGAGTGAATGTTATAGAAGTGAATGTTGATGAGTGAATGTTTGGAGTGTAAGCCTCGAAGAGGCGAAATCTCAATAACCCCAGACGGCAGTCTGGGGGATATAAAAATATCATAGTACAATATCATGAAAGAACTAACCAAAGCAGAAGAACAAGTAATGCAGGTAATGTGGAAAATCAAACAAGGGTTTGCCGCTGACCTGGTGGCAAATTTCCCGGAGCCTAAACCCGCATACAACACCGTGCTGACCGTCGTACGAATCTTGGAAAAGAAAGGCTTCATAGGCCATGAGACCTTCGGAAAAACACACCGCTACTACCCGCTGATTAGCAAAGAAGAGTATTCGCAGTCGTTTATGCAAAACTTTGTGCAGAATTATTTCGACAACTCTTTCAAATCGATGATTTCCTTTTTCGCCAACAACAAGGACATCACAATGGAGGAACTGGATGAAATCCGTAATATGATTGACAAAACCGAATAGCTATGAAAACAATATTTTTTTCAGCCGTAGCGATAGCCCTGTTTTTCGGGCTGTATGCCGCCACTTTGCGCGGGAGCAATCTGTTTCGCTTGCGCCGTTATTATCTCATCGGCACACTTCTTGTGGCGATGATTATTCCTTTCGTTTCTATTGAGACGAAAGCACCGCAGGTTGCCCGTGTGAATGCATACGTGCATCAAATCCC
>JAFXSR010000068.1 GCA_017525505.1 Bacteroidales bacterium
CACTTCTTGACCGCCTTCTGTCCAGTTGACGAAGGTATAACCCGTTGCGGCGGTAGCGGTGAGGGTAGCGGTTGCGAAGTGGTCATAATTTCCAGCGCCTTCAACAGTACCACCAGCGGTCGGGTTGGCGGTAGCGGACACTTCGTAGCTGTTGATGGTGTATGTAACAGTCTCGGTCACATCGGCGGTACCCATAGTGCCGGCAACGGTGGCCACATCGGGAGTGTAACCGGTGATAGCGGGAGAGGCAACGGAGTATTCAGCACCGTAGGCAATCTGTCTCACTTCGTCAGCATGAGCGGTTCCTCCAGCGGCATAAACATAATGGATGGTCAGGGTATGAACGTCTGTTCCGTAAGTGACGGTCACCGTGACATCTTCATCAGGCATGGTGCCGCTTATAGCCAATTGGTCGGCAGTGTAGCCTGTGATTTCGGGAGATGTTACATTATATTCTGAACCATAATCCAGTGTTTCAGTGTAGTCGTCGGCAGCGGAAGTTTGATCACTATATACATAATGGATAGTCAAAAGATGACTGTTGATAGTGAAACTTGCGTTTACACTCACATTGCCAGCAGGCATAGTGAACTGATTGCCATTAACAAGTTCAACGGGTTGGCCATTGGTTGTGTTAGTAATAGACCAATCGTTGTTGAAGCTGTATCCAGTGGTCTCAGTTGCAGTCAGTGTAACGACAGTACCCATGGTAGCTGAGCTTTCGGGGTTGGTGCTGAGTGTACCGCCGTTTACATCAGCCACAGTGATGCTGTAGTTGACAAGAGCGAAAGTTGCGCTTACGGTTACGTTGTCGGTCACCTCTACTGTTCTTGGGTTGGTGGTGCTTTGGTCTTCCCAGCTTACAAACTCATAACCTTCAG
The DNA here is from genome assembly GCA_017525505.1 of Bacteroidales bacterium. GTDB lineage: Bacteria > Bacteroidota > Bacteroidia > Bacteroidales > WCHB1-69 > RUG11690. Next base: position 882 of record JAFXSR010000068.1, read on the forward strand.
CGGGAACAGCGGTAAGTGTAGCCTGTTCGCCATAGTGGAATGAGTTGCCGGTACCTATTACAGAACCACTGTTTTCAGGAGTGATATTGGCATCAACTGTGTAGTCGATGATAGTGAAACTTGCGTTTACACTCACATTGCCGGCAGGCATAGTGAACTGATTGCCATTAACAAGTTCAACGGGCTGGCCATTGGTTGTGTTAGTAATAGACCAATCGTTGTTGAAGCTGTATCCAGTGGTCTCAGTTGCAGTCAGTGTAACGACAGTACCCATGGTAGCTGAGCTTTCGGGGTTGGTGCTGAGTGTTCCGCCAGTTACATCAGCCACAGTGATGCTGTATAAAGGAACGATGACATATTCTGCGGTAGCTATCTCACTGTTCACCATATTATCCTTCATGGCGACGGCTTTGATGATGGTGGTGCCGTTGTCGGTAGTGGTAATAGGATCAGTATAGGTATATGATTGCACATTCGGTTCGCTTCCATCCATAGTGTAATAGATGGTGGCTCCTTCAGTGAGACAACTGATTGTCACTTGCTGTGCCACATTGTAAATGCCGGCAACAGGATTGAAGGTCGGGGTCTTAACAATACCCATGGCATCAAAGTGAGCCACAAGGCTTCTTGGTCCCTCTACGGTGAAACTGTAAGTTGCTCCAGCACCTTCAACCACCACATCGTTTTCTGTCCAGTGGCTGAAGAGGTAGTTCTCAGCGGGGATAGCTGTCAGGGTGGCGGTAGCACCATGGTTGAAGGTGCCTGCGCCGTTCACTGTACCACCAGCGTTCGGGTTGGCGGTAGCGGCGATGTCATAGCTGTTGAGTGAGAAGTTAGCGACCAAGGTTCTAGCACCGGTAACGGTGAACTCAAGGGTAGCGTTGGTTGACACTTCCTGACCGCCTTCAGTCCAGTTGACGAAGGTGTAGCCCTCGTTGGCGGTAGCTGTTAGCGTGGCAGTGGTACCATAATTGTAAGTGTTTGCACCAGTCACGCTACCACCTTCATTGGGATTAGCGGTGGCGCTTATATTATGTTTCTGAAGTGCAAAGAAGGCGGTTACATTTACTGCACCAGTCACGGTAATGGTTCTGCTGGCATTGGTACTTTCGTCCTCCCAGCGTACAAATTCATATCCGATTGCAGGAACAGCGGTCAATGTAGCCTGGGTTCCATAGGAGTAATCGCCAGTGCCATTAACAGAACCTCCTTCAGTCGGATCTATTGTGGCGGCCACAGTATAAACATTTGCTTCGAAGTTTGCGCTCACGGTCACATTGCCGGCAGGCATAATGAACTGGTCGTTGTTTACAGCAATCACTTCATTGCCTGAGGTAACATGCCAGCTGTCGAAGTGATAGCCGGTAGAGGCTTCTGCAGTTAGAATAACCACACTGTCTTTGGCGGCTGTTTGGCGGCTGGCGGAAATCGTACCGTTAGAAATATCGGATGAGATGATTATATTATATAAAGGTATAACCTTATAAGTAGCGGTAGCCACATTGCTGTTGACCATTTCATTCATCGTGGCGATAGCCTTGATGGTTACTTCGGTATTGTTGCCAATGCTGATAGGTTCAGTGTAAACTTCCGAGTTGGCAGTGGGTTCGCTACCATCGGTTGTATAGTAAATAGTAGCACCAGGAGTTGGGCAGGTAAGGTTTACAGTCTGATTTTCAGTATAAGCAACAAAATAGGTGCCGGCGGCAGGAGTGAAGCTTGGGGTAGCCACAACGCCCATCTGCGTGAAATTGGCTACATAATCTCCTGCTTCTGTGGTAGTGAAGCTATAAGTAGCATTGCTTGATACTACTACACCACCCTTAGTCCAGTTGGTGAAGAGATAGTTGGCGGCGGGAGTTGCTGTCAGGGTAGCACTTGCACCATGTTCGTAGGTGCCTGCGCCACTTACTGTACCACCCTCGGTCGGGTTAGCGGAAACAGTTACTTCATAACTCTTGAGTGTGAAGTTAGCCACCAAGTTTCTTTCGCCAGTAACCTGGAAGCTATAGGTAGCCTCGGTTGACACTTCTACACCGCCTTCTGTCCAGTTGGTGAAGTTGTAATGATCGTTAGCGGTAGCGGTCAGAGTGGCGGTAGCGCCATGGTTGTAGGTGCCTGTGCCACTTACTGAACCACCGCCAATAGGTTCGGTGGTAGCGTTAACTTCGTAGCTATTGAGAGCGAAGTTGGCTATATATTCGGCGGCCTCGGTCACTGTCGCATCATAGGTAGAGCTGGTTGAAACCACATCGCCGCCCTTGGTCCAGTTCGTGAAAGTGTAACCTTCGTTGGCGGTAGCGGTGAGGGTAGCACTTGCACCATGTTCGTAGGTGCCGGCACCATTAACAGTACCACCCTCGGTCGGGTTGGCGGTAGCGGTGATTTCATAGTTGTTGAGGCTGAAGTTGGCCACCAGGATTCTGTTACCCGTTACCTCGAAGCTGTAGATAGCGTCGGTTGATACTACCTGACCGCCTTCAGTCCAGTTGGTGAAGTTGTAGCCTGTGTTGGCGGTAGCGGTGAGGGTAGCTTCTGCACCGTGAGTATAGGTGCCAGCACCTGTGATGGTACCACCAGCGGTCGGGTTGGCGGTGGCGGTGACCTCGTAGCTATTCAGTTCGAAGTTGGCCACTATAGTGCTGTCAGTAGTCACATGGAATACGAGTGGCTGTCCAGAGACTTCGTTGCCATTTACGGTCCAGTTCGCGAAATGATAGCCATTAGCGGCAACAGGAGTTAAGCTGATTTCGGTGTCATAGTCGTAAGTGCCGCCAGTGGTAGGATTACCGTTGCCATCATTCACCGTACCATTTTCAGCGTTAACTGTGATGGTGAATTGGTCGATGGCGGTTTGCATAGCCACATATACGTCGCTTGCAGGCATGTTGAAGGTGTTGTTGTTAGGATTAACTGTGATATCCAAGCTGCCACCCTGTGCATCCTCTAAGCTCCATCCTGTCAGATGGTAATGGTTGTCAACAGTGGGAGTCAATGTAACAGGAGTCCCCTCTGCTGCCTCTTCCGGATTAATGGTGAATGAGCCATTAGCAGAAGTATTATTAGAAGTATATATATGATAGAATATAGTACATTCAGGATTGCTGTTGTAGGTGGTGGTACTGCCACTACCTGTACTGGTATATGTGACAGCTAATGAGGAAATACGAGATTGACCATCCATTACAATAGTGATGGGGTTTTCTCCATTAGTAGGTGTGATAGTCACTACTGAACCTGACAAAGAGGTGGTTGCATTAGTATAGGTTGAATTATTTAATGCTGAAGCATAACTTGAAGAGGTGGCAGTAACTGTCAGGGAACTGATATTCACATCAGGTGTTATTGTTATCATATTTCCCGAATACCATCTTGGAGCACTGACATAAGATGAATTTGGTGCTGTTGATCCTGTGTGCTGTTCTTGTACAATGGATACAACATTCGATAATTCCCATGTGATTACACCATTATTATATGATCCTTCTGAGAAATCTACAGTTGACTCAGTTGTTGTGCTTCCGCTTCCTGTCTCCGTCTTGCTATATACAGCATACAGGATAGTGTCGGTGGCGGGATGGAAGGTTTCGCCAGCGGCAAATAAAGTGGTAGCGGTGGTGGTAGCTGTAGCGACAGCCTCGTAGCTCCAGCCTGCGAAGGTATATCCTTCAACAGTGCTACAAGCTTCGGCAGTGGGCAGTGTGATGCCAGCCAAAGCAGTCGCTTCGGTCAGGTCTCCACCTGTGTAGCTGCCCGTACCTGCGTCAAATCTGACGGTACGTGGCTGTATGTCGATGATGTATTCGGCTTCAACGGTTTCACTTCTTTCCCAATCTATACCATTCTTCATGGCGAAAGCGCTGATGGTGGTGGTTCCATTTGTACTCAAACTGATAGGTTCGGTATATTCTACGGTTTCTTCTGCACCGTTGAGAGAATAGCGGATAACAGCGCCTTCGGTTTCGCAAGTCAGGGTTACCGTTATTGGTTGTGTATAGGTGCCTGCAGCAGGATCAATCACCGGGGTGGCTACTTTGTGCTGGACATGCAGCACGCGGATTGAGTCGCAGCCATTGGCAGCGGTGCCCATCACCACCTCATAATCCTTGTACTCACTGAAAGTCTGGCCCATCCATGTAACGGAACTTCCGGCAACCATGTGGATAGTGGTGTCTTCACCCTTGCCACGGTTGTCAATGAACTTGTAGATGGCGAGAGGTTGCTGGGTAGTATTTGAGGAGTAACATGATATAATACTGCTACTATTATTATACCTCATATATTTGTCGTTGGAACCATTGGCCTTGAAGGTGGCTTTGTTGTCTGAAACAGTGATGGTCCATGAAGCGTTAGCATCTATGGTTTCTTGGGTTCTAAGGTAATTGCTACCTGATGCAGCCACTGCAAACAGATAACCTTCGCCAGTGTATAATGCCCAGGTGCCTGCAGTGCTTCCTTCGGCAAGGGTCAGAATCTGTACTTCGTCTGAAGGAGTCTCCAATGTATTACCGTTCTTGACAATGCTTTCAACGCCACGGTTATTGGAGTTTTGAGTAGTACTCATGGCAGCATTGTCGTTGGCGGCGGCGATGATAATCTTGTCGCCTACGGCCAGATTGCTAGCATCGGTAAGCAACAGGTACTCGTTACAGAACGGGGTGAAGTTGACAGACGCAGACCAGTCGCTGGTGATTCCGCCACAAACACTCTGCACTTCCGCTTCGTAGGTGGTGCCAGGTGTAAGGCCTGTCAACTGGATGCTGGTGTTTGTGCTGGTGGCATCTACCCAATTGCTACTTATAACACTACCCACTCTGATGTCATCAATGTAGAGATAATATTGATCATTTGAGTTATATTTCCAACAGATGTATTTGGTGCCTTCAGGGATAGTTGCACTGTATTGATGCCACTCTACATCGGAAGCAGTATATTCTGTGCCGAATGTGAATGCATCAATGGTATTATTAGTACTACTTGTACCAATTTGGAATGTTTCAGGATAACCGCTTTGGTAATTCTTATACCTGAATTCCAACTTGCTGCCTTCTGTCACACCCGTCAGTTCTGGTGAAATAAGGTACTGCGGAGGATTATCATTGTAACTGAATCTGAAAGCGTTGTCGTTGTTGTCAACAGTATTAACACCGGTGCCTTCATCGCAATTGTTAAGAGTCCAATTACTCATAGTGGCATCGTCTTCAAAGTCTTCGGTAAAGATGGCGTTGAACGAGCTTACTTCCCTGTAGTGGATATTATAGCTTTCCGCATTGCCTTCCCATGCAATCGTAGCGGTGTTGGCGGTCAAATTGCTAGCCGTTAGGTTAGCGGGGATGTTGCAAGCGGGAACGAAAGCCACTTCAATATCGTCCACATACCAGCCGTGAGCATCGTTGCCCTCATACTTGAAAGCAAGACTGACGGTCTGGCCCTTGTATGCGGAAAGGTTGATGGTGTCAATCACCCAATTTGTACCAGGTACTGATGAGGGTGTCCATAATTCTGTTTCGTTGTCTCCATTAAGTAATACAACTGAATTCTTTTCATAATAGCTGACAGAAGTGTTTTTTGACCAGAAAGTGAAAAGTACATCTGTAGTTTCGTTCGCTATAGCAAGGTCAGGTAAAATCAAATAGATATCACCATAGTAACCGCTGTATGCACTACCGTAGATACTACCTGAATGATTATTAGTTGAAGAGGTGTTTCTTGTCCATTTACGCAAACTATTGCTAACATATGTTGCAACGCTATCCCAGCATGTCGGCGGGAAGGTTGTTGCATCGAAGTTCTCGGTGAATGAGTGGTCGGCATCGACAGTAATGGGATTGCACTTGGTGGTGAATTCCACCGAACTGCTCCAATTGCTGGTGTCAACATTGGGAACGCAAACAGAACTTACCTGTACTTCGTAGGTGGTATTTCCACTTAAGCCGTTTACGCTATGGCTGGTTTCTCCAGCAGAAATAGTATTTACCGTCCATTCGTCGGTGTTGACTTTTCTGTAACGTAATATCCAAGTAGATATGGAATTGTCAAAGTTTGCACTGTTGGTGTTGGCAGTCCAACTGACGATGGCGCTTTCGGACGTGATAGTCTCTTCCTCAACTGCGTTTACTGTCGGTGGCAAACAGGTGGCGATTGTAGTGAAATCGACATGCTGCCAGCTACAATCATTACCTGCGTTGGGCTTGATATAGAAGAAATAGTGGGTGTTGCTTTGCAATGGCTCGTTAAGTGTGATAGAAAGTCCGGCATTGTATGTGTGGGTGTTAACATTAGCCAGATCTTCATCGTTCAATGCTTGTTCGCCAGGTGCATAGTAATATTTCCATGAACTTTCGTTGCTTCCTGGTTGCCATGAGATTTCGGCGCTATAGGTGGTTACTTCCTCCACGGTCAGGTTTCTCACTGACGGGCATGCTGAAGGTTCGAAGCAGAATTGGATGTTGGTACGTTCTGATTGAGGAGATTGCCCTGCACTCGTTCCCGGATAGTCGGCATAACTATCATCACTATCCTTTCTTCTTGTCAAGACGGTGTTTGTAGCGGGAGTATATTTAAAATTCTGAATAGAATTCCAATTGCCATGGCCATTGGAAATGGCTACCACCAAGTTGTCAGTTCCGTTATAGCTGAATGGGCTCGTTGAGAAATTAAGCTCCAACCATTCTGTACCTGTGGCAAAACTACCTGAATAAACTTCCGTAAGGTCTGCCTCAGGAACCCAGTCTGATGAATTTGCGAAGGTGGATTTAGTTGTTGTGCCCAAATAAACCTTCATATTGTTCATTACATTGCTATAGGAGGAACGTTGTAATTTCAAAGAGGTGATATTACCGCTTTGCGTGAAATTGTCAGCAGTATAAATCATCTGGGTGTATGCATAATCAAAATTGGTTACGGGCATATTTCCATAGCCTGTTCCATTTCCCACCTGTTGGCAGTCGCCAGGAGCGGCGGCGGTGGTCACTGCAATTTCAGTGCCAGGAGAAACAGTATTTACGGAATGTCCTTCATCCCAACAACTTGCGCTTACTCCAATGGAATATTCGGTTTCGGGTTCAAGACCGAATGCGGTAAATGTAGTATCGGTAGAGTACCATTGCAGGGAAGGACTGGTGTTATTGACATATACAATCCAGTCCGTTTCCTCACCGAATTGTCCGCGTTCCCATGTTAGTTTTACGGTGTTGGGACCTATCTCAGAAGCGGTCAGATTCTGAATACCAGGGCATTCGGCGGCAGTGGTGAAGGAGGCCTCCGTATAGTCGCTTGTGCTGTTGCCGCAATTGTTGGCTACATAGAAGTAATAGTCGGTAGCATACTCCAGTCCAGTCAAGGATTTCTCAGTTGCAGCACCCATCACCTCTGTGGGTACTATGCCACTGAAATCTGTGATTTGGGATGTGCTGAGGATGTACTGGAAGTTGTTGTTCTCGGTATCATTGTCACCGTCTTCCCAAGTAACGTTAGCTGCGTTCTTGGCGGTGAGGGTTGCAGCGACATTGACAGGTGCCACACAGTTGGCGGTGGTGGTGAACTGCAAGTGAGCCCACTCGCTCACACCGTCATCATGGTTATTCGCATCACAAACCGTCTTTACATACACATAATAGGTAGTGTTCTCTGTCAAGCTAGTAAGAGGTTGTTCGGTTCCTTGTGTTATAGTGTATTGCGGTGTAATAGCATCAAATTCTGTCACCTCTTCAGTGCTGTAGTACAGCTCATAGCTACCCACATAGTCGCCCGTGCTGGCAGTCCACTTGATTGTTGCACTCTCGGTGGTAACATCCTCTTCGTGGAGGTTGGTAACAGCGGGACAAGCGGCAGCTTCCTCACAAACGGTGAATTTAATATCGGCTCTTTGTGTATAATTGGTAGAAGAGGTACTAGAACCACCACTTGGAATGCCATTATTGACAGTTAAACTCGTTCCGTCTGCTCTATAGTATATAGTCCTATATTCAGTTAAAGCTTTACCATAAAATGTATGTGTAGTATAACTACCCGTTGACACAAACAAAGTGGCAACTGCCAGATTGCTGGTTCCGTCCCATTGGAAAGCATTATCTAAAGGAACTTCTATCCAGCTATCAGCGGGAGTAAAAGCGATTGCAGATGGATTTTTCACTTGAGTAAGTCCCGAAGTCATCCAATCGTTACCGTTGGCAAAGGTGTTCTTTTCTGTATTAGCCATCCATACAGAAGAGGTCTTCGTATATTTATCTTCGGTAGTAGCATCTCCAATTGTTTTCAAATGGAAAGCTATGGAAGAGATATATGAATCTGCTGTTAGTCCCATTTCGGTCAGTTCTGCAGCAGTATATATCTGAATGGCATATTCTCCGCCATAATTGGTATATAATGGCACATAATTTATATTATCGCTTGTGCCATTACCTGAGAGCAGTGTCATTTCTTCAGAATTGGTACAATCAGCACCTAATCCTTGTGTCCGTTGTGTTGCACTTGCCCACTCACTATAACCATCATTGCCACAATTTCCTCTTACATATACATAATATAATGTATTGCGTTCAAGATTATCCAAATGATAAATAATCTCATCTTCCACGTCAATCTTGTTGGCCTCTTCAAGAGCTGTCTCATCTAATTCAGTAGTACTGTACACCAACTGGAAGTCATTGTTGGTGGCGCTGGCATGTTTAGTCCAGGCTACCGTCATGCTGGTACGCTCTACATCACTGAAGCTGATGTTTGTCACAGGCAGGCAGGCTGGAGCCTCTTCCACGGTAACATCGTCAAGGTAGATGTAGTAGTCGCCTGAGTAAACGCTGGCGGAGGTTCCCTTGAAGACAATAACGACATCCTGTCCGGCGTATGCTCCGAGGTTGATAGCCTCATGCTCGGTCCAGTCGGACACACCAGTAAGACCTGTGGCGAGAGCGGTGGCATAGGTGGCACCACCATCGGTGGAGATATAGACCGAGAAGTCGCCGCCAGCAGGATTCTTATACCAGAATTTCAGCTGCATAGGCTGATTGGTAGGCAGGCTCAGAGGTTTGGTCTTTAAATAGTTGTAGTTGGAAGAGTTATACGAGTTGTAACGTATGCATTTCGAACCGTCGTGGCTCGTGCCGTTGCAGGCTCCGTTGCCAGAACTGCTGGTGTTATAGCCCCACTTGTAGCTTGCCGTAGTCTGTGTGCCGTCATCCTTGTTCCAGCAGTCGGGGATAGCGTTGGCGGTGGTGAGGCTTTCGAAGTTCTCGGTCCAGGGGAAGGAAGTTTCAGCAGAGCATGGAGTGGTGAAAGCGGGGATGTTGACGCCAGCGGACAGGCCTTCGGTGCCACAGTCGGCAAACACCTTGAAGGTGCCAGCGGAGTAAGTCTCGTTCTCGTCGAGACCGCTGATGGTGGCGGTGTGGTTCGTGGCATCGATGACAACACTGGGTGTGGTTGTTCCATCAAGTACATTATCGCCTTGTTTGATTACGTATGCACCAACATTATTGGCATCAGACCAATGGACAGTGACCGTGTAAGCGGTTATGTCTGAAGTTGTAACATCACCTACGGGATAGCAAGCCGGCAAGGTGATAAAGCTGGTGGAGTTGCTCTCGGCGCTTATGTCGTTGTGTACGCCGCCGCAGTTGGACCTCACTCTCACGGTGTATGTTGTTTCACCATCGAGATCGGTGAGGTTGTATGTGATGGTAGTGCCGTTGATGTTTACATCGTTTTCATCGATGTCGATGGTAATTTCGCTATTGTTGATGTTGGTTTTGCTATAGACAACCTTCCATGCGGTGGCACCGTTGTTCTCAGTCCAGCTGAGATCCACGGTGTGAGCGGTGACGCTTTCGTCATCGTAGTTCAGGCTGGTGGGAGCGTTACAAGCTGCCGGAGTGGTGAAGGTCTCTACACCGCTTTCAGGGCTTGTGGCGGAGCCACAGTCACCTTTCACCTTCACGTAATAGGTGGTTTCGGGATCAAGGTCGTCGAGCTCGAGGCTGGTGGCAGTGATGGCTTGCTTTTCGACAAAAGCGGAAGCACCGGCGGTAATCTTGATGTTGTCCACATAGAAACAATCGCCCGTTCCAGCTTGTGATCCATCTTTTTTGAATTCCCACTTCAGAGTGTGGGTTCCGGCAGCGATAGGTGCGTTATAGCTTTCCCATGTGTCATGTGCGCCGTAATTGAAGATAACAGTACCATCAATGTAGAATTTACTCTTATCCCAATCTTGGTCATCAGTTCCTTCGCCACGCGACCAGAAGTCAAAGCTGAGGGTCGAAGCCTCTGTGACATTGACTGTCACCTCAATGGCCGAAGTGGTATTATCGAGACCGGTGTTGTTACTTCTCATGGCCCTGCTGCTGCAATCCGTTCCTGTGTACACGTACCAGGGATGTCCGGCATCGTTGTTGAAGTTGGAGGGGATGCTGTTGTTCTCGAAGTCAACGTTGAGAGCCATGTTCTCACTGGCGACCATGACGATGTAGCTTTTGCCTTCGACGGGGGTGTCGGTCCAACTGATGGTGGCGCCGTGTCCGTTGACATCGCTAACGGTAAGGTTGGTCGGGGTAGCGCATGAGGCTGCGGTAGCGTGTGTAATCGTGCTGCTCCACTGGCTCAGGCCGTCGGTCTCGCCGCAGTTGGCGCGGACTTTGATTGTGTAGGTCTTGCCGTCGCCAAGGCCGATGAGGTTGTAGTTGCCGTCGCCATCAAGGTCAGACTGAGCTACAGGCACCTCAGTAAAATCGTCAGCACCGTCGATCTTGTGGGCAACCACCCAAGCGGTCTCGCCGTTGTTGGCGGTCCAGTGCAGTTTAATGCTTGATGTGGTCTTGTCAATTGCGGCAAGTTCGGTGGGAATTGCACAAGAGACCAAGGTGGTGAAAGTCTTTTCATTGCTGAGAGCGCTGTAACCATCCAGGTTACCGCAGTTGGCTTTCACGCTCACGGTGTATTCGGTCTCGCCATTGAGGTTCTGGAGTTGATAGGAGGCAACGCCTTCATTGATGGTGACAACGATATTGCTCTCTTCACCGTTTTTGGTAAGCACATAGTTGGTGGTGGGGTTGCCGTTCACATTCCAGGTCAGGTCCACAGTGTGTGCTGCGACGTTGGAGTAGGCAAGATTGGTGGGAGCGGGGCAGGCGATAGCGGTGGTGAAGGAAATGGGATTACTCCAATCAGTCGTTGTGCTGCTGCTGTTGCAGTAGCCATTCACCTGAGCCTCGTAATAGGTCTCGGCGTCAAGGTCACTGAAGGGGTAAGGCTTGGTGGCGTTGTTCACCGTCTGCCATTCATCGAAAACACCAGGAATGGTGGCAGTGATGTGGATGTCGTCGACATAGACGTAATACTGATTATTAGGTGCAGTATACACAATGGCGACATAGCCATAACCAGAATAAGCACTTAAATCATATTCATATGGATCGTAGGTGGCATTAGGTGTAATTACTTCGCTAATAGCCGTGAAGTCTGAGATTTCAGTTCCTGTTGTAGAGACATAGACTTGGAATTGGTCGGTATAGCTCGTGCTGTATCTTTTTGCATAGAAGCTAAATGTGCCTCCAAGAGGAATCTGAGGAGAAATCAGCCAGTCGTTGGCCACTCCATTGCCTGAACTAGTGTATCTCGAACGAGCATAATAATAGCTTTGATGAGCATCAGAAGAACCATTCTGAATTGTCCAGGCATTATTATCGTTGTCATTGCTTATGGTAGTCCAGCCTTGAAGAGAGTTGTCCTCGAAGTCGTAGGTCTCGTTGAAGAAAACCGGGGCAGTGGTGGCTTTGCGGTAACGCAGGTTGTAGCTGTCGTTGTTGCCGTTCCAGTTGAGGGAGGCTTCGTGGGCAGCGACATCGCTGATGACAAGATTGTTCGGAATCATGCAGGAGGCTTCGGTCTCGAAGCTAATAGTATCGCTCCAGAGGTTGCCGTCGTTGTCGCAAGCGGGTTTCACGCGCACATAGTAGGTGGTGGTGGCCGCGAGGCCGTTTTCAATGGTGTAGGTGGGGTTAGTGCTCGGGGTTACCTCGGTGTAGGTGCCGTCACCAAAGTTCTCATCGATGCCGTACTGCAACACCCAAGCGGTCTCTTCGCCCATGGCATGACGTTGCCAGGTGAGTGTAGCACTCTCGTTGGTCACATTGCTGGCCGCAAGGTTCTGCGTCCGCCAGCAGGTGGGAGCCACAGAAAAAACGATATCATCGATATAGACACCATTGGTAGTTCTGGACGAGTTGGCGGCCTCGATCATGATGGCGACGTAACGGTCGGTTGTATTGCTGGGGATATAGAAAATGTATTCCTGATAGGAGGTGGTTATGGCGGCGGGATTGTCGGGAGAGCCTGTAATCTCGGTGAAGGTGGAGGCATCCGTCGGGTCGCTCATGGTACCCACCTTGAAGGTGCTGGAAGTGTTATATCCTCTGGCCTGCAGGGTAATCTGCTTGCCGGCGAGGTCTGTCATCTCGGGTAGGATAGCATACTGCGGCTGCGGATCGGAAGTGGTCGAGCCACCGCTATAGTACGCATACGAATAGAGGTACAGGCAGTTAGAGGGCGAATTAGCATTATAATTATATATTTTTGGATATCCTGTATAGGAGCTATTGGTGGTCGTGTTGATGGGACGCCAGCACAAAGGCAGCACATTGTTGCCAGCAGTATAGTCGTCGAAGTTCGCACTGTATCCATCGGCGGAGATGGCTGCGCACTCGGTGGAGAAGGTCTTCACGTCGGAGGCTTCGCTGTTGTCGGTAGCGGAGCAGTTGGCCACCACATAGAACTGGTAATTGGAGGAATGATCAAGGTCGGGCAATGTGTATGGGTTCTCGTTCACATTGGAGACTTCGGTATAATTTTCGTCGGAGGTCTTCTTGTAGTAGAGTGTCCAGGCGGTCTCACCGTGGTCTGTCCAGCTCAGATCAGCCGAGTTGGTGGTGATGTTATTTGCTTCAAGGCCGGTGGGCTTGAGGCAATTCGGTGCAACTTTAATTGTGACATCATCAACATAGGTCGCACTACTGTAGTAACTTTGGCCTTCGAAAATAATATAGACTGTTCCTGTCATCATGATGGGGGAGGTCTCATAGTAGTACCACCCAGAGGCTGATTCGGTTTGAGGATAGGCTATATTGTAATTTCTGGAATAGTGACCCAACTCTACAGCGCTGGCTCCGATAGTGTCGCAATCGCTGGCATACACTTTGAAGCCTTCGGGACTGGTAGAGCTGCCATTTCTGTAAATCCAGAACGAGACGACGTAGCCGTTGTCCGAGGTGAAATCCATTGCCGGAAAGACTAACATGGTTTTGGAACCACTACCCTTATCGGGAAGTACTAATGACTGGCTGCCGTTTTTCTTGCTGCTTGTAGAAGTACCCCAGACACGGGTGGAGTAGGATCCATTTTGCACGGTGGCTTCATTGCGCCAGCAGCTGCTGAACGGGTTGGTGGTCGGAGTTGAAGCGTTTGACGGGAAGCCGTCGGAGGTCTCAAAGGTGTACGTCTTGGGGAAGGTGGTAATGGTACCGCAAGGGGTAGGGAAGCTGGCAGTCTTCCATCCGCTCACTTCCTCTCCGCATACGCTCTGGACGCGAATTTGATATTGGGTTTCGGGATTGAGAGGTGAGAGCGTGGTAGTGGTGAGGGGGGTGTTGGACAAGACGGAAGTCCAGTCAGTGTAGCTGCCACCTTTCACCTCCAGATTATAGGTGCCGCTACCACCTGTCCAAGTGAGGGTAGCTGAGGTAGCGGTGACATTGGAGTGATTAAGAGTTGCAGGCTTTTCGCAACCGCCCTGCTGGGCAGGCTCGTAGGTAAAAGTGGTCTTTGGGATGAAATTCTTCTGAGAGAAGGAAACATAGTTCAAAGAGGTACTGCTATTATTTCCTCCAGAGGCTCCAGAAACAGACCGTCCGTACCATTTAACATCACGATAGCCTCCCTTTGTGGTATTGTAGATGCCAACAAGAAGGTTCCCACCTTGATATACATACGGCGTGGTGAATGTAATTTCAAACTCGGTAGCATTTGGTGCAGGTGTAGTAAATGAGCCTTCCCACACGATGGTGGCATCAGCTGTGCCACTCCATGCTGACAGTGAAGTTGACTCAACTTCTTTCAGAAACACCTGTTGGTTAGAACTCCAGCCAGTGCCATAGGTGCCAACTGTTTGGATGTAGAATTTTAATGCGGAAATTTCTCCACCAACCATATTTTCCAATTGATTGGCAGGAATGACAAATTCGCATTTGGTGAAATTGTCGAAATAGTTGCCGTACATTGGGACATATTGGTTGGAGGTCAGTGTCCCTGTCGTTTCGTCGTACACAGTGTGTGTTTCTTGTGCTTTCACCGCTCCACCCCAGAAGAGGCTGAGAGCCATGAGCGTCATCAAAAAGAATAAAAGTTTTTTCATAGTGAGTGTTTTTTTTGATTATTTTTTTATAATTTATTGTCATTCAATATTATCGTTTTCGGAATAAATGGGAGAAATGCCGCAGGAAACCGCAGTTTTCGCAGCATCGGAGGGTGGCTGGAAGTGGATGAAAGTATCATCGTTTCTCGTTTTTAAAATCCCATCCCCTCTAGGTGTTCAAGGCTTTTGAAAGGGAGGGGGGCTCCGCTTTATATGCCTTATTTATATATTACACCTATATACATCAGCAATCGGCAATGATACAAAGAATTTTTTTAAAATACAAATTTTTTTTCTGTGACTTTTTGCTGTGATCAAAAAGTCACAGAAAAATCAAGCCGACGGTAAGTGCAACCGCTCAGGCCCGTACGCCCCAACCGTCGGCATGACCCCCGCACGCAGCATCAGGGCGGCAACTGCGAGAACGCAGTTGCATGAATTGTAGAGACGCGATTAATCGCGTCTCTACAGGGGAAAACCAACTTGGCCTTGCGGGAATACAAAAAGTGCCCCCGCTCAGGCCCGTACGCCCCAACCGTCGGCGTGGCCCACGCACGGATCAACATGGCAGTAATCCCAACGAGCTAAGCCTCGGAGAGGCATCACGCACGCAGTGCAATTAACCCCTGACAAGGCCGTAGGCCGCAGTCTGGGGTGGGCATGATAGCACCATCATACCTCGCGGCACAGGAATCACCTGCCATGATGATGGTATGAGCCTGCCGCGAAAGTGGGTGCCGTGCACTGTAAAAAAATTTACCATTGACCGTACGGTCAATGGTAAATTTCATTTGCACTGACGCTGCGTGCGTAGGCAATGACGACGGTTGAGGGGTACCTTGGAAAGTGTGAAGAAAAAACTTGTTGCCTCTTGCAAATCTCAAAAATAAATTGTATTTTTGCTGGTTTGAAACAATATTGTATAATTTTGGGTCCTGAATTCCAAACTAAGTAAATTAAAAGAATGAAGAAAAGTAAATTAGGTCTTGATTTTGAGAAGGTTGCGTCAGCAAAGAATTTGGCGAAGAGCATTGCCGACGACGTGCAGAAGTTTGTGGACATCTATACCACTGTGACGGTAGAGCGTACATGTTGCCGTCTGATAGGTATTGACGGTATCGACAGCAATGAGGTCCCGCTTCCCAATGTCGTGGTGAATTCCATTCACGAGAAGGGTTTGCTGAACCAAGGCGCACTGTACTATATTGGCAACGCCATCATTGAGACGGGTCTCACCCCGCAACAGATAGCCGAGAAAATGGCTGTCAATGAATTGGATATCACTTCGTTGAAACTGAATCCCCTTGACAAGATCAAAGCTGCGGTTGACCCCTACGTGCAGCAATGTATTGCCCGTATCAAAGCTAACGTGGCCAAACGTAACGAATACCTGAACACCATTGGTGAGGGTCCGAAACCTTACATCTATGTGATTGTGGCTACCGGCAATATTTATGAAGACGTGGTGCAGGCACAGGCCGCCGCCCGTCAGGGTGCCGATATTATTGCTGTGATCCGTACCACGGGTCAGAGCTTGCTCGACTACGTGCCTTACGGTGCCACTACCGAAGGTTTTGGTGGTACTTTCGCCACCCAGGAGAACTTCCGCATCATGCGTAAGGCTCTTGACGAAGTGGGCGAGGAAGTGGGTCGCTACATCCGTCTGTGCAACTATTGCTCAGGTCTGTGTATGCCCGAAATCGCCGCTATGGGTGCTCTCGAGCGTTTGGACGTGATGCTGAACGACGCTTTGTACGGCATCTTGTTCCGCGATATTAACCCGCAGCGTACCTTGGTAGATCAGTATTTTTCCCGTGTCATCAACGGTTTTGCAGGCGTGATTATCAATACCGGTGAGGATAACTACCTGACCACCGCCGATGCTTACGAACAAGCTCATACGGTGCTGGCTTCAGACCTCATTAACGAGCAGTTGGCATTGCTGGCTGGTATGCCCGAAGAGCAAATGGGTCTGGGCCATGCTTTCGAGATGAATCCTGATTTGGAGAACGGTTATCTTTACGAGCTGGCGCAAGCACAGATGCTGCGTGAGATCTTCCCGAACGCCCCGTTGAAATATATGCCCCCCACCAAGTTCATGACCGGCAATATCTTCAAGGGTGAGATTCAGGATGCCCTGTTCAACTCTATTGCCATCTGGACCGGTCAGGGCTTGCAGCTGCTGGGTATGATTACCGAGGCTATCCATACGCCTTTCATGAGCGACCGTTACCTGGCTATCGAGAATGCCCGCTATATCTTCAACAATATGAAGAATATCGGCGATGAGGTGGAATTCAAGGAAGGCGGTATCATTCGCCAGCGTGCGGCCAAGGTGCTCGACGATGCCCACAAACTGCTGGAAGACATGGTGAACGAAGGATTGTTCGAGGCACTGGAGAAGGGAATCTTCGCCGACATCAAGCGTAGCAAGACCGGTGGTAAGGGTCTGGCCGGCGTAGTGACCAAAGGCGAGAATTACTTCAACCCGTTTATTCCGCTGATGAAGGAAAAACGGTAAGACGTGGAGACGTGGAGACACGCACTTCGTGCGTTCGTCAAGACGAATAAATAACGTCTTAACGTCTTAACGTCTTGACGCCTTGACGAAAAAACAAATCAACAATTAAACAAATCAACAACTCAACAACATATAAGACATGAGCGGAGGATTATATTCAATGGAGGAAAAGGATTTTGACAAAACCCTTGACCTCACCAAAGTTAAACCGTACGGCGATACGATGAACGACGGCAAGACACAGATCAGTTTCACCTTGCCGGTGCCCTGTGGCGACGAAGCCATTGAGGCTGCTAAACAGCTGATGAAGAAGATGGGTTTCGAGAACCCTCTGGTAGTATATTTCAAGGAGCTGACCAAAGGCTTCACTTTTGTGAACTGCTATGGCTCATGCACCCACACGGTGGACTATACCACCATTCATGTGCCCAAGGTGGAATCCACAGTGATGGGCATGAAGGAGACGGACGAGTATATCCGTGAGCATGTGGGGCGCAAGATTGTTGCCATCGGCGCCAGCACTGGTACCGATGCCCATACCGTGGGTATCGACGCCATCATGAACATGAAGGGCTATGCCGGCCACTATGGACTGGAGCGTTACGACATGTTTGAAACCTTGAACATGGGCAGCCAGGTGCCGAACGAGGATTTCATTGCCAAAGCTATAGAAATGAAAGCCGATGCCCTTTTGGTGTCGCAGACGGTGACCCAGAAGGATGTGCATATCAAGAATCTTACCGAGCTGGTGGAAATGCTGGAGGCCGAGGGCTTGCGCGACAAGGTCATCCTCGTATGTGGCGGTCCGCGTATTTCGCACGAGCTGGCCAAGGAGTTGGGTTATGACGCAGGCTTCGGCAGCACTTCGTATGCCGATGATGTGGCTTCTTATCTGGCTCAGGAGATGGCGAAGAGAATGCAAAACAAATAATCAATTATAAAAACTCAATATCATGGAAAAAAACGAAATCAGAGAAGTTATTGCCAAGAGAGTGGCCAAAGAGCTTCACGATGGCGATGTTGTCAACTTGGGTATCGGTCTGCCGACCATGGTTCCTAACTACCTGCCCGAAAATGTACACCTCACACTTCAGACTGAGAATGGTATGATGGGTATGGGTCCCACTCCCGAAGCCGGCAAGGAAGACCCCAACCTCATTAACGCAGGTGGTGGTTACATCACGGCCCAGCCTGGTGCCGCCAGCTTCAGCAGTGCCGACTCTTTCGTCATCATTCGTGGCGGACACGTGGATGCTACCATCCTCGGTGCCATGCAGGTGGACGAACAGGGCGACTTGGCCAACTGGATGATTCCTGGCAAATTGACCCCCGGTATGGGTGGCGCTATGGATCTGCTGATTGGTGCCAAGAGAGTGATTCTGGCTATGGAGCACACTGCAAAAGGTAATCCCAAAATTTTGAAGAAATGCACCCTGCCATTGACCGCCAAAGGTCAGGTGAACCTCATTGTGACTGAAATGGGCGTGATGGAAGTCACACCCAAAGGCATTGTGCTGAAGGAAATCCACCCCGAATTCACGGTTGATCAGGTGAAGGCCGCTACCGAAGCAGACCTTATTATCGCCGACGACCTGAAACCGATGGATATCTAAAAGTATCCACCTGCGTCCTCGCAGATGGGAAGAATACGGAAAATGTAACCGTCTGCATCCCGCGGAAGGAATAAAAAATGTAGGGCTGTCACATGGTGGCAGCCTTTTTTTATACATGTCTGCAAGATGCAGTTGCTAATGTAGAAACGCACGACCGTGCATATCTACTGTAAAATATTCTTACAAGGGTGTAATGTTTTTTTACACTATAAAGCCTGCTGATTTTATTCAGTAGGTTGATAATCAGTGCTTTCATTTCTTTGGCACGGTTTTTGGATTCCATTCTGTGTATTCAATAGAAAAAAGAATGAAAAAAAGCCTGCTTTTCTTGTTGGTGATACTGAATTGCACTGCGGCAGTTGTAAATGCCCAAAAGGACACAGTGGTGATGAGTCTGAGGGATTGCATGGGCTACGCCATTAGCCATTCCGCCAAAATGAGAATACAGGAGGCCAACAACCGCGATGCGCAAATCAGCCGCAGAGATGCTATTTTGATGGCTTTCACCCCGTTGGTGAGCGCAGGCAGCTATGCCTATTCGAATTTTGGCCGCTCCATCGACCCTGAAACCAACACTTACAGTCAGATCACCTCGTTTCACAATGGCTACAGTGTCTCAGCGGGTATCGGTCTTTTCAATGGTTTTCAGGCTGTGAACAATATCAAGATAGCCAAAACCGCCCAGCGGATGTCGCTGACCCAAACCCAGCTGCTGGAAGATGAGATATGTTTAGCCACGATGGAAGCCTATTGCAATGTGGTGTATTATGTGGAACTGAAAAAAGTGTTGATGTCGCAGCTCAACACAGCTGAGAGTTGGTTGCGTCTGGCGGAGCGACAGGAGCAGTTGGGGCAGAAATCGCATACGGATGTATTGCAGTTGCAGGCCGACCTGGCCAAGTGCCAGTATAGGCTGACCAGTTGTCAGAATATGCTTGATAATGCTATTATTACCCTGAAGGATATAATGCTATGGCCTTTGGATGAACCTCTGGAACTGGAAGATACCAAAGGGATGACGCTGTTCTCTTCGTTGAATGAGCAGAATGCCCCGTCAAATGTCAGCGATCTGATTGTGTATGCCCAAAAGCACAACGGGAAGGCCTTGGTGGCTGACGACAGACTGAGGCAGGCACGCATCGCCCTCAAGACTGCCCGATGGCAGTATGCGCCCTCGCTTTCGCTGAGCGGTGGATGGAGCACCAGTTTCTTTACTTATCCTGGCCAAAAAGGCTATACGCCTATGCCATTTTCAGACCAGATCAAAAACAACAGTGGCGAATATATTCAGTTGTCGCTCAGCATACCCATTTTCAATCATCTTTCGGTGGCATCAAATATTGCGAGAAAGAAGAGCGAGTTGGATAGGGTGTCGGCAGAACGCGAGCAGAGTTTGCGGGAGATAGAGGCTGAGGTGACAAGGGCTGTGGCCGATCGCAATGGGGCAGCTGACGCCATGAAGCAGGCACAGGTGTATGCGATGATGCAGTACGAGGTGCTGGAACTCAACAACAGGCAGCTGGAGTTAGGGGTGGTATCACCGGTGGATTACAGGATTGTTGCCGACAACAGCCTAAACGCCGCTGCCGAATACCTCAATGCGCAACTGCAATACTTTATCAAAAGCAGCGTCGTGAGATATTATGCGGGAGAGAGATATAGGGATCAGTGATCAGGGGTCAGTGATTAGGGGTCAGGGGGAGTCTCGCTGACGCTCGAGGGGAGTTATGCTACGCATAAGGGGAGTTTCAGGCTTCGCCCTCAAGGGGAGAAGAGGAGATGGTAAAACGAAAAACAACATGAAATCATCAACGTGAAATAATTAACACGAAGTGATCAACAGCGAAGCTCATTAACACGAAGTCACCAACAGCGAAGCTGACCAACACGAAGTAACTAACACGAAGTCATCATGGACAGACAGATAGAACAGAAAAAAGGAATAAGGAAAGTTTTTTCGAAGAAGGCGTTGCCTTATTGGGGTGGAGCACTGCTTTTGCTTTTCATTGGCTGGCTGGTGTTCAGGGACAATTCCAAGAAACTGCGTGCCCAAGCGGAAAATATCACCATCAGTGCCGTGACCCAAGGCCAGTTCAACGACTATATCCGTATCAGCGGTCAAGTGGTGCCGATGACCACCATCCAACTCAGCCCCATGGAGGGCGGGGTGGTGCAGAAGATTGTCACCGAGGAAGGCAGCTATGTACATGAGGGAGATGTCATTCTGGTGTTGAGCAACGAGACCTTGGACATGCAGATTCTGAATGCCGAAGCGGACTTGGCAGAGAAGGAGAATATACTGCGCAACACCATGATACAAATGGAACAGCAGAAGCTGAACTTGCAACAAGAGAAGCTGCAATTGCAGATGGAGGTGAGACGTAAGAAAAGGACTTACGACAGCCAGAAGGCATTGTTTAACGAAGGGCTTATAGCCAGTGAAGCCTGGCTGCAGGCCGACGAGGAATATCAATTGGCGTTAGACAGGCTGAAACTGGTGGAGAACCGTGCCAAGCAGGACAGTCTGTACCGCTCGGTGGAGATCAGGCAGATGCAAGAGAGCTTGGAAAACATGCGTCTCAACATGCAGATGATTCGCAAGCGCAAGGACAACCTGAGTATCAAGGCACCTATTGATGGCGAGTTGGGTTTGCTGGATGTGGAGTTGGGACAAGCGGTGGCTGCCGGCACCAAGATAGGGCAAATCAACAACATGGAGAGCTATAAGATTGAGGCCAAGATAGATGAGCATTATATCGACCGGATAACGGCAGGCTTGGAAGCGGACTTTGAGCGACAAGGAGAGAAGCATTGCGTACATATTCGCAAGGTCTATCCGGAGGTGCGCGAGGGCAAGTTCAAGGCGGACTTCAAATTTTCGGGCGAACAGCCTGAAAACATTCGCACAGGACAGACTTTTTACTTAAATTTGCAGCTCGGTCAGCCCATCGAGGCAATACTGATACCCCGAGGAGCGTTCTATCAGAAAACCGGTGGAAAGTGGATCTATGTGGTGTCGGCAGACGGGGAACAAGCCGTGAAACGCGAGATTCGCATCGGCCGCCAGAATCCGCAATACTATGAGGTGTTGGAAGGCCTGGAGCCCGGGGAAAAAGTAATCACCTCTTCATACGACAACTTTGGAGAGAGCGATGTGTTGATACTTAGATAAACTCAGGTGCGGAAACCGTATAAAAATATATAGTTTCCGCACTTGAGTTTTGTGTTTTCGCTGTAAATGGTCAAACTTAGGTGCGGAAAGTGAGAAAAAAATCAAGTTTCCGCATCTGAGTTTAAGAAAAATGTTTTATCTTTGCAGGCGAAAAAAGCAAACTTGTTATGGATAAAAACTTGTTTATCGGTCGAGAATATGAAATCCGTCAGTTGGAGAAATACCGCAAATCCAAAGAGTCGGAATTTGTCATCGTTTATGGTCGTCGCCGTGTTGGGAAAACTTTTCTCGTAAAGGAGTTTTTTGACGACACATACGATTTCAAAGTTACAGGGCTATACAAAAAGTCCAAAAAGACGCAACTCAAAAACTTTTATCTCGCTTTGTTGGAATATGGTGGAGATGTAAAAAAAGTGCCGGCTGACTGGCTGGAAGCTTTTGCGGAGTTGAAGAAACTCCTGAAAAGCATTAAGGAGAAACGAAAGAAAATCGTTTTTATTGACGAACTCCCCTGGTTAGACACCCGTCAAAGTGAGTTTTTGGCCGCTTTCGAATCCTTTTGGAACGGATGGGGGGCACAACAGAACGACATTATGCTTGTTGTATGTGGTTCCGCCACCACTTGGATTACCAAAAAGATTTTGTCCGATAAAGGAGGTTTGTTTAATCGTGCAGCACGACGGATTTATCTGATGCCTTTCACACTTCAGGAAACGGAACGCTATCTGATTTCACGTGGCATACGCTGGAGCCGTTACGACATCGTCGAATGTTATATGACTATGGGCGGCATTCCTTATTACCTAAAACTTCTTGACAACGAGTTGTCTTATCTCGCCAACATTGATGCGTTTTTCTTCAAACGCAAAGGCCCACTTTGGGATGAGTTTGATCATCTTTATGAGACGCTTTTCGGTACAGCCAAAGGTTATCTGAAAATCATAGAGGCATTAGCTACGAAAAAATCGGGACTTACCCGTAAAGAGGTTATTGATGAGACACATCTGGAAGACAACGGCCTCCTCACAGAAATGCTGAAAAACCTGTCGGACAGCCAATTTGTAAGAGCCTACAACACTTTTGGATACAACGAGAAGAATGTGGTGTACCAACTTTCAGATTATTTCACCCTATTCTATCTGCGTTTTATGAAGGGTAAGCAAAATCCTGATGAACATTTTTGGACACACTATCTCGATAATCCTGCAAAGAGTAGTTGGGCTGGACAGACTTTCGAGCAAGTCTGCAAAGACCATATCAATCAGGTCAAGAAAGCCATCGGAATCAGTGCCTTGTTGACCGATGTCTCTTCATGGCAAGGCGCTTCGGAAAGTGGCAAGGCACAGATAGACCTCATTATTGACCGTCGTGACCGCACGACCAATATCTGCGAGATTAAGTTCTCAATGGGCGAATTCGTCATCGACAAAGATTACGAGAACAAACTTAGAAAAAAGATGCAAGTGTTCCGCGAAGCTACCAATTCGCGGAAAGCTCTGCAATTGGTCATGATCACTACCTATGGTGTTAGGCAGAATGCCCACAGCGGCATCATGCAATCGCAGGTGAGAATGGATGATTTGTTTGCAAGTGTATAAACCAAGTAATAGCCACCGACCATCCTATCGTGTTCGACGATGACTTCTGATGTAAAGATTTTTTACAACGCTGTAAAAAAATATTACAATGTTGCTGATAGTGGTTTTTTATATCATGTTGGTTATGATTGATTTATGATTTTGGCATGATAAATGCTATCTTATTTTTGTTTTCAAATACCTATCATAATGATTAAAGTACAGAATTTGACTAAAATCTTCCGTACGGAAGAAATCGAAACCCTTGCATTGGACGGGGTGTCATTTGAAATTCAGGACGGCGAGTTTGTCGCCATTATGGGACCTTCGGGCTGTGGCAAATCCACGCTGCTCAATATTCTCGGCCTCTTGGACAACCCCACCGAGGGCACCTACGAACTGCTCGGCCAGCAGGTGGGCGAGCTGAAAGAGAAGGCTCGCACCAAGTTCCGCAAGGGCAACATCGGCTTCGTGTTCCAAAGCTTCAACCTCATCGACGAACTGAACGTCTATGAGAACATCGAGCTACCGCTGCGCTACCTGAACATCAGCGCGACGGAGCGCAAAGAGCGGGTCACGGCGATGATGAAGCGGATGGCCATCACCCACAGGGCCAAGCACTTCCCGCAGCAGCTCTCGGGCGGACAGCAGCAGCGCGTGGCCATCGCCCGTGCCGTGGTGGCCAACCCCAAGCTCATCCTTGCCGACGAGCCCACCGGCAACCTCGACTCCAAGAATGGCAAGGAGGTGATGGACCTGCTCACCGAGCTGCACAAGGAGGGCACCACCATCGTGATGGTCACCCACTCGCAACGTGATGCTGGCTACGCCGACCGCATCATCAACCTCTTCGACGGCCGCATTGTCGAGGATGTGTTGCCGGAACTGTAGTGCCATATTAAATTTGGTTAATAATATATGGAAGGGAATTTTGTAGAGACGCCCCATGCGCGTCTCTACAGATGCTACCCTTAAATTGCAAAAGAAATGAAAAGTTACCTCAAATTCCTTTCCCGCAACAAACTCTACACCGCCATACAGGCATTAGGGTTGGCGCTGTCTTTGGCGTTTGTCATCTTGATTGGTAGCTATGTGTTGCAGCAACGGGCCATCGTCAAAGAGAATCCCGACGGAGAACGCATATACAGTATGGGCATAGCCGATTTCCTTTATTTATCTTCTTATTGGGACAAGGAAGAGCTGGATATGAAAATACCTGAGGTTGAGGCATCAACCCGCATTCGCTTTAGTGATAAGGCAAAGGTTGAATACAACGGTGTCAAGCAACAGATTAGCCTTACCACAGTGGATGTAGAGTTCTTCGACATCTTCCCCTATTATGAAATAGAGGAAGGTAGTGTGGATGCGTTCAAGGGTCAAAAACAGGTCTTCGTAAGCCGCAGGTTCGCCAGGACGATGTGTCCGGATGGAAGTAGTCCCGTCGGAAAGACGTTACGCATGAGTGACGAAGAATATACGGTTTGCGGTGTATTGGCCGATTCCGACCACTCCATGATGATGCCCACAGATGTAGTGTGCAACGCTATGGACGACCCTATACGGCAAAAAAGTGCAATGGCTAAGTATATGACATTCGGTAACTATCTGATTCTTTTCCGAGTGTCAGAAGGTACAGACCGCGAAGAACTTGCAGCTAAGTTGGAAAAACTATTTAAGGAAAACTATGCAGTCTTGGGCGAGAGAAATTATGTACTTCGGTCATTGCCTGAGATATACGACGAAGGGGCTACGCCATGTTTTACTGTAGCTGCCAGTCGTTCTATGCGGACTTCGCTGACTTTGGTTGTATTCCTGTTGTTGGCAAGCGCTTTGTTCAACTACATTAACTTGGCGTTGGCATTGGGTGGACGGCGGGCTAAAGAGATGGCCACACGGCGATTGTTGGGCGAGAACCGCTCAGGTATAATGCTGAGACAACTCGGTGAAAGTATAATCTTCACCGCTGTAAGTTTCATATTGGCACTGCTGGTAGCTGAAGCGCTGGAACCCATGATGAACCGGTTGCTTCTGCAAGACCCCAACCAGAGTGTTCCGCTCTCCCTTCGGTGGAATCTTCGCAGCTTGCTGCTCTATCTGGCTGCCATCATCGTTACAGGACTGGCGGCAGGTGTCATTCCTGCTGTTGTGAGTAGCAATACAGAGCCTATTGATGTGGTGAATGGCCGTTTTCGCAGACATAGCCGCATGGTATTGAGCCGCATCTTTATCGTGCTGCAAAGCACTTTGGCTGTGGCATTGGTAGCAATGGTGCTGGTGATGGAGCGGCAGATGCACCATCTAATGCAGAGGCCGATGAATAGCAACACGAAAGACCTCTATGTGTTGCAAGCCGACTTTGATGATAAAGCTGACTTATTCAATTTGGCCGAGCAGTTACGGCAGCAACCATGTCTGCGTACCGTTGCCCTGGGTACAGGAGTGCCGGGATTTATTGGATGGAGTGGTGTGATTACTATGCCTGAGGATGATACTGAAGAAATTGAATTTGGGAATATGATGGGTGACACCGCTTATTTCCGATTGCTGCAATTGCATACAAAACAGCCGTATTCCCAAACAATGCCGGGCGATGTATGGTTGAGCAGCAGTATGGCCAAAACCATCGATTCAAACGATTCCATTCAATGGATGACCAGATATTTGACACGTTCTTTCAAGCTGGACAATGGACGCATTGTTGGTGAATATGAGGATGTGCCTGTACATGCTCATGACCTGATGAGCAACAGTATTTTTGTGGTTGTTGATCCTAATACGATGGCTTCATTAACATCTTACGACCTACTTATTCAAACCACCGAAGACCACAAGACTGCTCGCAAAGTCATTGCCGACGAATACCGTAAATATGTTGAGGCCACACAGAAGGTGTACACAGAACCCTCTATGAGTTTTTATTTGGATGAACTCATGTCGAATGTGATGAAGTCGGAACGTAACTCCATGCGCTTGATTGAGATCTTCACCTCGCTGGCGGTCATCCTCTCGTTGTTGGGGCTCTTTGCCATGAGTGCCTATTTCAGTGGCGAGCAGACCAAGCAGATAGCCATTCGCAAGGTGTTTGGTGCCGAGATGGAGGGCGAGGTATGGCGCAACGTGCGGCAATATATGCTACTGGTATGTACTGCTTGCTGTGTGGGCATCCCGCTGGCTGCGGTGGCTGTCCGCCGCTATCTGGAGCAGTTCGTCTATCGCATCGATAGTTACGGATGGCTTTTTGTAGTGGCGGTGCTCATCGTGCTGGTATTTTCGCTGCTGGCCGTCCTGTCGCAAGTACTCCATGCCGCGAGGACGAACCCCGCGGAGGCGCTGAAGAAAGAATAGGTGTATTCTGGTAGAGACGCAAAATTTTTGCGTCTCTACTATGCAAACAATGCATCACCCTTTACCTCACGGGAAATCTTCCGGGCATACATGTTATCCAACAGTCCGTTAGGGGTGATAAATGCCGGTAACAATGACTTCTTCGTTTGGGTGATTTTTCGGAAAATACGAATTCTGCGGGCGAGTTGACTGTTATAGCTTTTGGTAATCTCGTATTCATCGCTGGAGTATTTCATCTCGCAGATGCTGATGCACTTGTCAGAACGGTCGATGAGGAGGTCTATCTGGGCTCCGTGCTTCAAGTCCTCATCTGTTTCGTCTGAGGTGTTTTTGGGAGGACGGTAGAACCACGAGCAGGGCTTGTTGATGGTGCCGTCGATGCCCAAGGCTTGTACGATTTGGTCTATATGGTTAAGACATACAATCTCAAAAGCATAGCCGCACCAACTTTCATAGAGAGCGGTGGCTTGCATCTTTTGCCAATAACCTTTCAGATAGCTTCCGGGGTCGCCCATAAAGCGGAAATGGAACAGGGTGAAAGGATCAATCAGTTGGTACAACATGTCTTTCTTGCTTTTTTTGAAAGGGATATAGCTTCGGATAAAAGAGCATTCCTCAAGTTCTTTGAGCAGACGTGTCAGGTTCCCGTTGTTGGTTTGGTGGGCTGCCTCGATAATCTCCTGTCGCGTCATTCCCATTCCTTTTTTTTCGAGTGCTGTCACTACAGCGATATGGTTTTCGGCTTTTTTGAAGAGTGACTTGAAGATTTTTTCAAACTCGTTAACCATCTCACCGCCTCGGGTGAAGCAGAGCGATTCGATGTTTTGTGCCACACTCTTATCGTGCTCGAACAGCGACAGATAGTAAGCTACACCGCCCACAGCCATATAGCTTTCGATGATTTCCTGACGCTCATAAAGGAAGCCTTGCGACTTGAAGTATTGTTCCGTTTCACCCAAGGTGAATGGAGAGAGGAGCATAGTGTGCGTGGCGCGGTTGTGCAGGCCGCCTTTTGAATTAATCACTTTGTTGAGCATCCAGGTGGTCGCGCTACCACAGACGATAAGTTTTATGTCGTTGCGGTAGGCTGCCCAGTCGTTCCAGAAATGCTCCAGGGCGCTTACAAATTTGGAGCCTCTTGTGTCGAACCAAGGCAGTTCGTCAAAGAACAGAATCTTGGGTCCTTCTTCAGCTTCATGTTCAATGAAAGCCTCAAGCTGATGAAAGGCCTGGATCCAAGTCTCTGGTTTTTCATTGTTTGCTGTATAATTGTTCAGGGCGTAATGGAAGTTTTCCAACTGTTCTTTGGTGTTGGCGTTTTCTTTGCCTGTCATTCTGAAGGTGAACCTTCCTTCGAACAGTTCTTTCACGAGAAAGGTCTTGCCGACACGTCGTCTGCCATAGATAGCGACAAACTCCGATTTCCCGCTTGCCAAGTATTTTTCCAGCTTAGAGATTTGTTCTTTGCGACCGATGATATTGTCTTTCATACCTGATGAATTTTGGCGCAAAGATACAAAAAAAATGAGATTGCGCCAACTTTGTGATAGAATTTTGGCGTAATCTTGATATTTTTATGAGATTTAGCCAAGAAACTACCAGTGTCAATATTTATATGAAGTACACTAACAACTGTAAAGAATCTTTACACCTACTGTAAAGAATCTTTACAGCCAATTGACATATCCTGATTTTAAATTCTTATGTATTAGATAGATGTGTTTTTGGCATAATAAATGCTATGTTATTCATGTTTAGTATGTACTTATTATGAAAAGTTACCTCAAATTCCTTTCCCGCAACAAGCTCTATACCGCCATCGAGGCGGTGGGGTTGGTGCTGTCGTTGGCCTTCGTCATCATTCTTGGCAGCTACGCTTGGCAGCAATATGCCGCGGCGCACAGCACCCCAGACGGTGATCGTGTTTATGCCTTGGGGATGCCCGATTACTTGGGACTCACTTACGGAATGCCCGATCTAATTAAGGAAAGGGTGCCCGAAGTGGAAACAGTGGGCATATATTGTCCCGGACTTGTCATGCAGATGAAGGAGCAGGAGGAGATAGAAGAAGTCTCATTGGTGGCGGTCAATGAGGACTTTTTCCGAATCTTTTCCAACATACATTTCGAAGAGGGCGACGCGGCGGTATTGGCCTCCAAGGACAATGGCATCGTCAGCCATTCGTTTGCCACACGTCATCACCTGAAATTGGGGGATATGGTGGAATTGACGGGCGGAAAGGTGCAGGTCGCCGCCATTATCAGCGATTTGGAGGGTTCTGTTCTCCCCAATGTTGATGTGTATATCAGCGACATACATCCTTGGAACCATTTTGCCACTGAGATGCCTTTCGATCATTATGGCAGCACTATCCCTTTCCTTAAGGTAGTGTCAGGCACCGATTCCAAAATTCTCTATGCCAAATTGGAAGTACTCTGCAAGGAGGCCTATCCTGAGTTTTATGGAAATTATTTTTTTGAGAAACTTGAGATGCCTTGTTCGAACGACTTGTTTTTCTATGAAGGTAACACTAACCTGAATCAGGGTGATGCAAAGAGTATCCGTATTCTGCTGTTGGTGGGTTTGCTGCTGCTCCTGTCGGCGGTGTTCAACTACATCAACCTCAATTTTGCATTGGCGGGCAAACGCACCAAAGAGATGGCAGTGCGTCGGTTGTTGGGTGCCACAGAGACTGAAATACGTCTCAGTTACTGGGCTGAATCGGTGTTGTTTACGGCGGTGTGTTTCGTGTTGGCCTTGTTGATGGCATACGCATTGGCATCTGAAATGAACACGTTGCTCAATGACCCTAACGTTCCCATCCGCATCGCCATGGAACCGAAATACATGGTAGTGTATGGCTTGCTTGTGCTCGTTGTGGGCATGTTGGCCGGGCTGCAGCCCGCACAGATAGCGTCACGCATCAAACCGGTAGAGGTGATGAAAGGTGGCTGGCATCGTGTCCGCAAAATGAGGTTCAATAAAGTGTTTGTGGTGATTCAGAATGTCTTGGCGGTTTTTCTTATCGCTTTGGCTATCGTGATGGAATGCCAGTATTGTCAGTCGCTGCATCGTCCACAGCATGCACGCACCGCTGACCTCTATTATCTACATGCTCCTGCTGGTAAAGATAACAGACAGACTTTGTACGATGCCCTGTCCGAACTGACTTGCGTGAAACGTATCGGTTTCTGTCTCGGCGCTCCTGGTGTAAGTGTTGGAGGTCAGTTCAGCACTACGGTTGAAGGTGAAGAAATTCTGTATCGCCTTTACCGTGCAGACAGTACTGCATTCAGTATGCTGGAACCAGAGATTGTGGAAGACTATCATGCACCGCTTTACAATTCGGTATGGTTCGGGAAAAAGGCATTTGATGCTACTGGGTTTACCGCCATGCAACATGACATTTCTCAAACATTGTCGCAGAGAACTAAAGGCTGCGAACAAGTGGCGGGCATTATAGAAGATTGGGCCACCAATGGTGCAAACCGTGGTGAAGAGGACTTAATGGTTCTTACTGTTCAACGGACGGAAGAGATTGGTTGGGGATGGGGAGGATGGCTCATAGAAACTACAGACAATCATGCTGAAGCGGTCAAGTCCATTGCTGGAGTGTTAAAAAAAGTGGCAGGCGACAAACAGATTGTGTTGAACTATTCTGGTTATCTAGACGACCTCATCGCCGAAAACCTGCGTCCGCAGCGCAACGCCATGCGTCTTGTCGAGATCTTTATGCTGTTGAGCATCCTCATCTCTTTGCTCGGTCTCTTGGCTATGAGCTCCTACTATGCGGGCGAGAACGCTAAGGGTATTGCCATCCGCAAGGTGTTCGGAGGCACCGTCAAGAGCGAAACCTGGCGCACCGTGCGGGAGTACATGCTGCTGGTCGCGGTGGCCTGCGTCATCGGTGTCCCGATAGCGGTCTGGGCAGCACAGCGTTACTTGGAGGGCTTCATCGTCAAGCTGGAGCACTACGGCTGGATATTCCTCGTCGCCGTGCTCATCTCCCTTGCGATGGCCTTTCTCTCCGTGTTATGGCAGACCCTCCGCACTGCGAGGACGAACCCTGCGGAGGCGCTGAAAAAGGAATAGTTACTTGAAAAGGTTAATTGATATGTGCAAAATGGTCCAGATAACGGTTGAGTGCGGAAAGGGTGTCCAGATTCCCATCAAGGAAAGCTCCGCAGTAAAGTTCCCTGAATCGGCAAAGCTCTTTCAGGAGGGCCTTGCGGTTGGTTTGCCCAAGCCTGCCGTATGCGATGGTCAGGTCGATGAGTTCCTGCATCCGCTCAAAGGCCCTTTCCGCATTGTCACGACGGCCTTTGGCGAGCCATTTGACCACGCGGGAACCCTCGCTTCCGATATTAGCCATCTGCTGTGGGAGTGTCAGTTTGCTCCATCCGCTTTCAAAAAGTTTCTTATGTTGAATCAATTTCTTTTTTTGCAAAAATAGTAAAAATCCAGCAATTCAAATTCAATTATAACAAATAATAATAAGAATTATGTCTAGTTACCTCAAATTCCTAAGCAGAAACAAACTCTATACCGCCATTGAAGCGGTGGGGCTGGTTAT
The DNA here is from genome assembly GCA_017525505.1 of Bacteroidales bacterium. GTDB lineage: Bacteria > Bacteroidota > Bacteroidia > Bacteroidales > WCHB1-69 > RUG11690. Next base: position 32,084 of record JAFXSR010000068.1, read on the forward strand.
TTCTATCGCCTTCGTGATACTGATTGGCAACTATGTGTATCAGCAGTATGCCGTTGTGTATAAGCAACCTGCTTATGACCGCATCTACAGCCCTGGGCATTATCCTTCCTTAGGGCTTTCCATGTGGGACAAGGCCTCGCTTGAAGAACAATTGCCGGAGATCGAGGCGATTTCACGCTTCGGATTCGCCTCCGACGAGCTCACCTACCATGATCAACTCTACGAGGCGAATGTCCGTCATGCGGATGCGGGCTTTTTTGACATTTTTCCCCAGTTCAGTATAGTGGAAGGCACCGCCGATGCTTTTGAGGGTACCCATAATGCCATCGTCAGCAAAAGCTTTGCAAACCGCTTGGGCAAAACGACTGACCTCTTAGGGCAACAACTTGTTATTGAAGTTGGAGGGGAGGATTGTGAGGAGGTAGAATACACCATCAGCGGCATCATGGAGGATCCGCAAAACACCCTGATTTCCCACATTGATGTGTTGATTCCAGTGAATGAAAAAAAATGGGCTGGTCGCAACCCCTTCAGATTAATGGACGGTACTTTGACCTTTATCCGAAGGATGGAAAACACTGAGGAAGAGGCCTTCAAGGCAAAAGTACTCGATATTTGCCAACGCAACTATAATTGGAATAAGAAAGACGACGTCAAGGTTTATGATTACAAAGAGATGTTTTTCCGTACGGTGGACTATGGTTGTACTGAATTGTATAGAGGGAATCTCACCAGCATCCGTATATTGACTGCCGTGGTGTTGCTGCTCTTGCTGTCGGCGGTCATCAACTACGTCAACCTCAACATGGCCTTGGTGGGGAGACGGTCGAAGGAGATGGCTACCCGAAGGCTGTTGGGTGCCCAACGCAACGCAATTGTCGGGAAGCATATTCTGGAATCCGTTCTCTTCACGGCAGTTTGCTTCGGTTTTGCCCTCTTGTTGGCGTATCTGCTCGTTCCCATGATGAACCGGCTTTTGGTAAGCGAAACACCGGATACCGATATCCAACTACAGCTTATGCTGACTCCCGCTTATGCTGTTGTCTATCTTGTCGGTATTGTGCTTGTAGGAACCCTTTCGGGACTACTGCCTGCCATGTATGCGTCGCACTACGAACCCATCGATGTGGTGCGGGGCACCTTCCGCTATCACAGTAAGATGTGGCTCGGCAAAATCTTCATCGTCTTCCAGAATGTCCTGTCTGTCACACTGATAGCCATTGCCATCGTGATGGAAGTGCAGATGCAGCACATGATCAAAAGACCCACTCATGCGCATACGGAAGATCTGTACCTTATCGGTGGAATCATGTTTCCTGCGCCACTCTTTTCAACCTTGGGCAACGAATTGGCGCAATTGCCTTGTGTCGAGGAGGTCGGTTTCGGCAGAGGATATCCCGGAAATATTGAAATGACTATAGGTTCACGTATGGAAGATCGAGACTTCATCTTACCGTTGCTCATCTGCGACAGTACCTATTTCCGTATGCTGGATTTTGAGGTGGTGGAGGACTTCGGCCATCCGCTTACCAACTCCATTTGGCTTGGTGAACATGCCTTTGCCGAGAGCGGTGCTTCTGACACTTCCACTTATTTTGCAAGAGTAATTTCCGCCATGATTCATGAGCATTCCGAATGTATTGGCGGGGTTTTGAGGGATTTCCCTGGCGAAAGCGCTGCCTCGCCAGATGGCACGAGCAACCTCAATGTCGGGGTGCTGGTTCAAGACGCCCGTAAGATGGCGTGGGCATGCGACCTGTTTGTCCGTACTATCGGAGACCATGAGGAGGCTGAAGATGCAATTAAGAAACAGTGCCAATCATGGGCGGAAAAAGGCGGATACTCTTTTGAAGAATTGTTGTTTGAGGGATATGTTGACGACCTGAACCTGAAATCGTTAGAGCCGGCCAAACGCACTGTACGGCTGTTGGAGCTTTTCATGGGGCTTTCTGTACTGATTTCGTTGCTTGGCCTCATTGCCATGAGCACCTACTACAGCGGCGAGAACACCCAGGGTATCGCCATTCGCAAAGCTTTCGGCAGTGACATGCGGCGTGAACTCTGGCGTACGGTGAGGGGTTACATGCTGCTCGTGGGCCTTGCCGCAGTCATCGCAATTCCCGTTGCGGTGTGGCTCTGCGGCAAGTACTTGGAGCGTTTCGCCTACCGCATTGACCGTTACGGATGGATTATCGCCGTGGCGGTCCTCCTCACCCTCGTCATGGCCTTCCTTTCGGTCCTCTGGCAAACCTTGTGCGCCGCCAAGACCAACCCTGCGGAGGCGTTGAAGAAGGAATAATTATAACCGAAAGATATATGAAAAGTTACCTCAAATTCCTATCCCGTAATAAACTTTACACCGCCATTGAGGCGGTGGGGCTCGTCGTATCCATTGCCTTCGTGATACTGATAGGCTCGTTTGTGGCGCAGCAATGGGCCGTGGTCTATGAAACCCCTGACCATGACCGGATTTATGGCTTAGGCACAGCGGATGTGTTAGCCCTTTCATGGGATGACAAGGAATCGTTGGAAAGCCAAATACCCGAGATAGAGGCCATCACGAGAATCAGCTATGGAGGTGACAAGATTAGCTATAATGGCAATAGCTATCATGTGATTGCTCGTCAGGTAGATCCCGGTTTCTTTGACCTATTCCCTCAATATACCATGGTGGAAGGCAGTTCCGATTGCTTTGAGGGTGGCCATACCGTCATTATCAGCAAGAGTTTTTCCGCAACTATCAGTAAAGACAAGGAAGTAATAGGCCACCCGATTCAAGTAGATGATTCCACCTATATTATCGGGGGAATTATGGAGGATGTGCGCAATTCTTTTATCTCCTATTTTGATGTGCTTATCCCTACGGATGATGAAGCTTGGAGGCAAATACCCTTTATTGGAATGCAGGGAGGAATAGGCTCGCATTTGACCCTTTTCAGACGGGCGGAGAACACCGATGAGGAACTTTTCAGACAAAAAGTACTGGAAATATGCAGCAACAACCACCATGGTTCAAAAGACATACAGATGTACAACTGCAAGGAGATGTTTTTTCATCCTGCGTCAAGCAGTTTTATTCACGAAGGTAATCTGACCATGTTGAGGATCCTAACAGTGGTGGTGCTGTTATTGTTATTGTCGGCCATATTCAACTATGTGAACCTGAACATGGCTTTGGTGAGCAAAAGAGCCAAGGAAATGGCTACAAGGCGCTTGTTGGGTGCTCAAAAACAGGCGATTATCGGAAAATATATCCTTGAGTCCATTTTGTTCACGGCGGTCTGTTTCGCTTTTGCCTTGTTATTGGCATACGCGCTGGTCCCTACGATGAATCTTCTGTTGACGCAAGACCAGCCGGAAGCCGATATCCAACTTCGTTTTCTGCTCACTCCTGCCTATCTGCTTTCCTATATTGCCGGAGTCTTGGTATTGGGCGTATTGTCGGGTCTGTTGCCGGCATTGCTCGCCTCGCATTACCAGCCCATTGACATCGTGCGAGGGGTGTTCCGCAGGCAAAGCAAAACCTGGCTCAACGGGGTCTTTATTACCATTCAGAATGTTCTGTCAATTATATTGATAGCGTTGGCATTGGTGATGGAGATACAGATGCATCACATGATGAAACGTCCTTTGAATGCGAACACGGAAGATTTGTTTATGCTTGACATGAGTGTTATCCACACCGATGAGTTAAAGACCTTGGCAGAGCAGCTGGAAAGCACGCCCTGTGTGGAGGCATTCGGTTATGGACGTGGATACCCGGGAAATGTTTTTTATACGAAGGGAGTGCTATTGCCTGATAGGGATGAGGGTATAGCTATCAGTCTGATTGTGTGCGACACAGCCTATTTCCGTTTGTTAGGCTTGGAAATCCTAGAGGATTTTGGTCATCCCATGGCCAATTCCATGTGGTTGGGGCAAAGGGCCTATCTGGAGGCCAACGTTTCCGACACCTCCACCATGTTTACCAGGTTGTTCAGTGTCAATCAAAGCAAGGCGGATTATATCGGAGGTGTTTTCAAGGATATTCCAGGACAAAGCGCAGCCCACGCCGCTGACGAATACTATCAGCTGAATGTGGGCATAGTGGTGCAAAAACCGGAAGATTTAAATTGTTTTTGTGGCATGCTGATTAAAACCAATGGGGACCACAAGGAAGCCGAGCGGACTATTATGAATCTGTATAAAACATGGAGCGAGCAAAAATACGGATTCTATGAGGAGCCTTACGGGTATGGTTATATAGATGATCTTCTGGCAAAAGAATTGGAACCGGCCAAGCGCACCTTGCGTTTGTTGGAGCTGTTCATGTTGCTTTCGGTGTTGCTTTCAATGCTTGGCTTGGTGGCCATGAGCACCTATTACAGCGGTGAGAACACCCAGAGTGTCGCCATCCGCAAGGCCTTTGGCAGTGATGTGCGGAGCGAGCTATGGCGCACAGTGAGAGGTTATATGCTGCTGGTGGGCATAGCGGCGGTTATCGCTGTTCCCGTTGCTGTATGGGCTTCTGGAAAATACCTTGAACGCTACGCCTACCGTATTGAACATTTCGGTTGGATTATTGCCATAGCGGTGCTCATTTCCATGGTTATTGCCTTCCTGTCGGTCTTTTGGCAAACCTTGAGCGCCGCGAGGACGAACCCTGCGGAGGTGTTGAAAAAGGAATAGGATGTTCTGGTAAAGACGCAAAATTTTGTGTCTCTACAAAAAAATGGAATTTGCTGTACGTTGTATTGAAATAATCCGTATCTTTGCATCATTAAATATAACAATCGGATGATTTATTGCATTTATTTATATTTAAACTATTTGATTGGATGATTAAAGTTAAGAGGCAATGACGGATTATTATGAGTATTCGATTCCCGAGTTGGTGCAACTGTTAGGCACCCGTTTCAAGGATTACCGCATGCGTTCCCGCATGACACAGAAGGATGTGGCGGAGCAGTCGGGACTTACGGTGAACACCATCCATAAGTTCGAAAACGGCAGGGTGCCCAACCTTTCGCTCAGCACCTTCCTATTGCTGATGAAGGCTATAGGTTGCATCAACGGGATTGACAGGCTGATGCCGGAACTGCCCGATTCTCCTTATCTTATCAAAGAAAGCGGGAAGAAAGCCCAACGCATTCGGCATGTTTCTACGAAGTCCAACACCCTTGAATAACCCGAGATGATGACGAGAATACTGAAGATAATGCTATGGGGACGCGAGGTCGGGCGGTTGAGCATCGATACTCGCAGGGGACTTCCTTATTTCGAATACAACCCTGAGTGGATTGAGTCGGGGCTTGACATCGCACCGCTCAATGCTTCCATCAAGTTGCCACAGAACCTTCGCCCGATATTCGGTGCTTCTGAGAGAATTTATCAGAAGCTGCCACCATTTTTAGCTGATTCATTGCCAGATGCCTGGGGAAACGAACTTTTTGAGCAATGGCGCAGGCAACAAGGAATAAAACTTGGAGATATAACGTCGCTTGATAAGCTGGCTTTCATTGGGAAAAGGGCTATGGGAGCATTGGAGTTTTTTCCTGAGACATCAGGTTTTTCCCATAAGGAAAACATAAATTTGAAAGCCTTGATAAATTTGTCCGAACGAATTTATACACAAAGGGAGAACATGCATATTGACCCGGAACAGTCGCTGACAATGCAGGCATTGATGGCAGTGGGTACTTCTGCAGGTGGGCGACAGCCTAAGGCTATCATTGCCATTAATCGTGAGACTGGTGAAATTCGCAGTGGGCAGATTGGAGAACTAAAAGGTTTTGACTACTGTATCCTGAAATTTGGCATACGTGAACGTTCTACAGCTGAACTGGAAATGACTTATTATGAGATGGCAACAAAGGCTGGAATAAGAATGATGCCTTGTTGGCTGATGGATGTTGAAGGAGACAAACATTTTGTCACTAAACGGTTTGACAGAAATGGCGAAAAAAAACTCCACATGCAAACTTTAGCGGCACTATACCCCGAGGCTGACAGCTATGAACGATTGCTGTGGGTTTGCCGCAAAATGAGACTGTCGGAACTTGATTGCGAGGAGGTCTTCCGTCGGATGGTGTTCAACCTCTTGGCCAATAACACCGACGACCATAACAAGAACTTCTCGTTTTTGATGGATGAACAAGGGTGTTGGCGACTCTCGCCGGCATACGATATGACCTACATTTTTAATTCCGGGGGCTTTCTTCCTGAAACTCATCATTGTCTGATGATTCGGGGGAAATTTTCCGGTGTAACTCTTGAAGAAGTAAGGGAACTGGCTGTCGAAAATGGGATACGCAAAGCTGAAAGCATTATTCGAAAGGTCGTTGGTGCAGTTTTGGAATTTCGTTCTATTGCTGAACGCAATGGTGTTCTGGAGCAATGGATTTCCGCTGTGGAAAATACGCTTATCCAAAATCTTGAAGCATGGGGTCTCGAAAAAGCCAGTAATGTTCCGGAATATACCGATACTTTAGGTCGTTGCATTGAGAATGCCCGCATTGAGATGCAATTCAGGGGCAACTATCATCTGCTTGCCACCATCAACGGCAACGAGCGGAAATATGTAATCCGCAAGAAGACAAGTGAGTACGAGGAAATAAGCCGTATTGGTATAAAGAAACTATCAGAAGGATATGTGAAAGAACTTGTTTCAAAGTTTTTCCATGATAATTAACATTATTGTTTATGTCTAAACTCAAAGCCAAAATATTAGTCGTTGACGACAATGCGGGCATCCGCTCCACGCTGAAGCTACTTCTGCCAGCGCAATTTTCTGATGTTGAAACTATCTCCTCGCCCAAAGAGCTGATGAGCAAGATGAACAGCTTTAAACCTGATGTGGTGCTGCTGGATATGAATTTCGAGGCGGATATCAACACTGGCAATGAGGGATTGTTCTGGCTTTCGGAACTGAAACGCAGCTTTGCTGATACCGAGGTGGTGCTCTTCACAGCATACGCTGACATCGCTTTGGCGGTGGAAGGCATGAAACGGGGCGCTTTTGACTTTATCGTCAAGCCATGGGAGAATGACAAACTACTGGGTGTTTTGGAGGCGGCCTGCCGGAAACACAAGTCGGAGTCTCAGCCTAAGGTATCAGCACAGGAAATGTCTATGTTGTGGGGAAACAGTCCGGCTATCAACGAGGTGCACCGTATGGTGGAGAAGATCGCCCCGACGGAGGCTTCTGTTCTGATTACTGGTGAGAACGGAACGGGCAAGGATGTGTTGGCTAATGAAATTCACCGCCTTTCTGCCCGGTCGGGCAAAGACATGGTCAGTGTTGATATTGGTTCACTCACTGAAACACTGTTCGAAAGCGAGCTTTTTGGTCATGTCAGAGGGGCTTTCACAGATGCCCGGGCCGACCATGCCGGCAAGTTCGAACAGGCTAACGGCACCACACTCTTCTTAGACGAGATTGGCAATATTCCTTTGAATCTGCAAGCGAAACTGCTGCGGGTACTGCAAAACCGCAGTATCACCAAGGTGGGTGACACGAAGGCCGTTCCTATCGACATCCGTTTGATATGCGCCACCAACAAAGACCTTCCCCAGATGGTTCGCGAAGGGAAGTTTCGTGAGGATTTGTATTACCGCATCATTACGGTGGCTTTGCATCTTCCTCCTTTGCGGGAGCGTCTGGATGAAATCGAAGCCTTGTCAACCCTCTTTATCCAGAAATTCGCCACGAAATACCATCGTCAAGTGAAGGGCCTTTCCCCGGAAGCACTGTCTCTGTTGCAGCGTTGTTGTTGGAAAGGAAATATCCGCGAGTTGCAGAATTGTCTCGAAAAAGCCGTCATCCTTTCCGAAAAGGAATATATTCAGGCGGCAGACTTGCAAATTGACGCACAGCACCTGAGGGATATCACGGAATCTGCCAACCCTTCCGAGAGTCTGCAGGATGCGGAGGAGCGTATTATCCGACAAGCCATGAAGAAATATGGTGGGAATCTTACTTTGGTGGCTAAAGCATTGAATATCAGTCGGCCAACTTTATATGGCAGACTGAAAAAATACGGAATATGAGCACTTGGATATGGCTTTTGATTCTGATAGCAGTTTGTGCTCTGTCGGTGCTCATCACAGCTCTTGTGGTTCGTCGGAAAGACAGTAACAAGGTCAACTACATGATGGACGCGCTGGAGGACGGGGAGACAAACTTCCGTTTCAGTAAAAACTCGGCTATCAACCGTGCGCTTAACCGGTATCGCAGTATTTTCGAGCGGCAGACCATGCATGATGAGGCCAAATCATGGAACAAACTATTCAGGGTGATGACTCACGAGATTATGAACACCATCACACCTATCGCTTCCCTAAGTGACGCTTTATCCAAGGACAGCAGTTTGGACACCAAAGCGGGATTGGAAACCATTTCCACCTCCTCCAAAGAACTGATACATTTTGTGGAATCCTACCGCTGTTTCACCCGTATGACACCTTCTGTACGGAAAACGCTACTGGTGGATGAGCTGATAGACAGGGTGATACATTTACATAGTGGGAAAGCCAGCGAACAAGGCATCACTTTAACCTACGAGGCGCTGGCACCCGACCTGATGATTTATGCTGATGAGAGTCAACTGATGCAGGTGTTCAATAACTTAATCACAAATGCAATACAAGCCCAAGCCACGCAAATACGCATCACGGCGGATATCAATTCAGAAGAACAGACTATCATCTATGTGATTAATAATGGTAAAGCAATCCCCATGCAGAAGAGGGAGGAAATCTTTGTGCCTTTTTACACCACCAAAGCCAATGGTAGCGGCATTGGATTGAGTCTTTCGCGACAGATTATGATGCGACACAACGGGATGCTGAATCTCGTTCAGAGTGATGAGCATTCTACGGTTTTTTCATTGGTATTCAAATAAAAAAGAAGGCTGCCTGCGGGCAGCCTTCTTTAACATGTAGGCAACTGCGTCTCGCAGTTGTTTTTGTATAGCCGCACGACCGTGCTTCTCTACATTTTTTTGATTTTTTGTTCACGATAATAAAAAAATGTTTATTTTTTCTTTCTGTAAAAATCGGACGAGACAAACTACCGATATACTCATATACGTGTTGACTGATGATATAGGATCTCCTTGTGACAACAAATTGCCACCATGGATAATTGGTTCAATGTACTAAACTTTTTTAACAATCATGATACAGAAAGTGCCTTAACCATGATTTTTTAGTAAAAATAAAGAAAAACGAAAAAACAAAACAATGAAAAAACTATTAACCCTTTTGTTTATAGTGCCATTGTGCACAGCGCTTTTTGCTCAGCCCGTAACCTTGACCTTCACAGGTCGTGATGCCAATAATCAATATGTACAGTTGAATCGGGTGCTGGTAAAAAATATCACCCAGGGATGGCAGGAAACGCTTTTTTGGCCTGATACGGTGCTGATAATGCAGTCGGGAACGGGTATTGACGATGTTGTAGGAGCAAATGATCATTCTCTACTGAAGCTGTCACAAAATAATCCCAATCCGTTTGAAGGTACCACGAATGCGGACCTTATTATAGTAAAGTCCGGCGATGTGACTGTGGAAATAACGGACGTCATTGGTCGTGTCGTAGGGACTAAAAATTTTTCGTCTTTACAGCAAGGTACCCACCAATTGCGTGTCACTCTTTCCTCGGCAGGCATGTTTTTTCTAACTGCCCGACAGAATGGACAAACAGCTGCCATTAAAATGGTGAACCGAGGTAATGGCGGTGTAGATGATATCGCCATTGTTAACAAAGTAGGGTCGCAATTTATTGCGTCCGAATCCCCCAAAACTTCAAGCGCTCCTAAAAATACCACCGACAACATCTTCCATTCAGGCGACCAGATGGAGTTTGTGGGTTTCTCTACTATCAATAATGGAGAGATGACAAGCATTCGGATAACACAAGCGCAAAATGGCTCTCAAAATTTCACAATGCAGTTTTCTGTCGCACCGGTTCCTGATGCTCAGCCATGCCCTGGCGTTGCTTCAGTTACTGATTTTGAGGGAAACTCCTATACTACAGTGCAAATCGGAAGCCAGTGTTGGCTGAAGAAGAGTCTTCGTACCACACATTATGCAGATGGTACCGAAATACCCATGGTTGATAGCACAAGTTATACCGAGCCGCTTCGCTATATGCCCAATAATAGCACGAGTTATGTGTCCGCATACGGATACCTGTATAATTGGGCGGCAGTGATGCATGGCGAATCCTCCAGTAATGGAAGTGTGAGTGGTGTACAAGGAATTTGTCCTACTGGATGGCATGTGCCAAGTAAGGTAGAGTGTTCCCAATTGAATAATTATGTGGGCAATAATTATGCGTGTAATAATAACTACTATAGTATTGGCAAAGCCTTGTCATCGAAAACTGGGTGGACTGTTATGGAAGGTGACGGGTGTTTGATGGGTAATAACCCCAGCACAAACAACGCCACAGGCTTTTCGGCGTATCCGGCTGGTGCTTACCCAAGCGTTGATTCTTGGGGCTATGATAGTGGTTTTGGATATATGTGGTGTTTTTGGAGTGCGACAGAATGGGGTAGTTTAACAGCTTATATTGAGTCACTCAGCACTAGTTATTATAGTTCTGAGGTTGTTTTGTGGTCTGGTGACAAAAATAAGGGACTGTCTGTTCGTTGTGTCCGTGACAACGGTCTGGCTAATGTGAGAACCAATTTCAACCCAACATTCTTCAGACTGCCCGTGGTGGAGGTCGAAGGTGAGGTTATTGATGGTGGAGAGGGGGAGATTATAGCACGAGGTATATGCTGGGGAACAGAGCCTTCTCCGACCATCATGGAGGGAAATCACACCGTAGAAGGAACTGGTTTAGGTAGTTTCACAAGCAGTATTACGGGTCTTGTGCGGGGTGTTACCTATTACGTGCGCGCATACGCCATTAATAGTATTGGAACAGTGTATGGTGAAGAGTATAGTGGTGTATATACGTGCTACAATAATAATGATGGTCAGCCTTGCTCTAATACTGCCACACTCAGCGATGTGGACGGCAATACCTACAACACTGTTCAGATTGGTGACCAATGCTGGATGAAAGAAAACTTGCGCACTACGAAATATGCTAATGGTGTAAGTATACCAGTGGGTACCTCTACTAGCACGACTACCGCCTATCGGTATGCCCCCAATAATGACGAGTCAATGGTGTTTCTATACGGATATCTGTATAATTGGACAGCTATGATGCACGGAAGCAACGGTAGTGAAAGTAATCCCAGTGGTGTACAAGGTATTTGTCCTACAGGCTGGCATGTGCCAAGTAAGGCGGAGTGGCACCAATTAAGAAATTATATGGGAGCACAAAGTCAGTATGAACTTTCCAGTAACGGAGCTATAGCCAAGTCTTTGTCTTCAACAAGTGGCTGGTCTTCCAGTACGAGTTTTTGTTCACCGGGGTATGATCAGAACCTCAATAATAATTCAGGTTTTTCGGCTCGTCCAGCAGGTGTATATAGTAATGTTAATAATGTGACTTATGGACAAGGGACATATTCTTGGAGTACTTCGTGTACAGAGGAAAATATACATGGATTTTATCTTATGTACAATAATTGTTGGCTGTTTGATGATTCGTGGCATAATAATAAACAGAATGCCTACTCGGTTCGTTGTGTTCGAGATTAACAGAATTTCGGGACATACGCGATGAATCATGTCCCTGCATGTGAATAATTTATAAAAAAGGAATTTTTGTAGAGACGCAAAATTTTGCGCCTCTACAAAAAATTAAATTTGCTGTACATTGTATTGATTTTTTATATATTTTTGCATTACAAATCCATTAAATGTAAAGCAATATGTCACAAACAACAATGTCCATCAGGGTTGATAGTAACCTTAAACAAAGATTCGATGCTCTTTGCGATGAGTTCGGACTCAGCAATACTGCTGCGCTTATGCTATTTATGAGGGCGGTGGTTCGTGAATGCAGGATTCCATTTGAGATAAAAACGGATTCTATTAAAGATGTAAGAAAGAAGGCGAGACTTTCATACGAGAGAATGAGAGCTGATGCTGCCGCAGCTGGTATCCAAGATATGTCTCTTGAAGAAATTAATGAGATAATTAAAGAGGTGCGCTATGGCGAAAAATAAGATTTATGCGGTCATAGATACCAATGTCATTGTTTCGGCTCTACTTTCGAAAAACAGCAAATCGAGTACTTCCATTGTTTATGAGGCGATTCTTGATGGAACAATAACGATTGTATATAATGATGAAATCTTGAGTGAATATTGTGAGGTACTATCACGCCGGAACAAGTTTCCTTTTGACGAGGAAGATGTGGAGAATGTGGCTACTCTTGTAATCCGAACAGGTCTTAAAGTGGAAAGAGCCAAGGCTTTTGATGAAATTTTCCCAGACCCTAAGGATATTGTGTTTTATGAAGTTGCTATGAGCAAAGAAGATGCTTATCTGGTTACGGGCAATATTAAACATTTCCCTCGAAAGCCTTTTGTGGTAACTCCTGCTGAAATGGTAGAGATACTGAATATGTAAATAGAAGTTTATGTCCAAACATAAATCGAAACAAATAGAAAGAAGGCTGCCCATGTGGCAGCCTTCTTTTATTGTATAAATCGGAATATCCATTATTTGAAGGCGTTCTCGCTGAGGCCGGGGCCACCGATTTTGAGCTGTTCCATGTAGCTTGGCACCTCACGACCGAGGTACTTATCGACATAGAGCTTGGAGAGGTACTGGCCTAACATGAAGCCGTGGCCACGGAGACCGGTGAGCAAACCGACTTCGGGATCGACCACATAACGCGGTTCGGTGTAACGACCTGCCCAGACAGCCAGGAAGCCCACCTCGCGGAGGTTGGGAATCCATTCGGCGAAGACCTCGGAGACAATCTCGAGGAACTCCTTACTGTTGTATTTGATATTCTGGCGTGCCTCGTAGGCGTCGGTGTCGGGGCTGGCGCAGCCGATAATCTGGCCAGTGTGGCCGAATTGCTGTCCATATACGGCACTGAAGCCTTTGTAGTGGCGACGGTCGATAATCATGTCGAGCGGTCCCTGCTTGCCATTCGTCACCTTACCCATCATAGGCAGGCGGCGGGTGATGAAGGCCTGGTGCTTGACAGGGTAGAGGCCGATGTTGAGGTCGAGCTGGTCAATGAACTTCTCGGCACCCCAGCCCATAGCGTTGACGAAGTGGTCGCAGGTATATTCTACGTAGGTGCCTTCATGGTCACGCACAAGGGCGAGATATTTGTCGCCATCGCGCCATACATGCAGCAGTTCGCAGTCCTCGTAGTAGCGGCCGCCGTTGTTCACGGCCAAACCGCGGATGTAGTCGATGACACGGCCTGGGGTAGCCTGCCAGCAGTCGCGGGTAATGAGGGCGTGGCTGTAAGTGTCCTTGCTGTCGTCCCAGAGAGGAGAGATTTCTTTCTTGAAGTCCTTACGCTCCACCATGTAAGCGTCGCTCCATGCGCGTGAAGCATCGAGAGAGCGGTAGGTGGCGTCGTCGTGAACGAGGTTGACGTAAGTGGTAGGTTGGAAGTTGATATTGTGAACGGCCTGGATACTTTTGAAAATCTCACGGTTATGAGCGGCGATGTCGGCGATGTCGGGGTTGGAGAAGGCTGGACGGCCGCCACCGATGTTGCGCCATGAGGCGCCACGGCTGTAGTTGATCATCGTGGGCTTGCAGCCTGCCTCGGAGAAGTAACGCAGCAATCCGCTACCGGCAATACCGCCACCGGCGATGAGGACGGGAACATGCTCGCGGCGCACGTGGTCGGCCTTGGTATAGACAAAGGTCTCCTTGGTGTGGGCGTTGTAGAGGTCGCCGAGGGTCACCTGGTTGGAGAGGGGAGCACGGGGTGTGGCGTCGCCGGTCAGCTCGATGCCACGGGTGCGCAGCGCCTGGCGGGCACGCAGGATACAACGTTTTCCACGACAGGGACCCATGCCCATGCGGGTGATGTGCTTCAGCTCGTCAACGGAGATAACCTTGCGGTTGCCCACAGCGGCGAGCACCTCTTCGAGGCTGATGTCCTCGCAGTGGCAAACGTAAGTCTTGCCATCCACTTCTTGGAGTGGCTTCATCTGGAGGGGTTCGGGATATTTCTCTTTGAGGATAAAGCCCTTGATGTCGGTCATCTCTCCGTCAACCTTGTCCACATGCACGCGGGCCACATTGGTCTTGTTGTTCTTTTTGAGGATTTTCTCGATGACACCTTCGCCGACTTTCTGGCCATTGTTATCGACCAAGAAAACATGGGCGCCTTCCTCGGCATTGTACTCGATGGGCAAGAAGCAAACATTCTTGGCGAGGTCGTAGCCGAAGATGGCCAGACCCGGGCAGCCTGACACACACTGCATACAGCCGATGCACTTGTCATAATCTACAATAGGTGTGCTGCTTGTAGTGGACTTGGTGATGGCTTTCTGTGGGCAGGCGAAGGTGCAAGGATTGCAGGCAAAACCGTATATGCAGTCTGTTTGTACGAATGGTTTCAGCTTCATGCGTTCGGGCGTGGGAAGGTTGGGTTTCTCCAACACGCGCACAGGATGCTGCTGAGAGTCGATATATTGGCGTGAAATGTCAAGATAGTCGTCGTAGTTAAAGCGGATGTTAAGGTTCTGTGCCACCTCGTAGGCCACCTGTTTGCCACGGAGCACAGCACTGGTGCCTTCGCCGATACGGATGGCGTCGCCGGCACCATAAACATTGTGGCCGAATACCTCGCGTCCTTTGGTGAGGAGCTGGTTGTCGGGAATCAAACCAGTGCAGATGTTGATGATGTCGATGTCGTCAATTACTTGCTCGGTACCGGGAATAGCCTTGAAGTTCTCGCATTTGGCGATGACGGCTCCCTTGATTCCGCTGTAGTCGTCGTTGGGGATGGCGCGCACAAGGGTGTAGCCTGTCATGATGGGAATACCCAGACGGCGCACACGGTTGGCCTGCACGGGGAAACCGCCCTCGTGGGGCATAGCCTCGATGATAGCCTTGATGGTGGCTCCGGCCTGCATGCCCTGGTAAGAGGTGAGGTAGCCAATGTTGCCGGCACCTACGGTGAGCACTTTCTTGCCCAGCAGGGTGTGCTCCTGGTTCATCATCTTTTGGAAAACAGCTGCCGTATAGACACCAGGTACATCGTCATTCTCAAAGGCAGGTAAGAAAGGCACGGCACCTGTGGCCACCACAAGGTGTTGTGCATCCACGTAAGCCATCTCGCCGGTGGCGATGTTCTTGATGGCCACACGCTGGCCTTCGAGGAGATCCCATACGGTATGGTTGAGCAGAATGCCGCTTTGGTCGTCACCTGCCAAAGTTTTGGCGATGTCGAAACCACGCATGCCTCCGAAGCGTTTCTCACGCTCGAAGAAGAAGAACTGGTGGGTCTGCATGTTGAACTGGCCGCCGATGCGGTTCATGGAGTCGATGACGAGGTTGTCGATGCCGAAGGCGTTGAGCTGCTCGCGGCAGGCAAGACCGGCAGGACCTGCACCGATGATGGCCACGGTGGTCTTGTAGATTTTCACCTCGCGGGGATGCTGTTCAACCACATTGGGCATTTCCGCCTCCTCGTGAGCGATCTGGCGCACTTCGCGTACCCCGTCAACGGGGGTGATACAGATACGGCGCACCGTGCCATCGACCAGCATTTCGCAGGCACCGCACTTGCCGATGCCGCAGTTCAGGCTTCGGTTGCGGCCGTTGAGGCTGTGGCTGTGTACGGGAAATCCGGCCTGATGCAAGGCCGCTGCGATGGTGTAGCCCTTGTGGCCTGTCACTTTCTGTCCGTTGTAGGTAAAGGTGACTTCTTCCGCTTTCGGAATATCCAAAATGGGATGTTCTTCGATTCTTTTCATGAGATTTGTGTTAATTAATTGTATATTAGTTGTTTGTGTTATTCTTGAAATTTTTAGATAGCAAACTACAAAGTTATGTAAAAAATCAAATAAGTGTGACAATTTTATGAGGAAAATTATGTAAATTTTATACGGATGCGATGAATCGCATCCCTACAAAAAAATTATCCCTTTGTGTGTAATTCGAGAAATTCATGTAAATTTGCAGAATGTCTTTAATACCGATGCATTATGCAAAAAAAACTCTTCCTCCTCGACGCTATGGCTCTGATTTACAGAGCGTATTACGCAATGGTGAAATCTCCCCGCATCACTTCCAAAGGGGTGAACACCTCCGCCACTTTGGGCTTTACCAACACCTTGTATGAGGTTTTGCGACAGGAACAACCTACGCACATAGCCGTGGCTTTTGATACCGGGGCACCAACATTGCGTCATGCCGATTTCGCCGCCTATAAGGCCAATCGCGAAGCTACTCCCGATGACATCATCAATTCGATACCTTATATCAAAAAGGTGATAGACGCTTTCAACATCCCCATGGTGATGATGGACGGCTACGAAGCGGACGATGTGATTGGTACTTTGGCGAAAAAGGCTGAGATAGAGGGTTTTAAGGTATATATGATGACTTCTGACAAAGATTATGGTCAGCTGGTGTCTGACAATATATATATGTATAAGCCTGCCAAGTTCGGTCAGCCTGCCCAGGTGGTGGATGTGGCAGGCATCTGCGAGAAATACGGTATCAGCAAGCCCGAACAGCTGATTGACATTCTGGGTCTTTGGGGCGATACCGCCGACAACATTCCCGGTGTGCCTGGGGTGGGGGAGGTGAAAGCCAAGAAACTGATTGCCCAGTTCGGCTCCATCGAGAATATCTATGCCAATATTGATGAGGTGGGTAACCCCAAACTGAAGCAGGCTCTCATTGAGAACCAGGAACAAGCATTGACATCCAAGATGCTGGCAACCATTATTTTGGATGTTCCGGTGGAGTGTGATTTCGAGGCGATGAAATATACCGACCCCGACCCGCAGAAGCTGAAAGCGGTGTTCGATGAGTTGGAATTCCGAGCTTTGGCCAAGCGTGTGTTCACGGATTTGTCTTTGCCCCAGGTTTCAAAGAATCAGGTAGCTGCCAGTCAGCCAGACTTGTTTTCTGTTTCTTCTGAAGAATCTGGTAATGCTGAAGAGAACATGACCCCTCATCATCAAAATTATGCCTCTGTTAATCATCATTATCAGAAAATAAATAAGCTGGAAGAAATTAAAGAAGTTGCTGATCCCAAAGCCACATTGTTCTTCGACTGGTTGACCGTCAATGAGAAAATTGCGGGTTTCGCTTTTTCCGGAGAGGCAGGCAAGGTGTACTACCACCTGTTGGAGGATGCCGCGGAGTTCAGGAAACTGATGCAGTTTGTTTTTGAGAAGGAGCGTCTGGTGGTATCGTATGCTATGAAACAGACTTTCAAGTTCTTCCATGGGTTGAAGTTGAAGGGAAAGGCTACTTATTTCGATTTGCAGATTGCGCATTATCTGATACAGCCGGAGAATCAGCATAAGCTGGAAGTGTTGGCGGAAAGTTACCTGGATTATGAGTTGATGAGAGAAGCCAACGAGTTGCATTTGCCTGTATGTGAACATGTTGAAATATACGCCCAGTTGTATCCCATTTTCCAGAAAGAATTGGAACAGAATAAGCTGACGTCTTTGTTCAACGATGTGGAGATGCCCTTGGCGGCGGTGTTGGCGGATATGGAATATACAGGTGTGAAGTTGGATACGGAGGTGTTGCGAGAGAACTCACAGACCTTGGCCAAGGATATTGCGGATTTGGAGGAGCACATCTATGCCTTGGCGGGTCAGCAGTTCAATATCGGCTCGCCCAAGCAGATGGGGGAGATTTTGTTCGAGAAGCTCAGGATTATCGAGAATGCCAAACTGACAAAAACCAAGCAATACCAGACTGGCGAGGAGGTGCTGAACAAGCTGGTGAACAAGCATCCCATTGTGCCGCTGATTCTGGAATGGCGTTCGCTCACCAAGCTGAAATCCACCTATATTGACGCATTGCCCCAGCTGATCAATCCCAAAACAGGACGTATTCATACAACATTCAACCAGACGGTTACCTCCACAGGCCGTTTGAGTTCGGTGAATCCCAATTTGCAGAATATCCCCATCAGAACTGAGCGGGGTCGTGACATTCGCAAGGCTTTTGTGGCACCGAGTGACGATTATGTCATCATGGCGGCGGATTATTCGCAGGTTGAGCTGCGCATAGTGGCCCATGTCTGTGGCGATGAGCGCATGATTGACACATTCAGGCAGCACAAGGACATTCATGCCTCGATGGCGGCGCATGTCTATCATGTGGCCGAGGATGAGGTGACGAGCACGATGCGCCGTAATGCCAAGACGGTGAATTTCGGTATTCTGTATGGAATATCTGCCTTTGGTTTGGCCGAGCGCTTGCATATTCCGCAGAAGGAGGCCCGGGAATTAATTACCGACTATTTTGCCGGTTTTCCGAAAATCAGTCAATATCTGTCAGAAACCATGGATTTTGCCCGCCAGAACGGCTATGTGGAAACCTTATTGGGCCGCAGGCGTTACATCAAGGATATTACGTCGCCGAATGCCATTTTGCGCAAGGCGGCGGAGCGCAACGCCATCAATGCACCCATCCAGGGAACGGCGGCCGACTTGATCAAGATTGCTATGGTTCGCATTGCGCAAGCTATCAAGGAACAACATCTGGACTGTCGCATGGTGTTGCAGGTGCATGACGAACTGGTGTTCGAGGTGCGTAAAACGGAGGTGGAGAAAATAAAAAGAACGGTACAGGAACTCATGAGCACTGCGCTGCAATTGTCTGTACCGTTAGATGTGGATATCAATGAAGGCAAGAGCTGGTATGAGGCTCATTAGCCTGCTACTTGCATTGGATACCTGTTTGTGAATCCTCGTCAAAATTGCTCATGGCGGAGCAATCTTTGTATGCTTTATCTAATTCCCGTTCAAAGGCGGAGGCATTCTCAACGGCGGCGCCGTTTTTGAGCAGTGTGCATTTGCACATCTTGGTGCACGACGACATGCCGGCAACCACAGCGAGGGCAAAAAACAAAGCGACAACTTTCTTCATCTTTATTATATGATTTTATTTCTCGTAAACGCAGGCCACTTGACCGCCGATGGCGTTTAAACTTTCATTCTGACTATTCTCGTAGGCCTTGCAGGCTTTCTTGCTATTAGGCTGTCCGTAGGTGACAGCTCCCTCGTATTCAGGAATACCCGTGGTGGTGCAGGTGCATTTTTTGTTGCACGCACAAGCGCAGATGGCAACAATGCCAATAAAGCCGAAGATTTTCAGGATGTTTTTCATTATGCGGCGAATTGCGGTTTATCTGTGGCAAACGATAGAATCGTGAAATGTGCCTGTGTAAATCTGAACTTCTCTAACACCTTCAAGATCTTTGCACTGCTTGGCTGTAGCGGGTCCAACATTGAGGCCGTTGATAACATTGCCAGTTTCAACTCGGTAGAAATCGCAGAAGCAATTTTTCTTGCAGGAAACAAAACTTCCTCCTAATAAAAGCACTAAGCCAAGAACTAATAAAACTTTTTTCATAGTTTATGAATTTTGAACGACAAA
The DNA here is from genome assembly GCA_017525505.1 of Bacteroidales bacterium. Taxonomy (GTDB): domain Bacteria; phylum Bacteroidota; class Bacteroidia; order Bacteroidales; family WCHB1-69; genus RUG11690. Next base: position 51,593 of record JAFXSR010000068.1, read on the forward strand.
GATAAGAAAAAAAATGGAAATAGCGCAGAAGAGTTTTAAAATTAGTCTTTTAATTTAATTAACTGATGACCAGCTTGATAGGGAGATATTTTCTTTTCGGTTATCAATTCGGTAAGCTCCGCAATCTTGTTTTTTATCGTATTGTCGGAATAAAAATTGTTTTTGATGCTAAAATCCACCCAGTCATAAAATGTCTTGATGAGCTGTTGGTCGCGTTGTTTGAAAAACCATCCGTTGCCCTTGGTGAGGTCAGTGAATTGGCCAATCATGTCCCATACTTTTTCGATGCCCTGGTTGTTGAGGGCGGAGCAAGTGTCCACGAGGGGCACCCATTGGTTTTCGTTGGGCGGGAAGAGTTTAAGGGCGGAGCTGTACTGGGCTTTGGCGGCAGTGGCCTGGCTTAGGTTGTCGCCATCGGCCTTGTTAATGACCAGTGCATCAGCCATTTCCATGATACCGCGCTTGATGCCTTGCAGTTCGTCGCCGGCACCTGCCAGCATCAGTAGCAGGAAGAAATCGACCATGGATTTGACGATGGTTTCCGACTGCCCCACACCCACAGTTTCGATGAGGATGACGTCGAAACCTCCCGCCTCGCAGAGGATAGTGGTTTCGCGGGTTTTTCGGGCCACACCCCCCAATGTCAGTCCCGATGGGGTGGGGCGGATGAAGGCGTTGGGGTCGGCGGAAAGGTGCTCCATACGGGTCTTGTCGCCCAAGATACTGCCCTTGGAGCGCTCACTGCTGGGGTCGATGGCCAGAACGGCCACTTTATGCCCCAAACCGGTGAGATACTGTCCAAAACTCTCGATAAAGGTACTTTTCCCGACGCCAGGGACACCGGTGATGCCCACTCTGATGGAGTTGCCGGAGTATGGCAGGCACTGCTCAATTACCGCCTGCGCCTTGTCGAAATGCTCGGGATTGGTGCTCTCCACCAAGGTGATGGCCTGACTGAGAATCACGCGGTCGTGGGCCAGGATGCCCTTTACGTAATCCTCCACCTCCAAAGCCCGGCGACTGGCTTTTTGGCGCTTGAAATAGGGGTTGACCTGTGCGGGTTGTTCAATGCCTTCTTGAACGGATAATGCGGATTTGAATTCTTCCATGTGTTTTTCTTAGTTTTAAGGTATCCGTATGGTATCTGTAGTTGCCATGATCATATTGCTGATGCTGAATCCAAACGGATTCAAGCCAGCTTCGTGGATATGGACTTGCGTTAATTTCTCATGTCTTTCAGAGGACAGCACGGTGACAGCTTTTGTCTGGGCTGAGTCAGTGCCCGTATATAAATTGTAAAACAGCACATAATTCTTGGAGGGAGAATAGTAATAAATATCCGCTTCGTCAGCCTGGCTGTTGAGAATATTGTATGTGTCCATTTGTGTAATATGGGAAAATGCCATCAGCAGGTCGCCGTTTTTCTTGTTTTCCGTCGCTTGAACAAAATAAAGGGGAGTATCAGGAGATTCGGCCTGCTGTTGCATGAGATATTCCTGAAGCGTGGAAAAGTTGTAGTGCCGTTTCGTGAGTCTTATGATAAGATCTTCAAAATCAAGAGTTCCATTGCAGATGCTGAAAGCTGTTTCAGAGGTGTTGTGCAGCTGTTCGTCGTAAATGAGGGCATTTTCGGGGATGTTGTCAAACCCTTGTTTTTCGGCAATAAGTTGTATTGCGGTAACCCTGTTCTGGCTTTTTTTCCATTCTTTACTGGTCAAATCATTCATATAGTATGATAATACAGAGCCTGCGAAAAACAGTAGGCAACATATAAGGCGAGTCATTAATATAAAATGTTTTGTCCGGCAGACTTTTAATAGTGCGGTCATCAGAAGAGCAATAGTCAGCATGATGCCGAAATAGGAATAGAAAGAGGTTATATAGCCCTGCATAAAGAACCATTCTGTGTTGTACTTCTCACTGATGGCGATTAGAAAATGTGCGGAATAAGCGAAAATTATTGCAGCAACAATGCCCACGATAATGGTTGTCCAGGAAATCTTCTTAAAATAGTCCTTTTGCGTAAGGAACCACAAAATGCCGCATTGTATAAGGGCGTTGACATAGGCAATGGCAGGGGCATGGGTAAGAATGAATCCCAGATTGTTGTAATGACCTGATATTAATGGGGAATTGACAGCCATCAGTTCTCTTGTTTCATCCAAACCGTAATGACTGCAAGGCATGGCATAAAAAGTGCAATTATGCAGAATCTGGAAAAAGTTGCCGACATCAACCTGATTGGCAAAAGCATTGCCACTGTAGGGGGTGTTGTATCCGAGTTGATGGTTCAGATAATAACGGTATGCCATATAGCAGACCGTGTAAACTGTCAGGGCAAGTGCGTATGGAATCAGCTCCTGATACAATGGTTTGTCTTTTAACATGTTGGCAAAGCCTGACTTTCGCCAGTGGTAACAGAAGATACCCAGGCAAAATAGCAAAGCAAAGACAAGATATTCTTCGTAAAACAGGAAAGACAGGAAAAACAGCAGAGCACTGACTATGATTCGCCAGTATCCTTTTCTTTCAGCATAATTGATATAGAGCAGAAAGCCTGCTAAAAACAGTGTAAAACTAAAGGAAAAATAGAAGGGGTATGCGGCAGGGGGGTAATGCCAGCCTGTCCCGATAAGGGGAAAGGAAAGAAGCAGCAACAAGGTGAGCAAGCCTAATTTGCTGGAATGGAATATTCTGTAAATGACGTATGCGAAGAGCAAATAGCATATAAGCAGAGAAGAATATTGCACGAATTTGGTCCAGACGAAGCTGTCGATGAGGTAGGGGGTATAATACAAATACCTGGTAATTAGAAAGTAAAATCGTCCTGCGTATTGTGCGAAATATTGAGTGTCAACATATATTGCATTGAGTCCGTAGCGAGCCACATTGTAATAGTGGAAATCGTCGGCTGTGGTGAAGCCGACTTGGAGAAATGGCAGGAGAGTCAGCACCGCTGTGGCGGTGTATGCCAGAAACCAGAATGCTTTCTCTCGTTTACTCATGGGGTGTTATTTCTTGGATGATATGACTAAAGTGTCGGTGCTGGGTGTTAGCAAGTTGCTGATGTTGAAGTTGAAAGGACTCATGCCTTGTTCCTGAAGATGTACATGGGTGAGTTTCTGGTGCGGATTGCTGTTGCTCACATTGATGGAGTTGATGCGGACTGAATCGGTCTGGAAACCAAGTGTATAGAACAAAGTGTAGTTTTTGGTTGGAGAATAATAGAAGATGTCGGCATCATCAGCCAGCGATTTCAAAATGTTGGTGCTGTCGATTTGGTAAATATGGGAAAATACCAATAATAGCTCATTGTTTTTCTGACTTGCAACGGCTTGTATGAAATACAAAGGAGCCTCTTGCTTGCTTGTCAGATCGTTGAAAAGCGTTTGCAGGTCCTGAGAGAAACTGAAATTTTTTCCAGCGCGCCAGTTGATGTTTTTCTCAAAATCGTAAGTGTTGTCGCAAATGCTGAAACCCAGGTCGGAGGTGTGATGCAGGGCTTCGGTGTAGATGAGGGCACCTTCGGGTATTTTCTCAAAGAAACCGTCCTGAGCCATCAACTGGATTACCGTTATCCTGTTTTGGCTTCTTTCCCAGGCACGGCTGAGGTGCTCGTTGGTGTAGGTGTTGACGATTGAGAAACCGAAGAGCAGCACACACCATACAATGGCGATGATTTTCCGGATGGTGGCGGAAGATATTGCTTTCAGACTTGCCCAAATGACCAGGGCGATTACCAGCATCATACCGAAATAGGAGTAAAATGTGGTAACGTAGGCCTGCATTGAGCTGTACCAGCTGGCGTTGTACTTGTCGGCCATGGCGACCAGTGTATGTGCGGAGAAAGCGAATGCCAAAGCGACTAGGATGCCGAGGAGGATAGTCTTCCATGAAAGCTTCTGAAAGTCGTTTTTGAGGATTAAAAACCACAATATGCCACACTGTATCAGGGCGCTAATGTATGCAACTGCGGAAGCATGAGTGAGGATGAAAAACAGGTTGTCGTAATGTCCGGAGATAAACAGGGAGTTCTGGGCTACCATCGCTGCATCAAGATCATATATTCTGCCGGGGAGTGTATAAAGCGTGCAGTTTTTGAGAATTAGGAAGAAATGCGAAAGGCTGAAATTGGCCGACAAGGCGGCACCGTCGTAAAGGTGGTAATCTGGAATGGTCCGCATGAGGTAGTGCCGGTAGCCGACGTAGCAGCCTACATAAATTACCGATACCAGAAAATAGGGGATGATTTCCTGATAAAACTTCTTGTCTTTCAACATATTTGCAAAGCCTGATTGCTCCCAGTTGCGGATAAGAATATACGAGCAGAAAAGAATAGCGAAAATCAGGTAGGTCTCGTAAAACAGGTAGGTGGCGAAAAACAGCAGGGAGCTGACAATTACCCGCCAGTAGCCTTTGCGTTCGGTATAGTTGAGGAACAGCAGCACGCCCAGCAGGAATAGCAGAAAGCTGAAATGAAAATAAAAGTTGAAGGCGGTAGGGGGACAGAAGCGGCCGGAGTCGATGGCGGTGTTGAAAATGAGGAGCAACAGGGTTAGCGCACCGAGTCGTTGGGACTTGAAAATCCGGATAACAAGATAGGTAAAGAGAAGATAACAGGCTAATAAGGAAGAGTATTGGACGAATTTGGCCCAGGCGAAGCTGTCGAAAAGATAGGGGACGTAATAGAAAATCTTGGTGATGAGGAAATAAAAGCGGCCGGCACCGTGGGCGTAGGCCTCGGCATCCATCATCCAGTAATCCCAGTTCTGCTGGGCAGTGTTGAAGTATTGGAAATCATCGGAGGTGGTGAAGCCCACATGGAAAAACGGCAGAAGGGTCAGCACCGCTGTGGCGGCGTATGCCAGAAACCAGAATACTTTCTCTTGCTTACTCATGGGGTGTTATTTCTTGAATGACATATAAGGGTCTCTGTTTCACCTCGTCGAAGATGAAGCCGATATAGTAGCCGATGGCCCCGGTGACAAAGAGTTGGATGCCGGCGAAAGCGCTGAGGAAGATGACAATGGTGGTATATCCTGAAACGGGCGTATCGACAATCCACATAATGACGGAGTAGATGATGAGGATGATACTCAGGAGAACGAACGTCATGCCTGCGTATATGCCGATTTTAAGCGGAGTTTTGGAGAAGGAAGCGATGGCGGTAAAGGAGAATTTCAGCAGTTTCCACAGGGAATACTTGCTTTTTCCTGCGGCACGCGAGGGGGCCTCATAGTTGATGGAATCTTTTTCGAAGCCGATATTTTGAATGATGCCTCGCAGGAAACGGGTTCGCTCGCGGTAGTCGGTTTTGAGCACATCGATAACCTTTCTTGAAACTAAGAAGAAATCGGAGGCATTGGGTTGGAGTTGGGCATCCGACATCCTGTTGATGATGTGGTAGAACAGTTTGGAACTGAGGTGCTTGCTGGCGCCTCCGTCGGCACGGTCGGTGCGCATCATGGTAATCACATCCTTGCCTTCCTGGTGTTTCGCCAGCATTTGGGGCAGAAGGGTTGGCGGGTGCTGCAGGTCGCTGTCCATGCAGATGGCGGCCCCTCCGCGGCAGTGGTCGAGTCCGGCCAGCATGGCCGCCTCATGGCCGAAGTTGCGGGAGAAGTGGATGACGCGCACCCGGGGGTCTTTCTCCATCAGCTGGTGCAGCACCTGGCGACTGTTGTCGCGGCTGCCGTCGTTGACAAACAACAGCTCAAAATCGGCGGTGTCGCTGAGACTGTCCATCACTGCGGATACCTCTTGGTGAAAGAGCGGCAGAACCGCTTCCTCGTTGTAAACCGACACGATGATGGAGTATAGGGGTTTTCGCATAATTTTCAGTATAATAAAAGTGCAAAGTTACACAAAATTCTTGAAATATACGCAGATTTTTTTCCGATACTTGATATTTTCAAATTTTATAATATCAATTTTTTTTGTGTTTTTTTGACAAAAACATAAAAAACACTTTTCTGTGGTTTTTTTCCTTTTAAGAATCCCTTCTTTATGGAAAAGAAAAAACATCAAAAACATTCATTAATGCATTGTTCTACTTGTTTTTGCATACGCAGGTATGTGTTTTTCTTGTTTTTGTCTGGATGATAATTGAAAGTGGCCTAATAGAATCTGCCAAGGTATTATAATATACGATAAATTTATCACATGTCATCCATTGAGAGTGCACGTAGTTCAAGCTTGTATCGTCTGAATTCTGATGCTGGCAGATTTTCTACCTTGCCTTGTAGGTCTGAAATGCTTATTTTGTTGGAGTTGCGTTTGACTTCTGCGACAATGCCGGTGTGGTCGAATTCGTTCAGGGCTATCAAATCTATTTCGTTTTCTCCCTTACGATCCCACCAATTGCCCACCATGGTGTATTGTCCGTTTTCCATAACCAGCGCTTGGAAGTACTGTTCCAGTGTATGGCCCGTGAATTGTTCGTATCCGCGTACCATGTTCTGTTTACTTTGTACAAGTTTTGGAATTCGTCGAACACTACCGTGAAGTGTCGTTTCTGCGACTCACGCATGATTACCTCGAAGAGGTCGCGAAAGTGAGCCAGCTGCATAGAATTTCATAATGTAAATCTACATTTATATAAATTATTATTTCTATTTCAAAATATTATCTTACTGTAAATCAATTATATAAAATTTCAACTTTTGATTAAATCCTGTGTAAGGATACAAAAATTTTCTATATAACACTATAAAACAACGTGATTATGCTTCTTTTTCTAAAAAATTGTTTCCGCCAGGTTAATGATAATCTTTGACCCGTCGATGTTGGTGTTGTCCATCTTGACAAAACCGTAGGTGTCGTTTCTCACCTCAAACCAAACGCCATCTTTGCCGCTCCGCGAATATTCGGTGTTTTGGGAAAATGCCGGAAGACAGACACAGACTGTCAGGATAACGAAGGGGATAATCTTTTCCATGTTGTTATGTGTTTGTCTGAAGTAGTTGATGGTCAATGGTAAATTGGGTAAATTGCAGGGTAGCATTTTCACGATAAATGAGTAAATTCATATCACCTATGATTGAAAACAGATTGAAGAAAAGTATCTTTATTAAATAAGTACTGCTCAGAGTAAATGTATTTTGGATGAAAAAAGTTACGCATAATCTCTTCTTCCAAAGATGTTTGAACTAAAATTTCAGGGTTGTCTTGATAACAATCCAAAGCATCTGAAATTTCAGTAAAATCAATATCACATTCCATTGCGAAAGTAAACTTCGAATTAGATAATTGAAAAAGAGAAGGCCCCACTCCTCGTCCTGCCAATATACCTGTTGGTATTCCAACAGAAATAAATCTGTCAGAATATCTACACAGAGAACTGAGAGAATGCGCAGCTGATAATGTATTTTGATCCTGCAAAACATAAAAACAGCCCTTAAAACCCATATTAAAAGAGTCTGGATCAAGCGTGAAAGTATCCGTAACACAAGCGAAAGACTGCCCAAAATAGTTATATTTGGTCAATTTTGTTTGCCATTGTTTGTGGCAATAATTGACAATATCTTCTTGATTTCTGACAGCTAAACAGGTAGGGAATGATATGGTATCGCAGATTAATCGTTCCACTATGTTAATCCATACTTCGTCACTACCTCCACGATTATTCCGAACATCAAAAACAATTTTTTCAGGATTGTAATCTTGAAAAATATGGAGTAATTCGTCTATAATTGGCTTTTCTATCCCTGGACTCATCACAGGAATACGAATATAAACCACACGATTATTATCGAAATACACCACATTTTTTGATTCGGTTTTGGGAAACTGTTTTAGTATTTTCTTTTGACCAGAAGATAAGCGATATAATTTTACAGGATACAAAGCCAAATTAACGTTTTTTTCATTCCCCTCCTTGTCCTGAAAAGTGATTTGAGACAATGGCAATCTCAGCATATTGCTGTAATATTTGCGATTTTTGTGATCCCAACGGACAAACGCTCCTATTTGTTTGTGAAGATTGTTGTAAACGTATGTATCAACATTTTCACCATTGACCTTAGTCAAAATTGACTCGCAAATTTTTACCTTTGAATTTTTCCCTTTAAGCACGATCTCTCCCATTGTATAGTACTTACCGTCAATATACTGAAGGAAGCTGCCAAAACTAAAAGAAGAATTATCCGAACAGTTGGATGCAGGGCTTTCAGTATAATATCTCATTACACTTCGAATAGCACTTGTATCAATTGCTTTAAAAGTAGTGTTATGATATAATGGCATCCAAAAGGGCGAACGAGTGGGAGAAATTGCATAGGCGTGTATGTCAACAAGGGCGGACACAGCATTTTCTAGCAGTTTGAAATAGTCGTGATTACTGCAAACACTGTCAATTTGAGGACGTAAACTTTCCAATCTACTTAATACGTTATACCCTGTAACCATTTCACGTACATTGATTTGTGGATTATAATCCCTAACGATTTGCACAAACTGGTTGTAATCCTCATACATCTGTTGCCTGGAGAAGGAAAGATGAGAATCTTGTGCCAACAGAAAGAATGGTAACATTATGAGAAATAACAAGCTATGAATTTTTCTTTTGATATGCATTGTGAAACAATTTTAAAGTTGTTACTTTTTCCTCGCCGCAATCACCCTGAATCCGATGCGTGGGGATGGGGCGTCGTAACGTTTTTCGCTGTCGATGCGGATGTCGTAACCGGGGTCGAGGAAGTTGTCACTGGTGATTTCCGAGCCGGTTTTCAACAAAGAGAGAGGAGGTAGTTGTATAACTCGTGATAATATAGTACAGCATTTTTTCTATCAGCTGTTCTCTTGTCATTCTAAAATTTTGGCAAAGATACAAAATAATCGCATTCAATTGTTGCAAAAGTTATTCATCAAGCAAAGTATTAAAGAATCAATCGTATGCGGGCATGATCATGAATTCGTCCTTTTTCAACTCTTGCAAAGGAGGCAAACCGAGCCAGCGCCTGCGCTTGTTGACTAACTCCGTATCCGGGTTCGCATTCTTTCCGTTATTGTCCCATTGGCCATAGTAACTCTGGCAACCGAATGCGCGGATTATACATTTGTCATACAAATCGGCATATACAAATGGCATGCAAATTCCTTCTTCCACCTTTTTTCTCGTAATGGGTTCAAAATAAGTGAGCCAAAACAGAGGGTATGCTGAAAAAAGATGTCTGGATAATATGATGGAAACCTCTTTGTCCACACTAAAAATATTTTCATATTCAGGATATTCTTTCATTAAATTCACCAGTCTTTTCATAATCAGCGAATCCGAAAACCTCAGTATATCAGTATATTCAGGGTGTTTTAACTCATATTTTCTCGCAAATTGGTCTGCACCTAACAATTGCCGGAGTTCGTAAATTAATTGTGATTCCCGAACTGAATGTACACACATTGACAGGTATTCCTTCAGTTTCCGATTATATAAGGCCGTGTCTTTGACAAAATACTCTTTCCTGTAGGTATAGCCAAATTCGTCAGGTTCCGCGAAACCGTTATTAATGGCCAGGTCATAATAGGTGATGGCTTTTGTGAGGTTCCCGCTTTGAGCCAGGACATCAGCATAACCCCGATAGAAAGGGCCACAGACAGAGAGCGGTGGATCCATTGCGAACAAATCCTCATACGCCTTGATTGCCACAGGTAAATTCTCGGGTTTATGATATACACGGATAGAATTGATGACTTCCTTTTGCTTATTGATTTTTTGAACTTTTTTTGAAAGTACAATATCCTTTTGTTGGGGCTGGCATACGGCGCCAAAAACAATATAAAGGAAGATAACAAGTAAGGAGATTTTTTTCATGGTTTACACTTTTATTTCATATTATTGATTTTTTTTATTGTTGCGTGCTTTCAGCACGCTATTCTATTAACCCCTAACAAGGCCGTAGGCCGCAGTTTGGGGTGGCGATACTCGTGGTGGAATGCAGCGTGCCGAAAGTACGCAACTATTCACATAATAGCCGCTGATTCTCAAACTGTCCTGCTCCATGGTTTTTACTAATGCCTCTGCGGCGCGCTTGTTTTTGGGTTTGTTGAAAACGCCTTCGAATGTCATATATTGGATTACAACTTCTTGAAAAATTTCTCCGGACCATTTTTCACTTCCTCTATCGTTATACTTTTTGATGCTACTATCTTCTGTTTCTTGATTTTCAGTACAGAAACTCCTGAGATGCCAAAAGACATCCTGTCTAATTTGTTTGTTGTGTCGCAAAGAACATGTTTGTCTATCGTAAGAATCTTGTCCGAAAGTTTTTTCACCGTGGCTTGCGAAATGAGGACGGCTTTGTATTTTCCACGGATGGTTTCTGGGTGGGATAATAGAAAATCATGTACAGTACAAGTGCATTTAAAACATCCTGAAGGAAGAATAAACAAATACTCTCCATCCGTAAGTTTGAAGTCGGGGAAGGTCTCTTTCATATAAGACGTAAAAAAAGCACTTCTTTTTTCTACAACAGAATTCTGCTCATTATGTTTGTCTGGTGAAAGAACTGGTATTATCCATAAAACAATCACCATTAAAAATGCATGTGTTTTTATCATAGTGCTATGTTATAAATAATGAAACATGATTTTTGATTATCGCAATGAGTGGGATCTTTTACCGCAAGGCCTTCGGGAATAATCAGTAGCTCATGTTTGCTCAGGTGAGTCGGCATGTCTATCTCGGCCTTCTGGTGGAATTCGGAATCCAGAATGATAAGAGACCAGGGCTTCTCGGTGGCGAAATTATGGGTACCATCCCCATTTTCGTAGGGCATCGCTTTGGAAACTGCCACATAATACAAATCCCTGTATGCATCATAGCGCAAATACATGTATGAAGTGCTTTCACAACCCTTTTCTTCCAGATAATTGTAATTGTTCAGCTCGTTTAGGTCAAGGATTTCATTCTCATGATGTTGGTATTTGCTCTTTAAGGGATACCTGCTTTGCGTGTTGTTACGATGAATCACATACAATGAATCCAAAAAGAAATAGGCGGAGACAATATCCAAATCCTTGTTCATGGCCGTCCAGAACCAATAGTGCTTGTAGATGGAGTCTTTGGAAAAATGAGAGGTGGGGTAATGTCCTATCCCTCGATGGAATGCCAAACTTTCATTGTTAAAAGTGAACTCGGTAATCATAGGTTTGGAGAATTTTCTCAACCGATGCTCTGGATTCACTTTGTAATCGTTCAAACTTGTCAGTATTCTTCTCGCATACAGAAGGCCGGAATCTTGAGTGACAGGGACATAGTAGGCAAACGGTCTGGTCGTCAGCATGAAAGGTTCTTCATTTTCCGTTCCGATATTCATTTCTATAATTTTCGTGACATTGGACAAACTGTCTAAAGCATACATTTGATCGTCATTCACATATTTCACTATGATTTTGTTTCGGTCAACCACAAAATAATTTGAAAAAGTATTGTCCAAAACAAAGGAGGTGGTTGGATACAAGGAGTTTACGCAATAGTGTAAGATAGCGTGACCTGCATAATCTTTGGAAAAATAGGTGTTTACCTGTGTTTTTTCTACTGCCGAATAGAAGGAGAATTCGTGGCCGATGTTGTGAGGAATGTAAAGTGTGTCAATAGGTACCGCTTTAGGATAATCGCTTTTTGAAAACGCTCGGTTGACATCATTTTGCAGATGACTATACGCTAACCATTCCTCAGATTGAGCGGAGAGCCTAATTGTGCTGACAATTAGCAAGAAGAATAGGATGATTTGTTTCATGGTTGTTGTTGTTTTCTCGTTGCTGTACGGTGTTATAGGAGAAAAATGGGCGGTATGTATCCTTTCTCCTTCTTTCACATATTTAGATATAGCATCTGCAAGTTTATGGTGATAATTTTCCTCTACTACAGCCGAAATTATATAATTTTTATCGCGTCGATTGATATACTTTGTTCCTCCTCCGGTTTTTTCGTTGATTACAGCAATAACAATATCAAGCATCAAGCTACGCATTTGCTTGGCCTTCTCACTTTCTGTTAAAAGCATTCCGACATTAAGAAAAGAACGGAAGTCAAAAAGGCCGATTTGAGGAGTCTTGTTAAGGACATTTATGTCCCTAACATATCGCAACTTGAACTCTTTCAATCTGTTACCTTTACAAATAAAGTATCCATTATACTTCAGTTCCTCTTTGTACTTGACAATATAACGGGATATTGTGCGAACATCTACTTCATAGAAGTCTGCTACCATCTGTTTTGTCAATACAATTTGTCCTTCAAACTCCAAAGGTTTAATTTCCAAAGCTTCTCGTATACGTGACTGAGCCAACGGATTATTCAGGATATTCTGCCTGCTTATTTCTGATGTCGTTAAATCCTTCTCCATATTAATTTTTATTTCTTCTTGTTTTCAGCTTCCATTTTCATGGACAAATCGAAGTTTCGCTTCATGTAACTGGCAACATCAACAGGACTCATCGGCGATTTCTGCGATGCGATGATTTTCCGTATCTTGCGTTCTGTCACCTCTTTGTGGAACTTGTTGAGGAATGTCATAATTCATTGTTATATTGGTTCCCGTGTGCAAAGATACACAATTATTGTGAAATTATAGATTCAACAGGTAAAGTATAAAAATTGTATGCGGGGTTAATAGGATATTGTGCCTTCGGCACATTCTCTCATTAACGCACCTCTCCCTTCGAATATTCCCCCTTCCTCTTATCAAAGTTCACATAATAGCCGCTGATTCTCAAACTGTCCTGCTCCATGGTCTTTACTAATGCCTCTGCGGCGCGCTTGTTTTTGGGTTTGTTGAAGACACCCTCGTAGGTGGCCCAATAAATCAAAATTTCTGTTTTCGGAGAGGGCGTTTTGACACCCAAAGTACCCCGTGCCAAAAAACAAGATGACAGCAGCACGGATAACACTACAAAAACAAAGAATCGTGGAAGCTGTCTCATGTAGATGATAGTTTGCTTTCCTTTTGTATCAATTCTTTGATAACCCTATCATAGTCACTTTCATATTGAAGCATTTCCATCTTGCGGTATTTCTCAAACTCGGCAACAGCTTTCTTTTTGGCTTCCTCATGGGTGATTGTTCCATTGCCCACAAGCAACTGCCTGCCAGAAAGTCTCATCAGTTCGTCAAGTTTTTCAATCCACTCTGCCATTCTCATGGGGTTCTGCTGCAATGCCTGTACCTCTGCAAAGTCCAAGTACTGAGACACCAATAGGTTCAAATAGGTCAGTTCTTGTTCCGTCAAATAATTCTTAGCTATCTGCACATCTTCTTTGGTGATATAGTTACCTTTGAAGTTGGTCATTCCCACCATTGGTTTTTCCGCATTCACACGCTCATAAACAACTTCTGCAGCCGTATGTTGATGGGCTGCATAGAGCAGTTTGTTTTGCACAGTGGCAAAAAACAAATGGGTTAGATTAGCCTGCGGGTCGTAGTCGATGCTGGTAGCAAAAATGTCCGTCACCTGCTGATAGAGATTGCGCTCACTGCTACGGATGTCGCGAATGCGCTGCAATAGTTCACGGAAATAACGGCTTCGGTTCCCTTTCAGCCGATTGTCATCCATTGTGAACCCTTTTTGCATAAACTCATGCAGATGCATAGTAGCCCACTGACGGAAACGGGTGGCCACCTGCGATTTAACCCGATAGCCCACTGCAATAATCATATCTAAATTGTAGTGGCTCATGCTTCTGTTAACACGTCTATGGCCTTCTTGACGAACTAACAAAAATTTTTTGTGAGTTCGATCCAAATCAAGTTCGCCTTCCGCGTATATCTGATTGATGTGGTAGCTCACGTCTTGTTGAGAGGCATCAAACAGCTCCATTATTTGTTCCACAGGCAGCCACACATCCTCGCCCTCAAATCGCACATTGACACGTGCAATACCGTTCTCATCTTGGTATATCAGGAATGCCTCATTCCGTTTAGCTATCTCGTTTGTCATACTCTTTTTAGAATTAACTGTTCAGACCGCAAATGTACATATAATTCCTGAATTACACGCAGACGTATAAATTTTTATTGTAGGGACGCGATTCATTGCGTCCGCAAAAAATATAGAGGAAAGATACTAATGATTTCCGAGCCGGTTTTCAACAAAGAGAGAGGGTAGTTGTATAACTCGAATCCACCACACTATCGTTTCACCACTTTCCTCACCACGCTCACTCCTCGGTCGAAATTGATTTTCACGAGATAGGTGCCGGCGGGATAGGGCGAGAGGTCGAAGACTGGTCCTGAGTCGAAATTTCGGGCAGCCGCATATTCATCCAGTTTCCTGCCCCGCAAGTCAAACAGCTCTACATTCTGATAGTCCCACAGGTAGCCGCACACAGCAGTTTTCCCGTCTGTGGGGTTGGGATAGAGATAGATGCTGTTCTCACGTTTCTGGTAATACTCATCGATAGCCACTGTGTCGTCAGGGACGAAAGGTGTTGCCCATTCAGGATTATGATATAGCGCAAAAACGGCATGGCTATTGGGTTGATTGTTCCAGTTGGCAACAATATTATCACTAAAAGAAACTGGTGAATAGGAGAGAATTGACAGCAAAAAGGAAGCATTGTTATCAGATGTAACACCTTGTGAATCATAAACATTTGAATTAACACAATGAATCGTGTCCTTATTAATCACAAATCCGTCATTTCGCCATTCAGTCAATAAAATATTACCTGAATAGTTGAACGAAGCAGTTGCAAACACTCTATTACCGATAATGGCAGGGGTCTTGCTTGCCATAGCTTCAAAAGCAGGAACAATTCCTTGAGAAATGTATTGACCGTTATTTTTGCCTAAGGCTACAAAAAAACTGATACTACC
>JAFXSR010000069.1 GCA_017525505.1 Bacteroidales bacterium
ACCTGACATCCCTGTGAGTGAGGGAAAATTGATGCCGCTACAGCTTCAATTAGGGGAGGTGGACGGAACACCGGCTCTCCTCACCGACCGCAAGGCCGCGGATGTCAGACCCTTCGAGGTTTTTCTGCTTTACACTGCCGAGCAACAGTTTCACCGTGAGGACTGCCCCAAGGTGGTTTTCAAGATGCGTGAGGTGAAACACGAAGAGTTTACCATAACTGACGGATGCCTGGCGTTGGTGGACCACGACTTTTCCAACGAAACGAAAGGCTAGGCCTTGGTACACGTGATGGGCAGAAACTGCTCAACGCAATCGATCATCACCCGCTGCAACTACTACAAGCAGTTCACCAACGAAGAGTCGTTGGAAAAAGCCGCCAAAAGCTATGGTGGGTTGAAATAAATAAAAAACATTTCCATAGAACAAATTTTTTGCGTAATTTTGCAAACGTTTTTTTATCGTGAAAAATAACCCAGAATATGAAAAACATAACTTGTAATGACTTCAAAGATACCCGTTCGGGTTTTGGCGCTGGATTAGCGGAAGCTGGCGAACGTGATTCCCGTATTTTCGCACTTTGCGCTGACGTAACCGGCAGTTTGAAGATGGGCGATTTCAAGAAAGCCCATCCCGACCGCTTTATCCAGACCGGCATTGCCGAGGCCAACATGATCGGCATCTCGGCAGGCTTGGCACTGAGCGGCAAGATTCCCTTTGCCGGTGCATTTGCGGGTTTCATCACCGGACGTGTATATGACCAGATCCGCATGACTGTGGCTTACTCCAACCTTAACGTCAAGATCGCGGGCTCACATGCCGGCATTACCGTGGGCGAAGACGGGGCTACCCACCAGATCATGGAGGACATTGGTCTGATGAAAGGTCTGCCCAACATGGTGGTCATCAACCCTTGTGACTATAACCAGACCAAGGCAGCCACCATCGCCGCCGCCCAATATGTTGGCCCAATGTACCTGCGTTTCGGCCGCCCTGAAGTGCCCAACTTTACCCCTGCCGACCAGAAATTTGTGATTGGCAAAGCCGTTATGATGAACGAAGGCAGCGATGTGAGCATCATCGCCACTGGGCATCTGGTATATCCCGCCCTGGAAGCCGCCTACGAGCTGGAGCAGAAAGGCATCTCGGCAGAAGTCATCAACATTCATACTATCAAGCCATTGGATAACGAAGCCATTCTGAAGAGCGTGACCAAGACCCGCTGTGTGGTCACGGCGGAAGAACACCTGATGAACGGCGGTCTCGGAGACTCCGTGTGCCAGCTGCTGTGCCGTCAGCTGCCCACCCCCGTTGAGATGGTGGCCGTGGACGACCATTTCGGCGAAAGCGGCAAGCCCTTCGAACTGATGGCCAAGTTCGGCTTGGACAAAGAACACATTGTCATCGCCGCCCAAAAAGCCATTCAACGCAAAGCCTAAGCAACCCGTTCATGGAACCTATCAAAGACCAAGACATATTAGACCTTTTCGGCCAGGAAAAGACCAAGGAGCAAGGTTTCAACCTGTTGGTAAAAAAATACAAACAGGAGATTTACTATAGCATCCGCCATTTGGTCTTCTCGCACGAGGATGCCAACGACATCTCCCAGAATGTGCTGATCAAGATATGGAAACATCTCGACCAGTTTCGGGGCGATGCCGGACTGAAAACCTGGATCAAGAAGATCTGTGTCAACGAGTCGCTCACTTTCCTGGAACGCAAGAAGAAGATGCTGAACATCATTGACGAGGAAGGCTATAACGACTACATCACCAAGACTGTTGCCGAGGACCGTTTTCTGTCGAGCGACAAAATCCAACAGCTGCTGGAGCAAGCCATTCAGCTGCTTCCCGAAAAGCAGCGTGCAGTATTCACTTTACGCTATTACGACGAAATGCCCTATGAGGAAATGACCAAGATTTTCGGGGGTAGCGAAGGCGGCCTGAAAGCCTCTTATCACTTCGCCGCACAAAAAGTGGAAGAATTTTTATCCAAGCATTAAACTTCAGCAAAAAAAACTCGTCTCCTTAAATATTCTATCAGCACAAATGAAAAGTCTTGACGAAATAAAAAAAGAAAATCCCTTCTTGGTTCCCGACGGTTATTTCGACCAGTTGGAAAGCGAGGTGATGTCGAAGGTGAAACTGGAACAAAAAAAAGTTCACCGCAGAAGAATTTATACCATCAGCGTCGCGGCAGCGGCGGTCGTTGCCCTGCTTGTCGCCATCAATGTTTGGATTTTCCTTCCCGAAAACAACAGCCAGAACACCGAATTGGCAGACGAAGGCAGCAACAGCAGTGCCATTCTGCTGGCTTCCGGCAGCGATTACGGTGTGTTGTCCAACGGCGAAGCCCTTCCAGCCGTGGACTTCGAAGACAGCGATCTCGACAATGTGGATTATCAAATTTTGGATTATTACAGCGACGAAATGTCGCAACTGGACCTTTTATATTAATAGACAAATTATGAAACGTTTATCTCTGATTCTTGTTTTATCTTTGTTTGTTTTGGCTTTTGCAGCCACCCCGATGCGCGCACAGAATACCCCAAAAACGTGCACCTACACCCCCAGCGTAAAGTTCCCCGCTGAAAAGCCCGACTTCCAGGGAATTCTGCAACTGAAATTCAATTATATCAAGGAAAACCTGACCATTACCGGCAAAAACGCCGACAAATTCTGGGCTTTATATGAAAAATACATCACTGAGGAGAGCAAAATTCACGCGGAATTCAAGAAAGCTATGGATGAAAAAGGTATCAAGCGCGAGATCCTCAAAAGTGGAAAGGGTACCGATGAGCAGATTTCCGCTTATTTGAGCCAGAAGATGATTTTCAAAGACAAAATGTATTTGCTGGACAAGAAGTTCTACAGCGAAGCCAAGGTTTTGTTAACAGCCAAAGAGCTTTACGACTTCTATCACTTGGAACAGAGTTTCAAGGACCAGTGCACCCGAAGACAGCAGCAAGCCCAGGTTGCCAAAAAACAAGCCCAGCAACCAGCTCCCCAAAAGAAATAAATGAGTGGAATCTATATCCACATCCCTTTCTGTCGGCGCAAGTGTATTTACTGCGCCTTTTATTCTGTTGCCCTGTTGTCACGAAAGCAGGACTACCTCGATGCCTTGCGATACGAAATAGAGCAGACACTGAACTACCTGCCCTCACGCAACATCAACACCGTGTATTTGGGAGGAGGAACGCCTACCCTATTATCCATCAACGAGATCGAGGGCATTCTCACCAAAATCCGCAGGCATTACACGCTAAAGCCCGACGGAGAATTCACCATCGAGGCCAACCCCGAACAGCTTCACAAGACCTACCTCAAGGACCTGCTCAGTCTGGGCATCAACCGCATCAGCATCGGGGTACAGTCCTTCAACGATGAGACCCTCCGTTTTTTAGGCCGCAAGCATAATGCCGAAGAAGCCGAGGCGGCTGTGCATCTTGCCGCAGCAGCCGGTTTCGACAACATCTCCATCGACATGATTTACGGCATCTCCCAACGACAAACCGGTGAATGGGAAGCCGATTTGCAAAAAGCCTGTTCCTTACCCATCCAGCACCTGTCGTGCTATGCCCTCACCAAGGAGGAAAACACCATGCTCTGGCGAAAAATCCACCGCCATGAGCTGCCCGACATGGACGAGGATCTGGCCAACCGGGAGTTTCACCAGTTGCTGCAATGCTGTCGTGAAAATGGCTTTGAGCAGTACGAAATCTCCAACTTCGCCCGAAATGGCAAGGTTTCGAGGCACAATTCGGCCTACTGGACCGGTGAGCCCTACCTTGGTTTGGGGCCATCCGCCCACTCCTTCGACAGGAAGAGCCGCAAATGGAATGTCAGTGACCTCTCGCAATACATTGACGATATAGCCACTGGCCATTTCAGTGGCGACAGCGAGACCTTGAGTCTGGATGACCAATATAATGAAT
Source organism: Bacteroidales bacterium (assembly GCA_017525505.1). Taxonomy (GTDB): domain Bacteria; phylum Bacteroidota; class Bacteroidia; order Bacteroidales; family WCHB1-69; genus RUG11690. The sequence continues at coordinate 3,936 of JAFXSR010000069.1, forward strand.
GTGTAATGCTAGGGCTAAGGACGGCAAAAGGCATTAACCTTGCACAAATTACCGAACTATACGGAGAGAAGTACCGCCTGCAGGCCGAGACACAATTGCGACAGGTCAATCCCGAACATTACCGCCGTAAAGAGGACTGCATTATCCTTACCGATGAAGGGGAATTTTTTGCGGATGGGATTGCGGAAGCGCTGTTTGTCAGTTCGTTGCTCACCGCACGGCACACATAGGCGATAGCTAGTCGAGCCTCAAAAAGCCCTTCCTTGAGGTAGGTGAAGACAGACTGGCTCGAGGCTGTATGTACATATTCCGCCCGATACCCGTTCACTACATGGTGAGTTTCAATTTTGCCAACCAACGGCTATAGTAAAGCTGTCGAGAAGGGGTAAGGTTTTGCACTTTTCAGTGTCCTTCCAAGTTCCTTCCAAGTTCCTTCTTGTGAACTTCTTGTATTCGATTATTTACAATGTCCTTTAGAAAGGGTATAGCGTATCTATAGAGTATTTGCCGTATTTTTGCTGCAAATATACAACTTTTTTGGGAAATATACAAGCAAAATAGGACATTATTTTATTGTAAATCAATTATATGGTTACTTTTTGAGGGCTGACCAATTACGTTCCACCACCTTCAAACTATCGATTCTGCGGGTTTTGGATGAGAAGTTTATCCCTATTTTGTAGAGCTTGCGCGGATCGTTTGCGAATGGTGCTGCGTACTGCTTTTCTTCAATCTGCGCCAATGCCTCATCCGCGGACTTGTCCAACTTAAACTCAAAAATGTAAATGTAATCAGCAGTTTGCACCACCATGTCCATGCGGCCGTCGCTGGTGTGCCGTTCAGTCTCCGTATAGAAGCCCACCATCTTGAAGATGAGCGATACCGCATTATGGAAGTATAGCTCAGCATCTCCCGCCAACTGGTATTCCTGACCTGCGAACAATGTTTCCAATAAAGACATGAACTTCTCAATTTGCCCAGCCCTCACCGCCAACACAAAATCTTTAACAAAACTATCCTGACCTTGGCTGGCAGGAGTATAGTATCTGAAAAGAAATCGGTAAAAACTTCTTTCCACTTCTTGGTTCGGAAATCCCAACCGATAGGTTCCAAACTCAGAATTATACCCTTTGATGGTAAGATAACCGCTTTGGTAAATCAACGGGATCGGGTTGGTATCGATGGAGTCCAGACTGCCCAACAGGTCGGCTGTAGCATCTTCACAAGTTAGCCTTTCCAAGTCGTAGTGGTTGCGCTTCATGGTCTCCACCAAAAACGTGGGCGTGCCGGAAGCAAACCAAAAATCTCCAAAATCCTGGCTGTCAAGAGCGTTGAGCAGGCTGAAAGGGTTGTAGATCCCCACGCTACGCTTGCTGAAATGGTAGCCGTCGTATTGTTTTTTCAGTTTTTCGTAGCACTCGTCCTTGCTCATTTCGTTGTAATCTGCCATCTCCCTGACTTGTGCGTCCAAATTGTCTCGGATTTCTTTTTCCGTGATACCGCAAAGCTCCGCGAATCGATCATCCAGCGAGATATCTTTCAAGTTGTTGAGATCACTGAAGACGCTCACTTTCGAGAACTTTGTCACACCCGTGAAGAAAGCGAAACGGATGTAACTATCCATGGTCTTGGCCACGCCATAAAAAGATTTCAGAGTGGTTCGGTAATCGTTCTGGAGTTCGGGTGTTCCGATGGCCTCCAACAGCGGCTTGTCGTATTCATCTACCAAAATCACTACCTGCTGTCCTGTTTGCTCATAGGCGCATTTGATGACCCCTTTGAATCTTTCAGAAACGGTGTCCTCTTCGGGCACTTTGCCGTATGATTGTTCAAATTGTCGCAAATGACCGTCTATAATGGAGATGAGGGCTTGGGGGGGTGGTGTATTTTGCTGCATTGAGATCAATGTGAAACACAGGATACTGCTTCCATTCCTTCTCCAATTCACTGATGGCCAACCCATCGAAGAGTTCTTTCCACCCTTGGAAGTATGCCTCCAACGTGGTAACGAGTAAGCTTTTGCCAAATCTGCGGGGACGACTAAGGAAGTAGTACTTGCTGTCGTTGGCCAGTTTGTACACCAAAGCGGTTTTATCCAAGTAGAGGTATTCCTCTTTGATAATGTTCGCGAATGTCTGTATTCCGATAGGGTATCTCATGACGGTAAGATTTTCGGTGCAAAGATACAATTATTTTCGGGTCGGGAAGACATGGGATTGTTTTTTTGGACGACAACGGGAACAACGCGGGATAATATTTGGGAGACACAAGGTTTCTATGTGGCGGTATATTTTATGGCGCGAACCATAGGCTTTTTTTGTATTGGAATAATATGTTATCTATAACGATGTCTGTTGGGATACCAGTCGTAGCCAGCCTGTCCTCCTTGTATTAAGTAAATTAATGTGGCAATAAAGAAAATAGTCAAAAGGATTATCATCAATGTTTTCGGTACGTCGTTCTCTTCCACCCGAGGTGAGGAAATCCCCTTCTTGGACTGGGAATGCTTTTGAACTTTTCTTTATGACTAATCTACAACTTAATCACATGTTTTCGATAGTTTCCAATAAGTTTCCCGTGAGTCCAAGATATATTATCTGCACAGAACACATATGGACTAATGCCTGGGTACTCATTCCACTTCGGGTCCACGCTCCACCAACGGCCTAAGCGGCTGTCGTACTGCCTGAATTCGTAGCCGAAATTCGCCACTTCTCCAAACACCTCATTATCACCCTCTTGCCCGTTGAAAAAGTACCGATATCCCCCGATATTGGTACATGGTTGTTTTGGACGGTATGTGAGGAGTGATTTCATAGGGCAAAGCTATATTTTAGGAAAACAAGGCAATGTGTTAAAAACTACTGTTAGTCAAATTCTTTTTCTTTCA
>JAFXSR010000006.1 GCA_017525505.1 Bacteroidales bacterium
ATAAAGTATAAAGTATAAAGTATAAAGCATGAAGTAGAAGCTATCTACTATCTACTATATACTATACACTTTATACTCAATTTCCCGCTCTTTTCTGCTTATTGGCTTCAATTTTCTCGTATTGCTCCAGGAAAGTGGGAATCATCTCGATAGGAATACGTTTGTTGCAGATGATATCTCTCTTTTTGTTGAGGATGAACATCGACGGGTTGCCGGTTTCGTAGGTGTTATAGGCGTCCAAGTAATCGATATTGCCTTTGTTGCCACCGACTACCAGCCAGGGGTGACCTTCCTCTTTCACGTAGCGTTTCCAACGTTCGGGAGTACAATCATTGGCGATGGCGAACACGTCGAAGTTGCGGGTGCCGGCAGTCTGCAGCGAGTCGTAGAGTTTTCTCAGTTTTTTGGTCTCCTTGCGGCATTCGGGACAGTCGGGATCGAAAAACCACAGGATAACATAGTCTTTCGGCAGGGCGTGTGAGGAATGCCAGTTGTCGCTGGTGTCGGGAATCAGCAATTCTTTGCCATGTTGTCCGATTAACAGGGGCTCCTGACGTTCTACACGTTGGCGGTATAAGCCTATCAGCTCCTCGTCCATCCAGAAACACTTGCCTTTCAGCTGGTTGTTCTTGGCGATATGGATGAAAACACCATCATGTCCCAGATTCTTGCTGGATTCGTAATGATGGGAGAGATAGTTGATCATGTACTGATAGGTGAGCGTGTCGGTGCATTTCTCCAGTACCATATCCACATACTTGTTGATAGTGTCAACCTCTTGATACTGAAGCACCCTCTCGAAATATTCTTTCACTTTGTTTTGCATTACCGGCATGAAGACCATTCGGCCGTCGCCCAGGTCGAAATTGTCCCAATAATGTGTTCTGTAATAAGCTGCCCTGGCTTCGTTGTCCATGTTGCCGTCAGCGTCTTTGAATTCGGGTACATCGAATTGTGTGAAAGCCTTTTGCATCTTGACAAAGAGGTAGTTGGGGTAGTTTTCAATCAGCTGGTTGATATAGTCCTTCATCTCTTTGTCAACGACTTCCATCTTCTTGTTATAGACTTCTACGCTGTCTGTCAGGCCTTTGTTTTCCGCGAATTTTTTGGCCTTGTTGATTTCTGAAATTTCCCTTTGGGCTTTGGCGGTGCGTTTCTGGAAGTCGATAATAATCTCATTTTCAGGAGATTTTTGTACGGTAATCAACTCGGGATTGCTGGTGGTGTCCATATTCATCACCATCTCGAAGGGAATCTTGTCAATTACAAAACTTGCGTATTGGACACGTTTTTGTGCCACCAGCGTATAGAAACCCATTTCGGTCTTTTTGTTGCTTCTGAAATGATAAACCCCTGGAGAAGAGGGACCTGCGGAGTCTCTCAGCATGAGTTTCCCGTCATAATTCAGGGTCAGATAGACGACGGTGTCCGTCGCTCCTTTGATGTTGAAAGTGATGTCGTAAGTGTAGTTGCCTTTGCCTTTTTTACTTGAGTTTTTCGCTTTCTGAGCCTGCACACCCGGCAGTACAATCATCAAAGATAAAGCCAACAAAAAAAATCTAAAAATCTTCATATCTATAAAATTTCAATTTCCAAACTCTATATCTATAATGTATAATCTTTAAACTCTAAACCCTAAACCCTAAACCTCTAACCTTCTCACCTTTCTAACCCTCCTAACCCTCCTAACCTTTCTAACCTTTCTAACCTTTCTAACCCTCTCACCTTCTAACCCTCTCACCTTCTAACCCTCTAATTCTTAATTCTTAATTTCTCATGTATCTCCTCTAACGGAAAATTCCGTGCGATTATTGTATGTTTTTTATCCAAAAGGTAAATGACAGGAGTAGTAATCAGATCAAAATATTCAATAAAGTCGTAATTGGGGTCGTTCATATAATAGTTGACATTCACCCAGGAAGACAAGTCGTTGTCTTTGCAGAATTTGTCCCATTGCTCCAGGTCATCGGTAATGGCCACGGCATACACTTCAAGGTTGTAGTAGTTGGCGAATTCCTTGTAAAAATCGCGGAGTTTAGGGGTCTCTACCTTGCACTCGTCGCAGTCAGCATCCCAGAACCATACAATGATATAGTCTTTGTCGATGTCGCTGGACGCGTGTTTGCCATTGTTGATGTCGTAGCTGACCAGTGCGGGAACAGTCTCTCCCGGCAGAATTTTGCGTTTGCGGTCGGCTGAGCGTTGGAAGTAGCGGGCCAGGTCCTCGGAGATGCTGACGCGGTTGGGGCCTTTGCAGAATTGGTCGAACAAGGCCACAAAGACTTGGTCGTAGATCATGCTGTTGACGGTGTGGTCGTAGAGGTTGAACAGCAGGGGCAAGTAGTAGGCTTGTGCCTCGGGACTTTTAAAGCTCCGGATAAAATCGGTGGATTTCCGGGTGACCAGCTTGGCGTCGGCGGGCAGGGTCTCGAGAAAGTAGTTGTGCAGGTCCAGATAGATGGGGCAGCGCAGCAGTCGGGCGTCATCAAAGGTATAGCTGTCGAAATAATGGTCGATGAGTTGCTGGTATTCCAGTGTGGCGTCGGAGGTGTCGTCAAGGTTGAGTTGCGGCAGCAGGGAATTGTTGTATTTGGCTTTGAGATAATGCCCTAAAAAAGATTCTGGCATCGACTCGTAAAAGAGTTGGGGTGTTTTGTCAAATTGTTGGCCAGAAGCCTCCATTTGTTTCTGAAATTCAATGAATTGTGCATTTTCATCCGAGCCTTCGACGGTGACACTCATCACAAAGGCGTCAGTCCAGTTTCCACCGTTTACCGTGAAACTGCGGTTTTGGTCAATGATCAGGTCGAGGTATTCGTTTCCGAAACGGTCGGTAAGGGTGTAGATGCCTGCGGGCATTTCTTTCTTCTTGTTTTTGAAGGTGATGCTTTTCTGTCCTTTCACCTTGGCGGAGTCAAAAATGAAAGCATCATGACCGTAATAGCCTTGCAGGTAAAGGGTGTTTTCACTGATTTTGTCCCCAGTGATTTTGATTTCATACCCCTGTGTAACAGTATTTTGCGCATTGGTTGTGCCCATGGCAAACAAGAATATGCAAGCAAGCAAAACAAAAAAACGCATGGTTTTCATTTTTTTGAGTATTAACTTGCAAAGATACAAATTTTTTTAATGTGCCAATGAGACAATGTGCTAATGTGCCATTTTTAATTAGCAAATTAGTAAATTAGCAAATTAGCAAATGAAGTTAATGTGCTAATGTTCCAATTGTTTTTGCTTTGAGTTTTAAGTTGTAACCTGTGAGTTTTTTCTTCAGAATCCATCATCCCGTATTCCCGTATTCCCGTATTCCCGTAATCCTGTAATCCTGTAATCCAAACACCTCCCCCTTTAATACAGGAAATTATTGTACGGATAAATCTGGATATGGAGCTTCTTGATTTCCTCATAGAGTACCTCTTTCAGCTCTTCAATGTTCTCTTTTTCAGTGGCGGAGATGAACAGCGTTTTGGTCTTGCTCTTTGCCATCCATGTGGCTTTCAGTTCATCCAAGCTGATATTGCTTTTGTCTTTTGGGGTGAGGTCATCGGGTTCTTTCTCTATCCAGTGATAATTATCTATCTTGTTGAAGATGATAATCATGGGCTTGCTTCCGGCATTGAGTTCCTCCAAAGTCTGGTTGACGACGGCTATTTGTTCCTCAAACTCAGGATGGCTAATGTCCACAACATGCAGCAGCAGGTCGGTTTCGCGGATTTCATCAAGGGTTGATTTGAATGACTCGACGAGAGTATGGGGCAGTTTGCGGATAAAACCGACGGTGTCGGAGAGCAGGAAAGGCAGGTTGTTGATGACCACTTTGCGGACGGTGGTGTCAAGGGTGGCGAAGAGTTTGTTCTCGGCAAACACCTCCGACTTGCTGAGGAGATTCATCATGGTGGATTTGCCCACGTTGGTATAGCCGACCAGGGCCACACGCACGAATTTCTCGCGGTTGCCGCGTTGGGTGGACTTCTGGCGGTCAATGTCTTTCAGTTTTTCTTTCAGCAGAGAGATTCGGTCGCGGATAATACGGCGGTCGGTCTCAATTTCCTTTTCACCGGGACCGCGCATACCGATACCGCCTCGCTGTTTTTCCAAGTGGGTCCACATACCGGTAAGACGGGGCAACAAGTACTGATACTGAGCCAGTTCCACCTGCACCTTGGCATGGGCGGTCTGTGCACGCTTGGCGAAAATGTCCAGGATCAGGTGGGTACGGTCCATGATTTTGCAACCTAATACCTTTTCGATATTGCGTGCTTGTGAAGGGGTGAGCTCGTCGTCGAAGACAGCCAGGTCTGTTTTGTGTTCCGCCACATAGTCGCGCACTTCGTAGAGTTTGCCGGAGCCAAGATAGGTTTTGGGGTCGGGGTAGGGCAGGTTCTGGGTGAATTGCCGGTCGGGTACACCACCCGCAGTATCGACCAAAAACGCCAGCTCCGTAAGGTATTCTTTCACCTTCTCAGGAGTCACCGATGGGGTGCATACGCCAATAAGGATGGCCCGTTCTTCTTTTATTTCGGAGGTTTCTATGGGCATGGTTTCATGTTTCAAGTTTAATTGTCAACTGTCAACTATCAATTGTCAACTAAAAAAGCCCTGACCGAAATCAGAGCTTTTGGTGCCCAGGACAAGAGTCGAACTTGCACGGGAGTACTCCCACTACCCCCTCAAAGTAGCGTGTCTACCAATTCCACCACCTGGGCTCGTTTTGCGGGTGCAAAAATACAACTTTTTTTTGATATAGCAATATGCTTTCTTGAAAAAATTTTTGGGACATAATTTTACATCTTAAATAAAAAGCCGGATTTTGTCCGGCTTTTTTATTATTTAGAAATATTATCCCGTAAAATATACGCACTTCAGTTGAAAGTTGTCTTTGTAATCAGTTCGGTGTTGCAAATTTTTGTATATTTGCGGCCGAAATAAGTGCGGAAAAATGTTGTAAAATAGTTTTTTTGGTGCTTAAAAATGTGGAATTATTATGGAAAGAACAGTATATCAAGAATTTGTGAAATGGAAAAATCGTAACGCAAGAAAACCTCTGGTTGTGAACGGCGCACGCCAGGTAGGGAAGACGTGGCTGCTTCGGGAGTTTGCCCGTCGCGAGTATAGGCAGGAAGCCTACGTAAATTGTCGGAGGAACGATCTGATAAGACAGATTTTTACTAAGGATTTTGATGTGGAACGTATCTTGCGGGCTTTGCGAGCTTTGACAGGCGTGGACATCACCCCTTCGGACACGCTGGTCATATTGGATGAGATTCAGGATGTTCCGGAGGCGTTGGAGGCGTTGAAGTATTTCCGAGAGGATGCCCCCGATTATCATGTGGCAGTGGCCGGTTCCTTGTTAGGCATTTCCCTTCACAACGACACCTCCTATCCGGTCGGCCAGGTGAATGAACTCAACGTTTATCCGATGAGTTTTGAAGAATTCCTGCTGGCAAACGGAAAAAATGAGATGCTGACGTTGCTGCGGGAACGCGATTTCCCCACCATAACGCTCTTGCACGACAAGTATGTGGAGCTGCTTCGGCAGTACTATTACGTTGGAGGGATGCCTGAAGCCGTCAAATGCTATGTCGAAACGGGTGCCCTTCAGGAGGTACGCAGTATCCAGCATGGAATTCTTAATGGCTATGAACGTGATTTTTCCAAGCATGCGCCTAAGGAACTGGTACCCCGTATCCGTATGGTATGGAAGTCCATTCCGTCCCAGCTTTTCAAGGAGAACAAAAAATTCATCTATGGCGCTTTGCGCAAGGGGGCGCGGGCGACCGATTTTGAGCTGGCCATCAAATGGTTGGTGGATTCCGGGCTGGTCTATCAGGTACATCGTTGCACCAAACCCGCCTTGCCGCTGAGTATTTACGAAGACCTCTCCGCCTTCAAACTCTATCTTGTTGATGTGGGGTTGTTGGGAGCCATGGTGAACGTTGACCCCGTACAGATTTTGGTGGCCAACACTGCCTTCATCGAATACAAAGGCGGGATGACCGAGCAATATGTACTCCAGCAGATGAAGAGTCATGGCATTGAAGAGGTTTTTTACCACAAAACTGACTACTCTCGTTTAGAAATAGACTTTGTCATACAGCGCGAGGCCAAACTCCTGCCCATTGAGGTGAAGGCGGAAGGCAATGTGCGGGCCAACTCCCTGACCAACTTCTTGAAAGCGAATCCTGTCATCCACGCCATCCGTTACTCCATGCTCCCCTACAAGGAGCAGGAACAGATGACCAATGTGCCGCTATACGCTGTGCAGTAAAGGTTATGGAACCAACTGCGGGACGCAGTTGTTGCGTGCATCTGCGAAGATGCTGATGTAAATTGTTTGTATATAATCGAAATTTGTGTAATTTTGCACCGCTTTTTTGCGCGGATGTAGTGTAGTGGCAGCACGCAAGACTTCAGATCTTGATTCGGCGTACCTCCAGTGCGCAGGCGCGGGTTCGATTCCCGTCATCCGCTCGACACACGGGCATAGTGTAACGGTAGCACACAGGTTTTCGGGGCCTGAATGCCGGATTCCAACCCGGCAGTGGTGGTTCGACTCCGCCTGCCCGTGCAAACGAACGTCAGTAGAACATGAAACAATGAACCAGGACAAACCAAGACGACAGGATTTCTTCAGCAGGAAGTGGGAAGAGCCGCTTTACGATGAGCTTGAGCGGGTCTTTTCGCACAGCAACATGCAGAAGGTGCTCACCCACAGCTCGTCCTATCCTGATGAGGACGACGGCAACAGCCGCTACGTGTTTGCGGGCATGTTTGTCTTCAAGGGGATGGTGGCGCAAATCCTGTTTCGCTACTTTCCGGAGGATGGCCCCCGCATGCAACATGTCTTAGGCAACCTGTTTCGTCAGGAGCGGCTGGTGCGGCTGTACGACAACTGGCGGCTGCAGCAACTGGTGCGGGCGGGCGGCAACTTCGACATCGCCGCACATAAGCACATCTTTGTCTATGCTGTCTTCGGCTACGTCTCCACGTTGGACGAAAAAATCCGTAACTGGTTCATCACCAAATACATTCTCAACGAAGAGAGCGACCATCTGTTTGCCCACAAGCTCCGCAACCGCGACCTCCTTGCACAGGCCGATGCTTTGGTGAAACAGACCAACGGGCAGCGTCTTACCCTCGTGATGGAGATGACCGACGACGGGCTGCACCGTGCCAAAGCCGTTTCCACTGACGGTACGGTGCTTTGCGAGGCCACCAGCAAGAGCTGGCGCTATGCGCGCACCAAGGCCACTAAGCTGGCGCTGAACATGCTGGCCACGCCCTTCCGCAAGGAAATGCTCTCCAACCCCGACTATCAGGAGCGGGTGCGTGTACGTGAGGAGGAGAAACTTGCCAAGCGCAAGGCCGAAATCGAGGACCGCATTGCGGAGAAAGAGGAGGTGCGCAAGAAAAAGGAGGAGGAACGTCGTGAGCAGGCCCGTCTGCGCGACACCCGCCGCCGCAAAATCCAAGCCGAGGCCAAAAAACGCAGAGCCGAGAACGCCGCCCGCGCCGCCGCCAAGGCCGCCAAGGAGGCCCGCCCGATGAGCGCGAAGCAACGCCGCCACCTCGAAGACAAGAAAAAGTGATGTGGCGGCTGCAACAGCTAACGGCTTGATAATCTTTTATGTGAAAACAAAATTTTAAATGATTAAATATGAAGAAATTGATAGTTGGCTTTCTGATGTCGCTCATGATGTTCAATGCTTTTGCGCAGGATTATGCCTCTTATTATGTGGCACCGGAAGAACCCGAGGTGAGGGCTAAGCTGGAGCAATGGAAAGATTTGAAATTCGGAATGATAATTCATTGGGGTTTATACGCTGTGCCCGGTATTGTTGAGTCGTGGTCCATTTGTTCGGAAGACGAGGACTGGATTCCGCGCGACAGCACCATCCCTTACGACGACTATAAACAGTGGTACTGGAATCTGAGCAAAGAGTTCAATCCTGTGGATTTTGATCCCGACCAGTGGGCTTCTGTTGCCCGTGAAGCGGGTATGAAATATGTCGTATTTACCACCAAACATCACGATGGCTTTGCCCTGTTCGATACCAAATATAGCGATTTCTCCATCGCCAAGGGTCCTTTCGCAAAAAATCCCAAGGCCGATGCGTTGAAATATGTATTTGAGGCTTTCAGGAAACAGAACATGATGATTGGTGCCTATTTTTCCAAGCCTGATTGGCATTCGCAGGACTATTGGTGGAGCCGTTATGCTACCCCCAATCGTCATGTGAACTATAAAATAGACCAGCATCCACAACGCTGGGAGAATTTTGCGCAATTTGTTCACAATCAGATAGGTGAGATTACATCGAATTATGGGAAGGTAGATATTCTGTGGCTTGACGGCGGTTGGGTGCGCCCACCCGAAGAGGATATCAATATGGATGTTGTGGCAAAAATCGCTCGCCAAAATCAACCGGGCATCTTGATTGTGGACAGAACTGTCGGAGGTGTCTATGAGAATTACCAAACTCCCGAAAAACAGATTCCGGAGAAGCAACTGTCCCATCCTTGGGAGACCTGCGTGCCACTGAGCAAGGACTGGGGCTATGTGCCCAATGCGAAATTCAAATCTGCTAATGAGGTGATAGCCATGATGATGGAGATAGTGGCCAAGGGGGGTAGCTTGCTACTGGGTATAGGTCCCACACCCCAGGGCTTGATAGAACCGGAAGTGGTGAAAATCCTGGAAGAGATAGGCACATGGATGAAAGCTAATGGTGAGGCGATTTACAATACCCGTTGTCTGGCCCATTATCAGGATGAAAATATATGGTTTACTACCTCGAAGGATGGTAAATATGTTTATGCCTTGTGTCCGGGCCTTACTGGCGGAAAACCCAACCCCAGTTGGACTGGCCACCTCCCTGCCAAAGGCTCCAAGATACAATTGCTGGGCAGCCGTGGACCCGTGTATTATAAGGTTGAAAACGGTAAAGTCAATCTTCGTTTGCCCTACGAATTGTCTGAAACTGGCCGTCCTTTTGTCCTTAAAATTGAAGTGGAACATCCCGCATACAATGACTTGAACAAGAATGGTCGTTGCGATGTGTATGAGAATCCTACACAATCCATTGAAATGCGTGTGGAGGATTTGCTGCAACAGATGACTCTTGAAGAAAAGGTGGGACAGCTAGCGATGACCATGGGATGGAGCTATTACGAGCGGGAAGGACAGAACTTCAGGCTGACAGACAAGTTTGAGCAAGACATGGGCCAGAGGCTGATAGGCGGTTCATGGGCAGTGATGCGTGCCGACCCGTGGACGCAGAAAACCCTTGACAATGGCCTGAATCCTTCAATGGCGCTGGAAGTGAGCAATGCCATGCAGCGTTGGGTGCGAGAGCATACACGCTTGGGAATTCCCTTGTTTTTGGCTGAAGAATGCCCCCATGGGCACATGGCCATCGGCACCACGGTGATTCCGACAGCTTTGGGAAGAGCTTCCTCTTTCAACAAACAATTGGAAAATGATTTGGGCGAGGCGGTAGCCAAACAGACGGCCTTGCAGGGTGCCAATGTGGCCTTTGGCCCTGTGCTGGATATTAGCCGTGATCCACGCTGGTCGCGCATGGAGGAAGGTTATGGTGAAGACCCTGTACTGGCGGCTCAGATGGGAGGTGCGTATGCAAGAGGATTGGTTTCTGGTGGTACTTTGCCCGTGATGAAGCATCTGTCGGCTTACGGAGTGTCTGAGGGTGGTCACAATGGGGCCTCCTCGCATGTGGGAACCCGTGAATTGCTGTCACAGCTGTCCCTTCCATTCCGCCAGGGACCGGAAGTGGGTGGTGTGATGACCGCTTATAATGATATTGACGGAGTGCCTTGTTCGGCTAATGAATGGTTGATAAAGAATATTTTACGGGGTGCTTGGCATTTCGATGGAGTCGTCGTTTCCGATTTGTATGCCATCAACGGATTGGTAAGTTCAAGAATGGCGGCTGACTATAAAGAGGCGGCGGCTCAGGCACTGAAAGCGGGGGTTGATATCGACCTTGGCGCTTCTTGTTATTCCCAGCCATTGGTACAAGCGTTGAAGGAGGGATTAGTCTCAGAAAAAGAACTGGATGAGGCCGTGAGACACGTGCTGATGTATAAATTCAAATTAGGTTTGTTTGATAAATCGTATGCTGATTTTAAACCTTCGGATAATGAAAAGTTTAAAACAGACTTCACTTTTGATGTGTTGAACCGCCAGGCGGCAACGGAATCGGTGGTGCTGCTGCGGAATGATGAATCGATACCGGTGCTGCCGCTGTCCAAGGATGTGAAACGGGTGGCGGTAATCGGTCCCAATGCCGACAATATATATAATATGTTAGGGGACTATACCGCTCCGCAGGCCGCAGGCGAGGTGGTGACTCTGTTGCAGGGCATTAGAAACAAACTTCCCAATGCCGAGATTCGTTATGTGAAGGGCTGTGCCATCCGTGATATGTTGTGGGAGGAGATTGACAAGGCCGTGGCCACTGCCCGTTGGGCGGAGGTGGTCATCGTGGCCTTGGGTGGCTCCAGTGCCCGCGATTTCCGTACCAGCTACAAGGAAACCGGTGCGGCGGATGCGACGGCCCAAACGGTGAGTGACATGGAATCTGGCGAAGGCTTCGACCGTGCCACCTTATCATTGATGGGCTATCAGGAACAGCTCATGGAAGCTTTGGCGAAAACGGGCCAGCCTATCGTGCTGGTAATGATACAGGGACGTCCGCTGGACTTGAGCTGGGCGGACTATACCGATGTGGCTATCCTCAATGCCTGGTATCCGGGCGCGCAGGGCGGCAATGCTTTGGCCGACCTCATTTTCGGCGATGCCAATCCGTCGGGAAAACTGCCAGTATCTTATCCCCGCTCGGTGGGACAATTACCTATATATTATAATGCGTCCAATCACAGGAACAATTATACCGATGAATCTGGACAGCCTTTGTATCCTTTCGGCTTCGGCCTGAGTTATACTACTTTTTCATTTACTGATATGAATGTAGCTCAAAAGACTGATTCAGTGACGGTTTCTTTTACGTTGACCAATACGGGTGACCGTGATGGGGCAGAGGTGGCACAGTTGTACTTGCGACAGGAGAAAGCCTCGGTGGTGCGCCCCGAACGTCAGTTGATTGCTTTTGAAAAGGTTTTTCTGAAGAGGGGAGAAAGCAAACGCGTGACAATGAGATTGTCCAAGGATGACTTTTCTTTCATGGATATTGATGGAAAGCTGAAGTTTGAACCATCGGAATACACCTTGATGCTTGGATCTTCCAGTCAGAATATACACTTGGAAAAAAAGATCATTTTGGATTGATTTAAATCTATTGGACTATATATAGCTAAATGAAGTTGGAAATCGAATAGTGTAAAATGTTTGTATGAAAGGGAAGTTATTGTTGATCAGTCTGTTTTGTTGTTTTTTCTTGTTTTCGTGTGTACCAGAGAGAATGACTCCTATGGGTGGTAGAGTAAAAGGCCAGGCCACCACAAACAAATTTTCTGATAGTGAAAGTTCTTCACAGAATCGTGATGAATATTTACACGATGATAATGCAGTAGCAACGGATAAAAACGCTAGCGACAATCAGGCGATGTTGTCGGAACTCCAGCGTAGGTGTTTGGAGAAACAGGTGACGGATTATGATGGGAACCGTTATCATACGGTATTGGTGGGAAATCAGTGCTGGCTGAGGGAAAACCTGCGCGCCATCCATGGCCGGGATGGGAGAATTGCCAATTACTATGTTCCCAATGGCAACCCTGCCAATGTGCAGACTTACGGCTATTTGTATGAGTGGAGGTCGGCGAAATCGGTGTGTCCCAAAGGCTGGCATCTGCCCACGGTGGAGGATTGGGAGAAGCTGGAGGACCAGGTGGTGCTGTTGGGCATGTCGTGTGGTGATGGTTTGCAGAAGCAGGTGGCCAAAGCCATGGCTTCAGAAAAGGGATGGCAATCCAGTACCAATGCTTGTGCGGTGGGGCAAAACCAGCAGTCCAACAACGCTTCGGGATTCAGCGTTTTTCCCGCAGGATTATACAATTATGAACATTATAACAATTTTGGCTATAAGGCCAATTTCTGGAGTGCGAAAGAGTATGACGCTGCCTATGCTTATAGTTGCGGTATCAGCTATGACAATGCCAGTGTCAAGAAATTCCTTGACACCAAAGCCAGTGGCTTCTCCGTCCGCTGCGTACAGGATTAGCCTCTTTTCTTTCTGGCTCTCAGCGTGTTGAGCAGCAGGCAGGTCATGGTCATGGGACCTACACCACCGGGAACGGGTGTGATGGCGGAGCATTTGCCGGCCACGTCGTTGTAATCCACATCGCCGCAAATACGGTAACCCTTCTCGCTTTCGGGGTCTTCAATACGGTGAATGCCGATGTCAATCACCACCGCGTCCTTCTTGATGTAGTCGGCAGTAATCATCTCGGCTTGGCCAATGGCCACGAACAGGATGTCGGCTTTGGCGCACACTTTCTTCAGGTTCTTGGTCTTGCTGTGGCAGATGGTGACAGTGGCGTTGGCGTCTTTTTGGGTCAGCATCATCGCCAAGGGCTTGCCCACGATGTTACTGCGGCCCAGTACCACGCAGTTCTTACCTTCCGTCTCGATGCCTGAGCGGCGCACCAGCTCCATGGTGCCCATGGGGGTGGCGGGGGGATAGCAGTCCTTGCCCAGCAGCAGATTGCCCATGTTAGACGGGTGGAAGCAGTCCATGTCCTTGGCGGGATCGACATGCGCCAGTACCTTGTCGTTGGAAATGTGCTTCGGCAGCGGCAGCTGGATGATGTAACCATCGATGTCGATGTCCGCATTCAGAAAGTCAATGGCTTTCAGAAACTCTTCCTCTTTGATGTCGGCGGGGAAATGGTAAATGGAGGAGGTGAAACCCACGGTCTGGCAGTTCTTCTTGATACTGTCCACGTAGGTTTGCGCGGCACCGTCGTCACCCACAATGACCGCTGCCAGATGGGGAGCGGCTTCTCCTTCGTCAATCATAGCCTTCACTTCGTTGGCTATCTCGGCTTTGATGTCAGCCGCTATTTTTTTTCCGTCAATGATTTGCATGTTGTTAGGTTTTAGGTTACAGGATTCGGTGATTAAGAGTTGGGGTTAGTAAGGTTAGTAGGGTTAGTAGGGTTAGGGAGTCGATAGTTGACATCAGTTTTCAGTTATCGTTATCGTTATCGTTATCGTTATCGTTATCGTTATCGTTTACAGTTTGCAAATTTACGTAAAAATCCCCAATTATATACTGAAGTGTGAATTTTATTGTGAAAGGTGGTTTGTCGTGTTTGCAAAAATAATAATAATATTGCTCCATTGATATGTTAAAAACTTCTGTTTCTTTAATCTAAAATTGTTAAAATGTTACAACTTAATTTTTAATATACTGAATTCCAGGCTGTAAAAAATTGTGGTTTATAGTTGTAAGTTATTGTTTTTGTAATATCTTTGCCATCGAATTAAACCACGAATGAATTATGAAGAATAAGGAAAAGAAAAATCCCATCGAAGAAGCCCGTAGGTACGTGGCCAACGCGGAGGAGACCATTGTGAAAGCTGTGTATGATCCCGAAACAAAATCGTACACGGACAAAAAGTATGTGAAAACAGCAGGTAATATTCTATGGAGCGGTTGTCTTGTCGCATTGGATGCGGTTTTGCATGTGCGTGAGGGCAGGGGGCGTCCGTCAATAGAGAAATATAAGGATGCGGCTGGCAGTCGTGATCGAAAACTTTTGGCTGCCATTGTAAATGGTTATGATATTATGCATTTGTCTTTGGGCTATGATGGAACGAGATACAAGAAAACTTGTGATTTGGGCTTTGAACTTGCCAACGCCATCATCGACCGCTGCGCTTTGCTATACCATCCGTAAACTGAAAGTTGAAAACTGAAAGTTATAGGTCTGATGTTTTTGGGGGAGGAGATAGAACGTTTTGTCTTTGCCGTTTTGCGTTAATGTGTGGAGGGTCGTGGTGTACCGCGACCCGGCAGAATGGGAACCCCAAATCCCGTTAAATATACAACAGCGTGGGCTTCGGCATTGCTTATCCTCGGTTGGAAGGCGATGCGAGAGCCTAAAAGAGCGGGGTGAGCGATGAAACTCGGATTCCCGCGCTTTTTTTTATGTGTTTTCGGAAATATTAATGAAAAAGTCCGTATCGGGAATCTGCGGAAGACGTTGGTACTATGAAAAAGAAAACCGTACAGATTCTTTGCATTATCCTTTTCTTGACTTTGAATTTGGGTGTGGCAGTTGCCCAGAATGCCACAGTGACCGCAGGTGGCACCGCATCAGGCAGTGGCGGTACACTCACCTATACTATTGGCCAGATTGCCGACCAAAGGGTGGAAGGCAACGGACGGTATGTCATTGAAGGAGTGCAGCAACCGTATGAAATCCAGGTGGTCGGAATAAACAGCTATTCCAACATCACCTTGGAAGCCGTTTTATACCCGAATCCCACTTCGAGTAGGGTGGTGCTCAGCATTCGGAATTACGATATCCCTTCACAGGGTCTGACAGCCCAACTTTATGATTTCAATGGAAAGATGGTCAAAGCTTTTGTTGTCAAAGATTTGGACACTGAAATTGATTTCTC
>JAFXSR010000070.1 GCA_017525505.1 Bacteroidales bacterium
GGCAGAGAAAGGCCGCACCAAGAAGGATCTGTGGATGCGCTATTTCACGGAGATGACCGAGAAAACACGGAAACCCGCCCCCGAACTGCTTGCCGACCCGGACATCGCCAAAGCCATAGAACTGTTGGAAATCATCAACTACAACGAAATAGAGCAGGAACTCTACGACCGCTACTGGGATGCGGTCAGCGTGGAAGCTACCTGGAAAAGCATCGGGGAACGGGAAGGAGAGAAAAAAGGAATTGACCTGGGAATAAAACAAGGACGCAAGGAAGGGATAATTCAAGGACGCGTGGAGGGGATAATTCAAGGACGCGAGGAAGGTATTACACAAGGACGCATAGAAGAAAAACACCAGCTTGCCCGAAACATGCTCGCCAAAGACCTTGACCCCGCTTTGGTTGCCGAAATCACTGGTTTAACAACGGAGGAGATCAAACACATCATGCGAAAATAATTTCCACATGCTATTCTCAAATTATTACTGGCGAATTGGCTAATATCAAAACTATCGCCAATGTAGTCTCTTCGAGACTACGGTGCCGCATGCTGTAGGGCTATCACACTGTGGCAGCGGCAGACTTGCAGCCAGCCCCTGGCTTGCATATCGCCAGAAGCGCAAGACTCTCCTTGAGCACGAAGTGCAAGACACCCCTTTCACAACTCTCCTCTCTCTCCCGAAAAATAGCTCATTAAAACCATTTGCTAATTTGCCAATTAACAAATTTGATAATAAATTTGGCACATTCGCACATTGGCACATTGAAATATTTTGTATATTTGCATTTTTAAATCTTATACGTTCATATAATGAGTAAACCTGACTATCTATTTGAAACGAGCTGGGAGATTTGCAACAAAGTCGGTGGTATCTACACCGTTCTCTCCACCAAAGCATTCACGGCCGTCAACCATTTCCAAAACAATTATATCTGCATTGGACCCGACCTGTCACGCGAAGACGACAAAAGGCAGGAATTCATCGAGGATTCCACCCTTTTCAAAAACTGGCGCGAGAACGCACTGTCGGAAGGGCTTCGCATCCGCATCGGACGGTGGAACATCAGCGGCCATCCCTTGGTCATACTGGTGGATTTCACCCCCTATTTTGAAAAGAAAAATGACATTTTAACCCAATTGTGGCTAAGCTATAAGCTAGACTCCATTTCAGGCCAATGGGACTATATCGAGCCCGCCCTCTTCGGCTACGCCGCCGGAAGGGTCATCGAGAGCTTCTACCAGTTCTATTGCACCTCCATGGACAAAATCGTGGCTCATTTCCACGAATGGATGACCGGCACCGGCATCCTGTACTTAAACCAGAAAGCGCCGCAGGTGGCCACCGTGTTCACCACCCACGCCACCGTATTGGGTCGCTGCATTGCCGGCAACGGACTGCCTCTTTATGGCAACATCGAACAACACCAACCGCAAGAGACCGCCAACCGCTTCGGCGTTCAGTCCAAATATTCACTGGAACGGCTTTCCGCCCAAACTGCTGATGCCTTCACCACAGTAAGCGACATCACCAACATCGAATGCAAGGCTTTCTTAGGCAAAGCCGTAGATACGGTCACCATCAACGGTTTCGAGAACAACTTCGTGCCGCAAGGCGAGGAATACCAGCATTTGCGCTCTGTTGCCCGACAGAAACTGCTGAAAGTGGCCTCCACATTATGCCAGCAAAACATCAGCGACGATGCCTTATTGGTCATCAACAGTGGCCGCTACGAGTTCCACAACAAGGGCATTGACATGTTTATCAAGGGATTGGCCAAGCTGAACGAGGACAAAGAACTGCAACGCGATGTGGTGGCTTTCATCGCTGTGCCGGCAGGCACCAGTGGCAAACGCACCGACCTGATAACAAGACTGAACCAACCCATTGGTGACCAGCCTGTTTTGGACGACTTCACCACGCACCCGCTCTACGATAGCTACAACGATCCCGTTATCAAAAATCTGATAGCTAACAATTTACATAACACCCCCGGCCAGAAAGTCAAGGTTTTCTTCATTCCTGTCTATCTGAATGGTGAAGACGGCATATTCGACTTGACTTATTATGAATTGCTTCCCGGCATCGATTTGTCTGTTTTCCCGTCATATTACGAGCCCTGGGGCTACACCCCGCTGGAAAGTGTCGCTTTCGGCATTCCCACCATCACCACCACCACCGCAGGTTTCGGTCAGTGGGCTGCCGCCAACTTCCCCGGTCAAAAGGCCGTGACAGTCATCCATCGCAGCGACAATAACGATGAGCAGGTGGCCGAAGGCATCGCCAATGCCATTTTATACCATGCCGGCTGCAACAATGAAATGACAGAACAGAACCGAGCCAAAGCCACTGAAATTTCACAGAAAGCACTATGGAAAAACCTGTACGACAATTATCTGGACTGCTACAACATTGCTCTTTCCAAGAGCTTCGACCGCTCTGACCTCTATCGGAACAAAACTCCAAAAGTTGGACTTTTTGTGGAGAAATCCCAAAGACCAGAACCGATCTGGCATCGCATCTCTGTCAAGTCGAAATTACCGGAAAAGCTTAAGAAACTGGAGAAGTTGTCACAGAACTTATGGTGGAGCTGGAATTACGAAGCGCGCGAATTGTTTGAGGAGGCAGCAGGAAAAGAACGCTGGCAACAATACGAGGAAAATCCCGTTTATCTGTTGCAAGAACTGCCCTCCAGCTGCATTGAGAAATTGATGAACGACAGTGATTACCTCGCCAAATTGGACTTTGATTATGCTGATTTTGAACGCTATATGAACGAACCCCGCAGTCGCAAGGAGGAGCAGGTGGCATATTTCAGCATGGAATTCGGCATCAGCAACGAGCTCAAAATTTTCTCGGGTGGTTTAGGCATGCTCGCCGGCGACTATCTCAAGGAAGCCAGCGACTGCAATGTCAACATGGTCGGTATCGGTCTGCTGTACCGTTACGGCTATTTCACCCAGCAGATCTCATCTATCGGTGACCAAATCAACCTGTATCCTCCGCAGAGTTTCTCAAAACTGCCCATCCATCCCTACAAAGACGAGGATGGCAAGTGGATTACCATCAGTTTGGCATTACCGGGACGCAACCTGTATGCACGCATCTGGCGTGTAGATGTCGGACGTGTGCCCTTGTTCCTTCTGGACACCGACTTCAGCGACAACACGGATGAGGACAGAAAGACCACCAACTCTCTCTACGGAGGCGACATTGAGAACCGACTCAAACAGGAAATCCTATTAGGCATCGGAGGCATGAGAGTGCTGAACAAACTCAACATCCATCCCACCATTTTCCACCTGAACGAAGGACACGCGGCCTTCCTGAACCTGGAACGTTTGCGTACTTTGATGCAAGAACAACAAATCACCTTTGGCACCGCCATCGAGTTGGTTCGCTGCTCTTCGCTGTTCACCACGCACACACCAGTTCCTGCTGGCCACGACAGTTTCAGCGAGGACCTGATGCGCCGTTATTTCTCCTTTTACACAGAAAGATGCAACATCGACTGGCCAGACTTCATGTGCCTGGGACGCAAAAACATCGACGATGTCGGCAAGTTCTCAATGAGCATCCTTGCCTGCAAGCTGTCGCAGGAAGTCAACGGTGTCAGCGCCATCCATGGCCGTGTCAGCCGCGAAATGTTCAGCTTCCTTTATGAGGGCCACATGCCGGAAGAGCTTCACATCGGTCATGTCACCAACGGTGTACACTATCCCTCCTGGGCTCACAAAAAATGGCAGTTATTCCACAAGCAATTATTTGACAACCAGTTTATTAAAAACCAATCCAACGACCAAATCTGGAAAAAGATTTATGAGGTGGATGATGCTGAGATATGGAAAATCAAAGACGATCTCCGCGAGGAACTGATTGACAATATCAAGATACTGCTGGAAGCGCAAATGCGTCGCCGCAACGAGTCTCCCGACCTGATCATGCACACTTTGAAATCCATCCGCAAGGATGCGCTGACAATAGGCTTTGCCCGTCGATTCGCCACCTACAAGCGAGCCCACCTGCTCTTCACCAACGAGGAAAGACTGCGACGACTGCTCAACAACCCCGAACAGCCCGTACAGTTCGTCTTCGCCGGCAAAGCGCACCCGCACGACAAGGCTGGTCAGGACCTCATCAAGCGCATTTTGGAATTCTCCCGCAAGCCCGATTTCATCGGTAAAATCATCATCCTGGAAAATTACGACATCATCCTGGCCAAGAAACTCATCTCTGGCTGCGATGTGTGGCTGAACACCCCTACCCGTCCCTTGGAAGCCTCAGGTACCAGCGGCGAAAAGGCTGTCATGAACGGAGTGCTCAACTTCAGCGTACTCGACGGCTGGTGGGCAGAAGGCTACAAAGAAGGTGCCGGCTGGGCTATCAATGAGCAAATCACCTATTCCGACAATGGCTTGCAGGACCAGCTGGATGCCACCACCATCTATTCGATGATTGAGGACCAGATAGCGCCATGCTTCTATCGCCGCGACGAAAAGAACGTTCCATACGACTGGGTGAAAATGATGAAGAACTGCTTCTACAAGATCTCTCCGCATTTCACCATGAAACGACAGCTGGATGACTATTATGAGAAATTCTACTGCAAATTGGAAAAACAGCATAAATTATTGACAAAAAATAATTTAGAAAATACTTTCAACTTGATTCGATGGAAAAACAAAGTCATTACAGCATGGAACGGCATTGAGATTGTGGGTATTGACCAATCCGAACCCTCTGAAATAACCTTCAACTTGGGTGATCAAATCAACACCACTATCCAACTGAGATTAGGGACTCTCCGCGCAGAGGATATCAAGGTGGAGTTAGTCTGCACTAAAATGCTCAACAACAAACGTGTTTTCTACAAGAAATTCCCATTTGAATTTTTAGACACTACAGACGACACCGTCCGTTTCCGTTGCTCTGTCAAACCCACAGACGCCGGAGTCATTGACTTCTCCATCCGCATCATCCCTGCCAATCCGATGCTACCGCACGACATGGACTTCAACCTTGTGAAATGGATATAACATTGTGACTATAAATTAGTTTCAAAAACTTATAATGTTAGCGATAACGATATGCCTATAATGTTATTAGACACACTGAAAGACTATAAGGTTTATCTCTGTTCCAAATCACCCCGCCGGCAAGAGCTGCTTGCCGGCATGGGTATTGACTTTGAGTACCTGCCCACCAATGTTGAGGAGAAGCACCCCGACACAGACAATCCCGTGGAAGTGGCGAAATACTTGTCAAAACTCAAGTTGTCGCCTATCCATTTGGAGGAATATCCGAAGAACACCATTTTCATCGCCTGCGACACCATTGTGGTGCTGGGGAAGCAAATTCTGGAGAAACCCAAAGGGGAGGCCGAGGCGGTGAAGATGCTCCACGAATTGTCCGGCAAAAGCCATACTGTCATCAGCGGGCTCACCGTAACCACTCCGGAGCGCAGTATCACCTCGCACCGCAAAAGCGAAGTGCGCTTTGGACAACTCAGCGACGAAGAAATTGACTACTATGTGCAGCAGTATAAGCCCCTGGACAAAGCCGGGGCCTACGGTGTGCAGGAATGGATTGGCTACATTGGCATCGAAGCCCTCGAAGGCTCCTTCTACAACGTGATGGGCCTCCCCACCAAATTGTTGTGGGAGATGCTGAAAGAGGTTACAGGGGCCAGGTTATAGGGGTCAGTGATTAGTGATTAGGGATTATTGACAACAACGCAATCAGCCTATTCTACACTCGTTAGAGATGTCAGACAACTATTACAGTTACAAGCAATTCCTTCAGGAGCAGTTCGGAGAGAGCGTGCTGAAATTGCCTATTGACGCGGGGTTCAGCTGTCCCAACCGGGACGGCACGGTAGGGACAGGTGGTTGCAGCTACTGCCTCAACGAAGCCTTTTCGCCACGCTATTGCTCTTCTGAAAAAGACATCTTACAGCAAATTGAAGACGGCATTGATTTTCATCGGAAACGAGGCCGCGAGAGCAATATCTATTTAGCCTATTTCCAATCTTTCTCCAACACCCATGCTCCCCTTGACAAACTGCGGGAGCGCTATGAAGCCGCCTTGTCGCATCCAAAGGTAGAAGGACTGGTTATCGGCACCCGCCCCGACTGCGTTGACGAGGAAAAAATGGATTACCTGGGAGCTCTGAGCCAACAGCATTTTATCAGTGTGGAATACGGCATCGAGAGCTGCTACGACCAAACCCTGCAACGCATTAACCGGGGCCACGACTTTGCCACATCACAACGGGCGGTAGCGCAAACCGCGGCACGAGGCATCCATACCGGCGGACATTTCATCGTCGGTCTGCCCGGAGAAACGACAGCAGACTGGTTGTCCAGCATTCAGACAATCAACCAGATGCCTCTCAACAGCCTAAAATTCCACCAATTGCAAATCATCAAAGGCACCGCAATGGAAATGGAATTCAAGGAACATCCCGAAGATTTCCAGCATCTGGACATGGACACCTATATTGAACTGATGGTGGAAATAATAAAACGCCTGCGGCCAGACATTTGCATCGAGCGCTTTGCAGCGGAGGTGCCACCCAAATACCTGAATAGCTATCCTTGGCAATTGCAACGCTACGACGTTATTCTGCAAAGAATTCGCCAGCGTTTGGAAGAGCTGGATGCCTGGCAAGGGAAAGAATTTGCCCAATAAAACAATTAGAAATCAATCAATTGCAGCTTCTGACGCTCCGTTTCGGAAGTGGTCAGGTTGAAATGCCACCACTCGGACTGGATGGTATGTAAACCTGCTTCGGTCATGACTTTGCGCAGGAGCAAGCGATTTTCCAATTCCCGTTTGGTGATGCGGCCATCTTGTAACAACTGCTGTTCATTCGTGATATGGGCCTCCTCGCCAAAATAGTCGTACTCTGAGCCCATAGGCAGCGGGTGACCAGCACAGTCCATCAGGGTGACATCCACGGCGGCTCCATAACTGTGCATTCCATGGCCTTTGTTCGGATTACTGATATACCTCGTCATGCTCGTCCCTTTCACCATATTCCACATCTCGTACTGCACACTCACAGGACGGGAAGCATCGTAAATCAGCAAATTCAGGTCCGGACGGATTTTCTTCAACGCTTGTTGCGCTTTCAACACCTTTTCGGCCATTTCGGGAAGCATAAAAGCCTTGTTCAAGCCATGATACAACTGTTTGCCCAGAAAATTGTACGGAGTGGCATACACCAGATGTACGGCAATCGAAGAATCCATTTCGGCGATATCTACCAATCCCATGGCTCGCAGACGGGCTTCCACAGGAGTGTCCGCATTCACCGCTTCTAAAGTATCGGCGACGAGCACTGCGGGCTCTTGTGTACCCACCGACTCATCCTGTGACGGCTGCGGAGCTTGAGAACAAGCACACAACAACATTGAGGCCGAAAGCAGCCCTGCATTCAGTAGGTTTTTCATCATGTCAAACTGAAATCAGATTCTCTGCAATTTTGAACCTTCTTTGGTATCCACGATGGTATAGCCTTTTGCTTTGATGGCGTCACGGGCGGCATCGGCTTGTGCCCAGTTCTTTTCGGCACGGTAACGGTTACGCTGATCCAACAAGTCCAATACCTCTGCGGGTATCTCAACTTCAGTGGGCTTTTCTGTTTCAACTTCCGTCAAACCGAACACCTTGTCGAACTCAATCAGCAAGGTATATTTTTCATCATTATTGATATTCTTGTCATGAATGAGGTTCCACATGGTAGCCAAGGCCTGCGGCGTGTTCAGGTTATAGAAAATGCCCTGTTTGAACTCATCGAGATACTTGGCGGATGCTT
Source organism: Bacteroidales bacterium (assembly GCA_017525505.1). GTDB lineage: Bacteria > Bacteroidota > Bacteroidia > Bacteroidales > WCHB1-69 > RUG11690. The sequence continues at coordinate 7,818 of JAFXSR010000070.1, forward strand.
CGCTCAACTGGTTCAGTGGCAGCATCTTCGGGTTCTCCCCTTTCAGCTTGTCCATGAAAGCGCACCATTTGTTGTAGGCATTGTTGGCACCCATCAAGATTTCCTTGCTGTAAAGCAACTGTTTGCGATAATGCGCATTCAAACACAAATATCTGAAAGCCAATGGTTTGATACCATATTCACGCAAAGTGTCAATATTCACCACATTACCCAACGACTTGCTCATCTTCTCGGCATTGCTCATGGTCAGGAACTCGCAGTGAATCCAATAATTGACGAAAGTATGACCCGTAGCGCATTCCGACTGGGCAATTTCGTTGGTATGGTGGATGGTCACATGGTCGATGCCTCCTGTGTGGATATCGAACTTCTCACCCAGATACTTCATGGACATGGCGGAACATTCGATATGCCAGCCCGGAAAACCCACACCCCAGGGAGAATCCCATTCCATGTCGCGTTTCTCGGTCGGTTTGGAAAACTTCCACAAAGCGAAGTCAGTTTTGTTACGTTTCTCGGACATATCCACACGGATACCAGCCTGAAGCCCTTCGATATCGAGGTGGGCAAAATCGCCATAATGCGGGAACTTGGCGGTATCAAAATAAATACCATCGGAAGTACGGTAGGTGTATCCTTTTTCTTCCAACTTCTGCACCAAAGCGATTTGGTCGGCGATATGCTCGGTAGCCTTACATGCAATCGTCACCGGCAGCACATTCAGTGATTTGGTGTCCTTGAAGAACTGCTCAGTCCAGCGTTTGGAGATTTCCCATGCGGTTTCATGGCTTTCACGAGCGGCTTTAGCCAATTTGTCCTCACCCTCGTCAGCATCGCTGGTCAGGTGACCCACATCGGTGATGTTCATCACATGATTCACCTTGTAGCCGGCATACATCAGCACGCGCTTCAATGTATCGGCGAAAACGTAAGCGCGCATATTGCCGATATGCGCTCTTCCATAGACGGTAGGACCGCAGGAATACATCCCCACCTCACCCTCTTTGATAGACTTAAACTCTTGTAATCTACGACCTTTGGTATTAAAAAGAATAACTCTTTCCAGATTTTCCATGATAATTATCTGATTAAAATATTAAAGTGCAAAGTTACGGATTTTTTTTGAAATAAAAACAACTGGGAAAGGCTGTGAAACCTTCTAGCAACTACTTCAAATCCAGCTCATACCATTCGGTTTTCCGTTTGGCATAACGCTCCTTGGCCTTGGCGATGGACTCCTCATCGAACTTGATACGCCCGATTTTGGCAGTCAGCGAGCTGATCTGCCCCGCCCTTTTGTTCAAGTAACCCGTTGGTCTGGCCGGATTCCAGCGCAAGGGTGCCGGATAGCAAGCGGTAATCAACGCCGACTCTCGCAAGCTCAGTTTAGAGGCCGGCTTGTGGAAATAATGCTGAGCGGCGGCTTCTGCCCCATAGATACCGTTACCCATCTCTATCACATTCACATACACTTCCATGATACGCTCCTTGCTCCAGAACGTCTCTATCCAGAATGTGAAATACACCTCTCCTGCCTTGCGCACCCAGGAATGGCCTGGCCATAGGAAGACATTCTTGGCAGTCTGCTGCGAGATGGTGCTGGCGCCACGCTCGCGCTTGCCTCTCTTTTTCTCATCAATGGCTTTTTGCACCGCTCCCCAGTCGAAACCTCTGTGTGACAAGAAATTATTATCTTCCGAAGCCACAGCACAATCCACCATATAATGCGAAATCTCCTCAATATCACGCCACTCCTTCTCAATAGGAGCATCGTTCTTCACCTTCCGTATCAGCATCAACGGCGTGACTGGCGGATTGACCCAGCGATAAGCGAGAGGCAGCAGGATACTGATGACCAACAATACCAATAAGGCCTTACCCAAGCCCACAAAAAAACGTTTCATCGGATTTTTATTCTGTTTTGTTTTACTTTTCTTTTTAGGCATGATTTACTGAAAACAAATTAGTTCTGAATAATTTACTATTTTTCATTCCCGCACCTGTTTCACGAAGTCGAAAGTCAACAAGCGGGTGGCGAAACCGAGGAGCAAGGCGAATACACCACTAAACAGCAAGGCCCACAACACATGGCCATTGAAATGCTGCGAGAAGAACCACACCGCTGGTATCAGCACTGCGGTGAAAATTATGGAAGGCAGGATGGGCATAGCCCGCACCGGCACTTTCAACAGACGGAAAGCGACAACCACCTGCAACAGCGCCACTACCGACTGGGTGGAGAGACTGGCGATAGCCGCTCCCACCGCCTGCAAACGGGGAATCAGCAACAGATTAACCGCCAAATTGACCACTATACCCGCTATTGCAGTGATATTCAACAATTTCATATTTCCATTGGCCGTCAGCATGGTGCCGAAAATATAGGTGAACGATATCGGAATGATACCTGCAATCAGGAAGCGGAACACCGCGGCACTCTCCGCCACATGCTCACGATAAAGCAGGTCTAACACCGGCAACCGAAACTGCTCCAGCAACACCACCGAGGTGACCGAAAAGAGGAACAGCAGGGAGAAGGAAGATTTCACGATAGGTGTAATGTTCTCCTTGTTTTTCAGCATTTTGGAGAACAGCGGCAACAGAATCACCGAGAACAGATAAGCAATCATCACCAACGCATCCAACAGGCGGAACGCCGAGGCATAGATACCCGCTTCGGAAGCACCGACACCCTCCGGCAACATACGCTCCAGCATCACCGAATCAATGCGATTGTAGAACGACATCAGCAGAAACAAAATAGCGAACGGCAGACTTTTTTTCAAAATCATCAGGAAGAAAGTCGGATTCCAGTTCAGGCGCGTCACCTTGCCCTTGGCGACCACAATCGCCAAAGCGGTCAGCGCCGCCACGGTGTAAGCCGCAGTCTGGCAATACACAAACCACTCAATGCGGAAAGGCTCGTCCATAATCCCACCCCACAACAATATGCCACAGAGAAGCACCATCAGCAGGCGGTCGAGCACCGACAGGCAGCTGTCGGTCTTGAACATCAGCAAGGCAGAGATATTCGAGCGCAGATAAAGGATAAAAGCGTTCAGGAACTGGTTGATGGCCATCCAGAACAGCAACCACAACTGGAAACCCCGGTAGCCGATTATCAGCGCCACCACAAACACCACCGCCATATAGACGGCTCCCAGCAACAGTTTCAGCGTAATAATTCCAGACAAATGCTTGTGCAGCAATTGCTGATGACGGGCAATATTCCTGTTGTTGAAATTGGTGATGCCCATATCCAACAACATGTTGAACAAGAAAGTGAAATTGAAAACCGCAAAATAAAGGCCATAATTCTCTGCCCCCACACGATTCTGCACCCCCACATCAATACCCAAAATCCAAAACGGCTTGATGAGCAGATTCAGGAAAATCAGCAGTATAACATTGAAAATAAAGTCTTTCTGTTTCAACTAACAGCTGTTTTTTGATACCTTTATTACCTATTTTTTATTATTCTTATTATACAAACCTGAAACCTTAGTCCTTCCCCATGCTATCGGCTTGTAATCGGGATCATACCAGGTCTCGTCCACCTGATATTTATGTTTGGCCTTCACCCATTCATTATAAAATTCATCGATTTCATCCATGGTAAATGGCAGAATAGCAGCGACCTCATGACCGAAATTCTTCATACGTCTGATTCGGTATGGATATCCGAACTTTTCGAATTGCGGGACAATTTTATTACTTCCGAAGAAACCGATATTGGCAAAGGCAATCTGATTATAGTTCACCAAGCGATCTTCGGTACCATGATAGAACAGCGTTGGAGCGGGATTGCCATCAGCGTATTTCACTTTACCGTTGCGGGAGAGGATAGCGCCTGCGTATGATATAACTGCGGCATATCGGAAATTGGCAGGCAAGACTTTGGCGGTCTCATGCTGGTTATGCAGCCAGTAGTCCGCCTGTAAAACGGTGATAGCCCCCGCACTGCCGCCCGAAATCATGATTTCTTTTGTATTGATATGAAAACGGGAAGCGTTTTTACAAAGATAGTTCGTGGCCGAATACAAATCCTCCACGGCCAAGCGGATGGCATATTCAAGCGTATTAACCATGGACACCCCCATCTTGGTCACCCCTTTCAGGCCAAGGCGATAGTCAATAGCCACCACCACATAACCTCTTTCGGCAATTTTCTCGAAGGCCTTGACCATCATGGGTTCATCGCGGCGGCCGCCAATAAAGCCTCCACCAAAAACATACACAAAGCATGGAAAACCCGTATCTGGCGGTGCGATTTCTGGCATATATACATCCAACAGCAAATGGTTGGTATCCTTCACCGCAAACTCCTCGGTATAATCCGCTTGAGCGAATACGGAGAGCGAAAATAGCATCACGCAGAAAAAAACAACAAGTTTCTTCATTTTTCTTTTTGCATTATCTTTTAAAATGCAAAGTTACATAAATTTGTCGAATTACAAACAGGATAATAAATTTTTCGGTTTTGCCATATCTATTTATTTTGTATTTTTGCAACAATAAAACACCTGTAAATGTAACGAGGTAAAGATGGACAATGAAAAAGTCAGAATTAACCAAAAAGCTAATAGATGCCGGATGCAAATTCATTCGGAATGGCACTCGTCATGAAGTATGGTATAGTCCACTGACCAATCACGAGTTCACATTACCTCGACACCAGGCGAAGGAAGTAGCAACGGGAACATTAAGCAAAATCGAAAAACAATCCGGAGTAAAATTTTAACAACATGAAAAAAGAAAAAGTAATAGTAGAAGTAAGTAACGATGGTTTGTTTTCCGCGTACCTGGATAGCGATAACTATGAATTTGGGATTGCTGGATTCGGAGCTAATGAAAATGAAGCCATAGAAGACTTTTACGAAGCATACAATGACATTAAAGCAATTCGGGCAGAAAATGGGAAATCCACTCCTGAAATCGAATTTGAAATTGTATATGATAAAGAAAGCCTCCTAAAATATTACAGCAGTCTGATTGATGTTACTACCATGCACAAGCTCACTGGACTTCCCCAAAAACGACTTGTACAATATATGCAGAATGAGACCCGACCTACAGAACGAAGCTTGAAAAGGATTCAAAACGGATTGCAAAAATTCTCAGAATCCCTGCAAAGGATTTCTTTATTATAAAAGACTAATTTATCCTCTCTATCATTTTGTAGAACTCACTCTGGCGCATCCGATTTTTCACCCCCTCCTCATTATATTCTTGCGAATTAAATCCTTCTGGATAAACCACCTCTACGCCCATATATTCGATACAATAATGCTGATAACTTCTATAAGTAGAAGTGACTGTTTTCAAATATACATTGTCAATGGATTTATCCAATTCCTTGAGCAGATTCGTCTTACCTGCCAACAGCCATTCCAGTTTGGAAATAATTTCGGAATTGTCAGCCAATTCTGTATTGAAGATTTCAGGGAGGAGCTTCTCTATAGCCTTATATTTTTGTCCAAGTTTCAGATAAATATCGGCATAGCGCAAGGCTGTTTGAATATCGTTGGAAGCGTATGCATTGCCACAATCGCTGAGATAAGGATACGTCGTGTCGGAGAGTGCCAGGTAATATAAAGCGGAATCGTATTGCTGCAGCTCAAAATAACAATCGCTGATTTGACTGGCGGCCCTGTGTCGATAATTGGCGTAGGAGTCACTCATGATATCAGCGCCTAAGGGTTCGTGCTCATCTTGTCCACCACGCATCAGCATAGTATAATATTCTATCGACTTCTTATATTCCTTTTGCAAGGAATAAATATATGCCACATTATGCAACGCCCTTGGATACAACTCATTACGTGGATAATTCTCCACAATGTATAAATAACCCGACAATGCTTCGTCCATTTGGCCTTCATTGAAAGCCTTGCCAGCCTCATCAAAGTAGTCGGAAGGCATTTTCTGCCCGAAGGCGAAAACACCAAACAGCATCAGCAATAGTATCAACTTAATTTTCATAATGATAGAATAAATTGACAAATAGTATGGTCCTTTATTCCGTAAAACACCACCTGCTTGCCATCATAAAAACCATTCCCTGAAATAATCTCATCTATATCATGTAACTCCTTATAAATATGATTATTGACAACAACCTGAAATGTTTTTTCCCCGACATATTGGATGGCAAAGAAACCATGTTCATTAACAACTCCTTTTACAACACAACCAGCACTCGGTTTAACCCAATATCGTTTAATTGGAAGTAAGGGTTCAGATAGCTGACCATTATACACAAAATAGCCGTGTTCTCCATAATTGAGACATAAAAGCGACTGGTCATTTCCGGCCCACCCAATGCGTGCTCGATAAGGCAACTCATCTTGCCATGGGAATATCTGGAAGCATTCCGTCCTATGCATTTGCTTAAGTATCAAATTGTCATCCTGATACAAATAAACAGAATCATCGGTTTTGAAATAATGCAAGGTTTTACCTTCTGGCGTGATACACAGTGGCTGGGCTCTGACCCCATATTTCGAAAGCGGTTCCTCATTCACTTTGCCATCAACCACCTTGTACAAAAAATAATCTTTCAAGCCGTAATATGCAAAATGGCCATTGACATCCATAGTAGGATTATAAATTTCCTCAAAATCTACAGGATAATCCATTCTGTTTACATTCAGATAAAGATGACCGTCTTTTTCAAAAGAATATAAAGCATTCTGGCTGTTAAGCATTGTAATATTATTGACTTTATCTATGCTCCTGCGGAGCCGTCCATTAAGCACAATATAGTCTGAATCACCATCATCACCCGTAAGATAATACGCTCCATTGTCCATCAGTAGAAACTTCTTAATTGTTCTAACTTGATCAAGCACAGTATCTTTCGTATAAATACAATACTTACGATCGTATTCCCCCTCAGGAGTTTCAGTCTTAAAGAATTTAGCGTACGTATAGTCTCCGTTATCATTGATGGACAATGCAGAGAATTTATAATCTGATGTATCGACAGGCTGATCGTTTACGTATAACACATAACGGTTATTCTGATATAGATAGTAAATCGCATTCCCATTTTCGCTAAAATCCACCCAATTTTCAAATTCAATTCGGGATCTATCCAAGTCAGTTAAAGGGACAGCCTGCACCATTCGACCGTCGAGATAAATGAATGCGGTCTTTCCGAGGACTGAAATGACTGCAATATGGTTAAAAGTTTTTCCTGACAGAGAGCGCTGTACCTTCCCCGTTATTGGACCATAAATACTTATTCCATATCTATTTTTAACATACACAGTATCGGATTTCGAAGAAGAACAGCAACGCATAAAATCCACATCGCCAAAAGTTCCGCCTATACCTCCAGCTGCACAGAGATTGCCCACAGCATCTTTGCTGGCTACCACAACACGGTCATTAAGAAAGAAGAAATTGCCATCACGATCAAAAGAAAAAGAGTTTGCATATTGATTTAAATGATTCGAGCCCATCGTATCAATCCACAAGACTCTCTCCGTAAGGCTTTGACCAAATGACACATTAAAGAAAGAGCTAACCCATGATACAGTAGCAAAAAGCAACAAAAATTTCAATTTGCTCATCATAGTTTTTTTTTAGCATTTTCGTGTTAGAACTCGTAACCGACTTTGAACATAATGCCATTGCTAAAGTCGGACTCCACGCTGTAATGTTCATCCACCATACGACCTATATAGTTGGCGCTCAACACAAAAGCATGACGATTAAAATTCTTTTTATCAAGTCCCACCCTAACACCAACACCAGCATCAAAAAAGAAAAGCTCATGAAAAACATCGCAACCGATATCAGCATTCCAAAAAGGCACACATCTTCGGGAATCCTGGCGTAGGATATTGCCACGAGCATTCAATATTAACCGAAGCGAGCCAATCATCAGTTTATATGGAAATTGAGATGTGTATTTATAATCGTATAAGACACCATTAAAGCCTATGCCGATACCCAATTTCGCAAATTGGGAAAAACGGTATCCGTTCACTAAAGTAAAACCCACCATTCCCTCATACGTTTTTGGTTTATACCACACTGAGCCGGCATGTACTTCTATGGCACACCACCAACCTTTATCCTTCTGATGCCATGGTATATCGTCGGCAGACTTGTTCTTATCCTTTGCTATATTTTCCGGAGCGAAATAAGTGTCTTGTGCGTATGACAAAGACACGCAACAAAAAACACAAATCATGAGTGTAAAAATTCTTTTCATAAGCGTATTTTCTTGCAAAAATACAAAAAAACTAAATTTGGTTCAGCCAGTGCACAGCGGACTTCACTGTGGGTACGCCGTGGATGGTGAGCACCGCCTTTTGGTTATGCTCCTGAATCTGCACCTTGGGATGGTTTTTCTGCATGAAAGTCAAGACCCTGGTAAACAACTCCGATTCATAGAACGGCGAATTGATGGACGGCGCGAAATAAGCCATCAACTTATTGTTCTTCAAAGAAATCTTCTCCAAATGCATTTCCGCACCCTTGCGGCGCAAAGGTATGGTACGCAACAGTTCTTGTGCTTCCTCGGGCAGGGGACCGAACATGTCTGCCAGCTTTTGGCGGAAGGCTTCCACCTCCTCTTCCTTCTTCATGTTCTGCAACTCCTTGTACAGGCTCATACGCTCACTCACACTGCTTACATAATCATTGGGCAACATGGCGCGCACATCGGTTTCCAGCAGGCAGTCACGCAGCAGCAAGGCCGAATTGTCGGCCATTTCCACATCCATATGGTCCACATCGTGAAGTTCCAAAATGGCTTCATTCAATATTTTCTGATACATTTCGAAGCCAATTTCACTGATAAAACCGCTCTGGTCAGCCCCCAGGATGTCACCCGCACCACGGATATCCAGGTCGCGCATGGCAATCTGCAAGCCACTGCCAATGTCAGAGAAGTCCTCGATAGCCTGCAAACGCTTGCGCGCCTGCTCGTTCAGCTCCTCGAAAGAGCGCACCAGCATATAGCAGAATGCCTTCTTGTTGTTGCGTCCCACCCTGCCCCTCAACTGATGCAACACATTGAGGGCGAAATTCTGGGCATCGTTGATAATCATGGTATTGGCGTTGGTCACATCCAAACCCGACTCTACAATGGTGGTCGATACCAGCACATCATAATCTCCCGCCAGGAATTTCAGCATAATCTCCTCTAATTCGGAACCATCCATCTGACCATGACCGACGGCGATACGGGCATCAGGTACCAAACGCTGCACCAAGCCTGCCACCTCATAGATATTCTGAATCTTGTTGTGAACAAAAAACACCTGTCCACCACGACTGATTTCGTAAGAGACCGCATCTCTAATCAGTTCTTCATCAAAGAGATGCACCTCTGTCTGGATAGGATAGCGGTTTGGTGGCGGTGTGGTGATGACTGAAATGTCGCGAGCTCCCATCAGCGAGAACTGCAAGGTCCGCGGGATGGGCGTCGCCGACATGGTCAGCGTGTCCACATCGTATTTGATCTCGCGCAGTTTCTCCTTGGCCGCCACGCCGAATTTCTGTTCCTCGTCAACAATTAGCAAACCCAAATCCTTGAATTCCACATCCTTGCTCAACAAGCGATGTGTACCGATAATGATATCTATATTGCCTTCCTTCAGTTTTTTCAGTGTTTCCTTGATTTGTTTGGCGGTCTTGAACCGGTTGACATACTCCACCGTGCAGGGCATTTTGGACAAACGCTCGGAGAAGGTGGTATAATGCTGCAAAGCCAGCACTGTTGTAGGCACAAGCACCGCCACCTGTTTGCTGTCCGCCACTGCCTTGAACGCCGCGCGGATAGCGATTTCCGTCTTGCCGAAGCCCACATCGCCGCAAATCAGGCGGTCCATGGGATGCTGACTCTCCATGTCGTTTTTCACCTCGTTGAGCGACTTCACCTGGTCGGGAGTGTCCTCGTAAATGAACGATGCCTCCAGCTCGTTCTGCAAATAGCTGTCGGGAGAGAAAGCAAAGCCGTCTTTGGCTTTTCGCTTGGCGTACAACTGTATCAGGTCAATGGCAAGCTCCTTCACCCTTTTCTTGGTACGCTCTTTCACCCGGTCCCAAGTGCCAGAACCCAGACGATGCAGTTTGGGGGCCATACCGTCCTTTCCTACATACTTGCTGATTTTGTGCAAAGAGTGGATGCTGATATAAAGCAGGTCACCGTCCTTGTACGACAACTTGATAACCTCCTGCTCTTTGCCGTTCACCTCCATCTTTTGCAAACCCTCGTATATGCCGATACCATGGTCAATATGTACCACATAATCACCAGGTTGAAGGTCATAAATTTCTTTCAGCGTGAACTGCTCACTCTTCTTGTAGCGGTCACGAATTGAAAAACGATGGTATTTTTCAAAGAACTGGTGATCCGTATAAACACAAAGTCTGGAATGTGTATCCATAAAGCCCTCGTGCAGCACAAAATCACAAGGTGTATATAACTGACCTATTGTATATTCCGTTTTCTTAGCCGCATTATACTTGTCCAACAGCTCATGCATGACCATCTCCACACGACCCAACTGGTTTTCATTTTCTGACAAGAAAAGTGTCTGATAGCCATGCTCTAAATTCGATATCCACTCATCCAAGAGCAAGTCAAAATTCTTACCGAATGAATTTTGGGGTTTGATATCGAAATTAATATCCAAAACAATATGATCCAGCGTATTACCATTGATTTCCGCACAAGCGTGACGATTCAGTTCTTGGCAAAGCGTATCCCCATCAATGTAAAAATCCGACGGGTTTAGGGATGTGGTTTTGCCGTCTTCGGCCACAAATTCCTCTTCCATCTTATGGAAATTTGCATTCAGCTGACTGCGGATGTCACGGATATTCTTCAACCAGCAGACCGTATCCTTACCCAGAAACGCCATCATGGAGACACGCTCCTCCACGGTTTCCACAGAGGAAAGATAGGGCATGATATGCAATTTATCCGTCTCTTTGACAGACAATTGTGTATTGGTATCAAACTGGCGGATGGAATCGACATGCTCGCCTGCCAACTCGATACGGTAAGGAAATTCCTCGGAAAAAGAAAAGACATCGAAAATACCGCCACGCCATGCGAACTGACCAGGTTCAAAGACAAATTCCTCCTGTTTATATCCATATTCAAAGAGGAAATCGAGAAAGGTCTCCACTGGAAGAATTTCACCTTTGGTAACAGTAAAAGAGTTACTTTTGATATACTTTTTTGATAAAATCTTCTCGGAGAGCGCTTCAGGATAGGAAACGATCACATAGTGTCCCTCGTCCTGCGTCAACTTATTGATGATTTCCGAGCGCAACTTCACATTGGCGTTGTCCACCTCCTCGTACTTGGACGCACGGCGATAGGAAGCTGGCAAGTAATGTATTTTCTTGTCTTGCAACGACTTATCCTGATCATGCAACAAAAATTCCAAATCATGATAGAAGAAAGCGGCGGTTTCCCTTTCAGGAAAGACAAAGAGCTGATGTTGATGCAGTTCTGCGAACAAAGGAGCCGTCAGCAATGCCAAAGAAGTTTCATTCAGGCCTTCCAATGCGACATTCTTCTTCTCATCAGACGGCTGCAAAAGTGCTGCGGCAATCTGTGCTTTCTGCTTGAGACAAAAGGCCTGGATCAGTTCGTCGGGAGTCATTCGGTCAGTTTTGGTTTAGTCAGTTCTCCCGCGGTCACGTCGATAGGCAGATGTGAAACGGGATGCTCAAATATCAGTCTATGGGCTTGCAAACTAATGGAGCCATCCGGATTAGAGCGTTTCGCGCCATATTTCAGGTCACCCTTGATACAATGCCCCATGGCGGCCATCTGCACTCTGATCTGGTGATGGCGGCCAGTCTGCAGTTCCACTTCCAATAACGAATATCTATTATATTTTTCAATAACTTTATAAGACAGAACAGCCTTGCGGGCGCCTTCGGCATGTTCATCCACGCAAAAGCTCTTGTTCAGTTTCTCATTTTTCTTTAGGAAATGGGTCAAAACTGCCTCTTCCTGTTCGGGGCAGCCTTCCACCAAAGCCCAATAAATCTTGCGAATCAGATGGCTTTTCACCAGCTCGTTCATACGGGCAAGGGCCTTGGAAGTCTTTGCATAAATCACCGCCCCGCCAACAGGACGGTCAATACGATGCACCAAGCCGCAAAACACATTGCCAGGCTTGTTGTAAGTCACTTTCAGATAATTGCGCACCGCCTCCAGCAAAGGCTCATCTCCGGTTTTGTCCCCTTGTACAATCTCCCCGGGCAGTTTATCGACAATAATCAGATGATTGTCCTCGTAAAGAATCCGCTCATTAATACTGCTCTTTCTCATTCGGGAAATCCACGGCTTTTACATCACTGATATAATGGGAGACAGCATTGATAATCTCCTCGCTCAAAGAATGATAGCGACGCAAGAAACGCGGGGAGAACTGCTGGGTGATGCCCATCATGTCGTGGAACACCAGCACCTGGCCCGAAGTAGCGGGGCCCGCACCGATACCGATGGTCGGGACAGAAACGCTTTCGGTGACACACTTGGCCAAGTCAGCGGGAATCTTCTCCAACACGATGGCGAAGCAGCCATGTTCTTCCAGCACTTTGGCATCGGCAATCAGTTTTTCGGCTTCCTTCTCCTCGGTGGCACGAACAGCGTATGTACCGAACTTATTGATTGACTGAGGAGTAAGTCCAAGATGACCCATCACAGGAATGCCTGCGGTCAAGATACGGTCGATGGAATCGGTGATTTCGACACCACCTTCCATTTTCACCGCATCGGCACCGGACTCTTTCATGATGCGGATGGCGGAGTGCAAAGCCTCTTTGGAGTTGCCCTGATAAGTGCCGAAAGGCATGTCCACCACCACCAAGGCGCGCGTCACGGCGCGAACCACGGAAGAGGCATGATAAATCATATTGTCGAGGGTGATAGGCAAGGTTGTGGTATAGCCCGCCATCACATTGGCGGCGGAGTCGCCCACGAGGACCACATCGATTTTGGCCATGTCCAACAATTTCGCCGTGGAATAGTCGTAGGCGGTAAGCATGGCTATTTTCTCCCCCTCATTGCGCATACGCTGCAAAATATTGGTGGTCACCTTATTCACATCGCTATAAAGATACGCTGACATAACAAACTTAAAATTGGTTAAATCAATATCGTGAAATGAAATGAATGCACTTAAAAAACTTTAAAACAGACTGATGGAAAGTCCCACGGACATAGGGAAAACAGCGGGTCCAGTGCCATCGTTGAACAACTTGGTGATATGTACGCCATAAAACACGGCGAAAGCTTTCCAACCAATACGGGTATAGGCTTCCACACTGATTTTCTGCGTATTATATATCTCCCGGCTTTTGAACCACCTATCCATTGAGCCCCCTTCGGGATCAGCACCCTTGTAGTTCTGCGACACTTCGGCAATCAGTCCAACGCGCACGCCGACGGAGAACTTGAAGCCGCTCTTTTTATGGCGGTACCTGAATTCGATGGGAAGATTGCAATTCATATAGTTGATTCGGTTCAACTTATACTTGATACCGTCATCCAAAACATGATATTTCATCACCCAGCCGTCACTTACTTTCAGCAAAGAATTGGTGAACTGGGAGAAATAGGAAAAGCCGAGACCCACGCCAAAAGAGATCGGACTGTTATTCGGCAGCTTGAAATCCCAGAGGGCAGACACAGAAAAACCGGGGTCGAACTTCATGTATTTCACCCCCTCGGGCATCCCCATCCAGAATGAATGGTAGATATCGATATTCAGACGGTCGCGAACAATCTCGGGTTTCTCTTCCCCTGTCGGATTGAGCACCTTGTCCGCCGTTTCTTTCAGTTTTTTGTTTTTTTTCTGAACGACTGTATCCTGACTTTCCTGTGCAAACGCGGAGAAACACGTTGCAACCACCAAAAAGAGGACTATTAACTTCCTTTTCATATTAATACATTAGAATCTGCAAAAATACAAAATTTTTCAATTGGCGAATTAGCTAATGCGTAAATTACCAAATTATCCTGACAGAAAGCCTCCCCTGTACGCACATCTCTTTATCAACAGTTTCAACCCTTAATGGTTGATATTAACATTTGTTAACATTTATAATTCATTCTAAATAAACATATTGAATGATTTAACAAATCAAAATAACCGCTTATCCGAGAAAAAAGAGTATTTTTGCAAACTTTTTTTTGAGAACTGAAAAAACAAGGTTTAAAACAAAAACATTAAAAACAAGACAAAAACAAAAAAAAACAATATTATGAAGAAAGTTTTACTATTATTAATCATCTTCACTCTCTCCTGCACTTTCGGCTGGGCACAGGTAGGTGTAGGACAACAATTTCCAAACTACAATTTTGAGAGTTGGACAACAGAAACATGGACTACAACAGTTTTATGGGTAACCACAAACCATACTGCAGATGTTCCACTACACTGGCATTCCATCAATGATGGAACAGGTAGTTTGGTTGGATCTGCCAGAAATGAAGACTTTGTTCACAAAGCTTCTGGCTCTCCTGGTGGTGGCCAATGTGTAAAACTTACAAGTCAATCTATCTTAGGAGTAAAAGCTAATGGAGGCCTGACTTGTGGTAGATTTAATGCAGGCAGTATGACTGCCGCAAATACCGCCAACTGTACCTATACCAGTACTAATTCGAATTACCATTGTTCACTGACGGCATACCCTGATTCCGTATATATTTATGTAAAAACAAGCAGTAGTAGCAACAATGCCCGCATTAATATTGTTATACATAACAATACTGTTGCCAGCAACAATGCTATTTACCAAGATCCCACACCCTCCAATGCCAGTAATAGCTATGTCAACACCTCTGGAGCTGTAAACGAAGCCAAAGTTGTTGCCAAAGCTACTTGGAATAATAAAACAAACAACTCATGGCAATTGATTAAAATACCTTTTGATTACAACACTTATGTTGAAAACAACACGACTCCATCCTTCGTTTTAGCTACCTTCTCCACAGCACAAACTGCAGGAGGTGGTTCCGCAGGTGATGAACTTTATATTGACGATATTGTTCTCATCTACAACACCCGTTTAGCCACTCTTAAGATAAACAATGCTACTCAAAATGATTTTAATCCGAATAGCGACACATATAATTAT
The DNA here is from genome assembly GCA_017525505.1 of Bacteroidales bacterium. Lineage (GTDB taxonomy): Bacteria > Bacteroidota > Bacteroidia > Bacteroidales > WCHB1-69 > RUG11690. Next base: position 22,944 of record JAFXSR010000070.1, read on the forward strand.
CAAACTCCAATTTGTGCTGGAGCTGCTTTCCCGTCCGTAGCAATGACCTGCCAATCTGACCATGCCAGCGCTATTATTACCCACGATCCCTCTGATAATGAGCCCTATACTATCATCAGAGTAAGACACCAAAATCAAATAAACACCGTATATCGAGACTATAGAATTAACTATACAATTATTAGTGCTCCTGATGCGCCAACGGTGTCAGCACCAAATCCAGATTGTTCACCTGTGGCTCATCCCGTGACCTTAACAGCATCTTCAACAGGCGCAACCTCATACCGCTGGTACACTACTGCAACAGGTGGTACGGGTACAGAAGTCACAACAACGACTTATAATGCACAAGGGGTTTGGGGTTCTGTAACTTACTATGTAAGTGCGGTAAACAATGCTGGTTGTGAAAGTGCTCGCACCCCTGTAACCGCAATTGTCAATCCAACACCTTCCGCACCGACCGCTGGCAACACCACTCCAGTGTGCTCTGGCGGCACTGGTATTTTCACTGCCACTCTTCCCACCGGTGAAAACTTGGTTTGCCGTTGGTATGCCACCAATAACTCTTCAGAAGTATTAGGCACAGGAACATCCTTGGAAGTAAACAACCTCACCCAAAACACCACCCGCTATGCCGAAACATACAATACCGTAACGGGATGCTATAGCGGCAGAACTGCTGTCACGGTCAATGTAAACAGCTTACCCGCCATGCCTACCAACCTTACAGGAGGCAGTCATTGCGGTGCCGGCACCGTCAGCTTGAGTGCCACAGCAGCCGCCGGTACTGTTTGTCAGTGGTTCGCCACTGAGACCGGTGGCAGTTCTTTGGGCAGCGGCAGCAGCTTTACCACCCCGTCCATTGCCAGCACCTCCAACTATTATGTGGCTTCCTATAACGAAAGCACAGGGTGCAGCAGTGCCCGTCAAATGGTCACTGCCACCATCAACGATATACCCGTTGCACCTACCGCAGGCAGTACCACAGCTGTTTGCCCCGGCGAAGACGGAATTTTCACCGCCACCTTGCCCTCAGGGGGCAACCTGCAATGCAACTGGTACGAAACCAGCAATTCCTCAACGGTGTTAGGCACTGCCACCTCACTGAACGTGGCCAATCTGACCCAAAACACCTCACGCTTTGTGAGCACACTCAATACTGCCACAGGTTGTGAGAGCGACAGAACAGAGGTCATCGTCAACGTGAAAGCTCTGCCCGACGCTCCGACACTTGCAGGAGCAAGCCGCTGCGGAACCGGCGATGTCACCCTTAATGTCCTTAACGCCCTTAATAACGCCACCTATATCTGGTACAATGCCAACAGCACACAGGTAGGCACCGGTAGCAGTTACACCGCCGAAAACCTGGCCAGCACCAGCACCTACTATGTCACAGCCACCGTTGACGGCTGTACAGGTGCTTCTGCTTCTGTAACCGCCACCATCAATACCCTACCCACCGCTCCCGAAGCCCAAGATATGGAATTGTGCGAAGCAGGTGCAACCATTTTGAGTGTCAGCAATCCGGTTTCCGGTTACGATTACGCTTGGTACAATGTGGCCACCGGAGGCGAGGCTTTATCCTCTGGCGAAAGCTTCAATGTAACCATCAGCAACAGCCCCGTCAACTATTATGTGGAGGCTATTTCAGCAGAAGGTTGTGCCAGCGCACAGCGCACCGAAGTGACAATCACCATTAGCGGTAATCCTTCAGCCCCCGTTGTTCCCAACGTGTCACGTTGCGGAAACGGCGACATCACCATCAATGTCACAAACCCCAACAACGCATACACCTACAACTGGTACACAGCAGCGGAAGGCGGCGTTGCCATCCATACCGGCGACAGCTACGTCATCAACAATCTGCAACAAGATGCGACATACTACGTTTCTGTTTCCATGGGCAACTGCGAAAGCAACCGCACCGCAGTAACGGCTCACATCAAAACTATTCCCGCCACTCCCGACATCAACAGCAGCAGCCGCTGCGGCACTGGAGACATTACCCTTTCAGTCAACAACCCTGACAATGAATATACCTATACCTGGCACAACGCCAACGACGAAGAGGTAAATACTGGCAACACCTACACCATTCAGAATCTGGCCAGCACCACCAGCTACTATGTCACTGCCACCGCTGACGGTTGTTCAGGAGGCTCTGCCTCTGCAACCGCCACCATCCACAGCATTCCCGCATTGCCCGCTGTAACAGATGGCACCCGCTGTGGTGCAGGCGAGGTCAACTTGTCCGCCACTGCAGGAGAGAACGGCAACCAAGTTCGCTGGTATGACGTTACTGAAGGCGGTGAAACCATCAGTACAGAAGACAACTTCACCACGCCTTCTATCAACAATACAACCTCTTATTATGTGGCCTCTTATAACAGCAACACCCAATGTATCGGTGCACGTCAGGAAGTGGTGGCCACCATCAACGGCATTCCCGCTGCTCCTGTCGCTGAGAACGCTACGCTTTGCGGTCCTGGCGTGGCTACCCTGACCGCCATTCCAGCAGAAAACTGCACTTGCCAGTGGTTCAATGCCAACAACACCAAAATCACCAATGGTGTTAGTGCGGATAGCAAAACATTGACTACCGGCAACCTGTCCAGCAACACCATCTTTTACGTTCGTTCTACCGACCCGGTTACCGCTTGTAGCAGCGACAACACCACCGTTCAGGTTATCATAGCCACCGTTCCTGGAGTTCCCTCTGCCGCTAACGTTGCCCGTTGCGGTGCTGGCACTATCACTTTGACTGCCACTCCCGGCAGCAACGCTGACAATTGTCATTGGTACAACGCCAACAGTGAATTCCTCTTTGAAGGAGCTTCATATACTATTGACAATCTGGAGGAGACCACCAGCTTTATCTGCAAATCATACAACAGCACAACAGGATGTGAAAGCAACTACACCCGTACTGTCACTGCCACCATCAATCCGATACCCGATATGCCAACAGTGAACGGCAACACCCAGATTTGTGGAAGCGGTGACATCCAAATGACCGGTGTTCCCGGCATCAATGCCACTGTCTGCCGCTGGATCAACGGCAACGACACCACCACCAACAACAATTTCAACACAGGCAACATCAGCCAAAGTACAGATTATCTGGTACAATCCTACAATGCCAACACTCGTTGTGCCAGCGATAACATTACAGTCTCCGTGGTAGTTAACAGCTTGCCCACAGCACCTCAAACCGGCAACGACAGCCAGTGTTTAGGCACAGAAGTAACGCTGACGGCCAATGCCGCTGAACACAACATTGTCCGCTGGTATGCATCAGCACAAGACGACAATATATTATATGAAGGAAGCGAATTCCATCCAAGCAATTTAGTGGTTGGAGAAAATAATTTCTACGCTTCCGCATACGATACCCTGACCCAGTGCAGCAGCACCGAAAGAACGATGGCCACCGCCACCATGATTGATGCCCCCGCCATTCCGAACGTGGCCGACACCACCCACTGCGGCCCCGCCTCCTTCACCTTGAGCATCGTCAACCCGCAAGACAACACCACCTACAAGTGGTACACCGAAGCCCAAGGCGGAGAAGTTGCTCATATAGGCAGCACATACACCACAAATGAATTAAGCAGCACCACACATTATTATGTATCCGCTGCTGTGGCCAACTATGACTGCGAAAGCGGACGCAAGGAGGTGACGGTTACCATCAACACCACTCCTGCCAATCCGACTGTCATCGACAATGAAGCCATCTGCGCCGGACAAACGCTGACCGTAAGCGCCAGCTCTGATGCCACTGCCACCAACTTTATTTGGTCCGACGGACAAAGCAGCAGTGAAGGCACAAACTTCACCACTCCGGTCCTTTATACCAACACCAATTATACCGTGAAAGCATACAATGCTGACACGCACTGTGAAAGCGAAGAAGCAAACTTCACCGTCATGGTAAACCCGAATCCTGAAGCTCCGGAAGCCAGCCCTGTCACCCTTTGCCAGAGCGAAACAGCAGTTTTAAGCGCAGTGGCAGAAAGCGGCAACACTTGCTACTGGTACGCCTCTGAAGACGCATCCACCGCCATCAGCAGCGGCAACAGCTACAGTCCTTCTGACCTGAACGTAGGCAACACCACTTTCTATGTAAGCCAGCGCAACGATCAGACCCATTGCGAAAGTCCCAGAACCGCGGTGGTAGCCACCATATATCCCGTTTATTCAGTGGATTATCCTGTAACCGCATGCGACTCCTTCAGATGGAACAACGAGCTTTTCACCGAGAGTGGCAACTATGAAAGAACATTGCAGACCATCCATGCTTGCGACAGTGTGGTCACCCTGCAGCTCACCATCAACCAAAGCAAAGTGACCAACATTGACACCACCGTTTGCGATGCATTTGTTTGGAATGGCCAAACCTACGAGGACAGCGGTGACTATCAGCAATCATTCACTACCACTCAGAACTGCGACAGCACGGTGTATGTGCATCTGACCGTCAAGAAGAGCACAACAGGTTCAGACCATATTTATTTGTGCAACAATCAAATACCTTACAACTACAACAACTTGTACACTGTTAACGGAGCTGGCACCTTCACCATTCATACGGAAAATGCAGCTGGTTGCGACAGTACCATCACTTTGACAGTAAGCGTGAACAACCAGCCATCTGCCGCCATCAATCTGGCTGACGCAGCCCGTTGCGGTGCAGGTGCTGTAACCCTTGCCGCCAATGCCGGACAGAACGGCACCACCTGCCGTTGGTACGCTTCCGAAGACGCTACCGAGGTCCTCGCCACCGGTACACAATATACCATTAGCAACTTGAGCACCACTACCACTTACTATGTATCTTCCTATAATGACTATAACGGACATCCTTGCGAAAGTGGCAGACAAGCTATTACCGCCACTATCAATACCATTCCTGCCGAACCCACAGTTGCCGACCAAGTGAGATGCGGTGATGGCAGTGTGGAATTCGCAGCCACTATTGATGAAAATGCCACCACTTGCCGCTGGTATCTGACGCAGAACACTACCAATATCAGTGCCACATCTCTGACCTACACGCCCAATGTCAGTGTCAACAACGGCAGCACCCGCTTCTTTGTGGAGAGCTACAACGAAAACACCGGATGTAAGAGCAGCAGAAAAGAAGTCAAGGCCGAGGCCTTCGCTATTCCTGCAGCACCTGTATTGAGCGCCATGAGCAACTGCGGACCTCAGCAGTTCAGCATCAACGCCCCCGCCAGTGGCTACTACAAATGGTACGACAACGCGGAAAGTACCATCGTTTTGGACATCAACAACAATACCACACCGATGGTGAATAACTCTCGTAGCTACTTCATCAGCCATGCCATGGATTACACCGGCATCAGCTGCGAAAGCGGCAAGAGCGAGTTGGCCTTGACCATCTATCCCGTTTATGAAGCCCAGACCCTGTACGACACCCTTTGCCAAGGTCAAACTTACACTCAGCACGGTTTGAACGAGACCTTCAACCAGGCAGGTTCTTTCGACAGAGTCCTCAACACAGTTTCCTCCACTAACTGCGACAGTTTGGTCACTTTGAAACTCTATGTCAAAGAAATCAGAAGCTACGCCTTTGACACCACCGTTTGCGATTCCTACAGCTGGAATAACGAAACCTTTACCGAAAGCGAGAACATCACCCGTCATTTCACTTCATCCATCGGCTGTGACAGCGTGGTTACCGTGAATCTGACGGTTAACAGATCGGTTCAAACCTCATTTGAAGCTACCGATTGTGACGAATACACCTGGAACAACACGACTTATAACGCCAGCGGTGACTACGTGCAGCATTTCAACACAGTAAACGGCTGCGACAGCATGGTAACCTTACACCTGACTATCAACAATTCTGTGGAAACGGAATTCAGCGAAACTGCCTGCGACAGCTACACTTGGAATAATGAAACATACATTACCAGCGGTAACTATGAGCAACATTTCCTCACCAGCAAAGGCTGCGACAGCACCGTCACGTTGCATCTGACCGTCAACTACAGCAACGCTGCCACATTGAGCGACAATGTTTGCGCCGGAACAAGATACCAAGCCAACGGCTTTGACACCCTCTTTAACGTTGCCGGCAACTACACTTTGGTCCGTCACGACCTCAACCAGGCCGGTTGCGACAGCACCACCACGTTGACATTGACCGTTAATCCGATTTACAACCGTGATGTCACCCTCACCATCTGTGAGACCGCCCTGCCCTATACCTGGAACGACATCACCTATCCTGCAGCCACGGCCAGCGGTGATTACGAACACACTTTCAGCTCACACACCGCAGCTGGTTGCGACAGCATTGTGACCCTGCACTTAACCATCAGCCACCAGTATGTAACTCCGCTGACCGAGGACATTTGCGAAGGCGAAACCTATTCCTTCGGCAACAGAACCCTGAACCAAAGTGGCATCTACTATGACACCCTGCAGGCCTCCAACCTCTGCGACAGTATCATCAAACTGACGCTGACGGTTCATGAATTGCACACCACTAATCTGAATGCCAGCATCTGTTTAGGTGAAACCTATAATGAATATGGTTTCAACGAAACACCTGCAACTTCCGGCACTTTCAATTATCAGCAAATTGTAGAGACCTCTTTCGGCTGCGACAGCACTATCAATCTGACCCTGACAGTCAATCCCGTATATTTCACCGAACAAAACGCATCCACCTGCGATTATGACGAATATACCTGGGAAGGCCACAACAAGACCATCGGACTGTTGGCTGCCGGAACCTATACCATTTGGGACAGTCTGAAGACCGTCAACAACTGCGACAGTGTCTTCAAACTGAATCTGACAGTATATCCGAGTTTCTATAGTGCCGAAACGGCCACTACCTGCGATAACGAAGCCTACGTTTGGGAAGGTCACAATAAACAGATTGAACTGTTGCCGGCAGGCATCTACACCATCTGGGACAGCCTGAAGACCGTCAACAACTGCGACAGCATTTACATGCTTACGCTGACCGTCACCCCGACCCACAACTTCGAACCCGTAATCGCCACCATTTGCGACAACGAGACCTATGTATGGCAGGGGCACGAACACCTCAACATCGGACAGCTCCAGGCAGGCACATACACCATCTACGACAGCCTGAAGACCAGCACTTACGAATGCGACAGTGTGTACACCCTGATTCTGACCGTCACCCCGACCTATAACTTCGAACCCGAAATCGCTACCGTATGCGACAACGCCACCTACGTATGGCAAGGTCACGAATACATCAACATCGGACAGCGTGTGGCAGGCACTTACACTATCTATGACAGTCTGAAGACCACCACTTTCGAATGCGACAGTGTGTACACCCTGATCCTGACCGTCACCCCGACCTTCTACGAGGAACAAGAAGCTACCACCTGCGACAATGAGAGCTTTGTATGGGCAGGCCACGAACACATCAACATTGGCCAGCGCGCAGAAGGCATCTACACCATTTGGGATAGCCTGAGCACCACTACATACGGCTGCGACAGTGTCTATAAACTCACCCTGACCGTCAATCCGGCCAAACATACCGACCTTTATGCGGAGATCTGCGAAGGCGATGTATATGAATACAACAACAGGCCTTACGACGTACAGAATGACTACAACTTCACCTTCCAGACCAACTTGGGATGTGACAGCACCGTAACACTGCACCTGACCGTTAACCCTATATATAATATTGACACCAATATCAATATTTGCCAAGGTTTGCTGCCCTATATCTTTGCCGACACTGTTTTCTACGGCAGCGGACGCAAAGACATTCTCCTGCACACGCAACACGGTTGCGACAGCATCTATCATGTCAACCTGACCGTGAATCCTTTCATCACCTCATCACGCACTGTTGACATTTGCGACAATGAACTTCCATACAGCTTCGAAGACTCTACCTTCAACCAAGCCGGTGTTTATGAGGTAACCGTAAGCCACAACGATGGATGTAACGAAATCATCACCCTGACACTGAATGTCAATCCGACTTACGACGTGACCGTTGACACCACAGTATGCGACCTATTCGTATGGAATGGCCAGAATTACTCAGAAAGCGGTATCCTGACCCACACGTACATCCTGCCGACCACTTGCGACAGCACCGTCACTATAAACCTGACCGTCAACCATTCACAAGACACGCTTCTGACACCATTTATCTGTCAAGGTGAAAGCTATACTGAAAACGGTTTCAATCTGAATCCTGAAAATGCAGGTATTGTTTATGACACCTTACATCTGCAATGTGTGAACACTGGTTGTGACAGTACCGTTTATCTGGAACTGACTGTTAACCCAAGTTACAACCTGACATTCGACACCACCGTATGCGGACAATTTGTATGGAACGAGACCAACTATACTGAAAGCGGAATTATCAGCCATAACTACATCTTGGCTACCGGCTGCGACAGTACTGTTACCTACAACCTGACCGTCAACCCGGTTTACAACATCACCTTGGACACTACTGTATGTGACCTGTTTATTTGGAATAACGAAACTTACACCACTAGCGGAAGCTACACTCAGCATTTCAGCACAATGAATCATTGCGACAGTATTGTCACCTTCCTGTTGACAGTGAACTACGCACAAGACACGCTCGTCACTGCGGCCATATGCCAAGGCGACAGCTATGAGGAGAATGGTTTCAACCTGAATCCTGAAAACGCAGGCATCGTTTATGACACCCTGCATCTGCAGTGTGTAAGCACCGGCTGCGACAGCACCGTTTATCTTGAACTGACCGTAAATCCAAGTTACAACCAAACATTTGACACCACGGTATGTGATCAATTCGTATGGAACGACATCACTTATACTGCAAGCGAAGTCCTCACTCACACCTACACCTTGGCCAGTGGCTGCGACAGTACCGTCAACTACAACCTGACTGTCAATCCGGTTTACAACATCACTATTGACACCACTGTTTGCGACCAGTTTGTATGGAACAATCAGACCTACACGGAAAGTAACGTACTGTCACACACCTACACCCTGCCAACCACCTGCGACAGCACGGTGACCATCAACCTCACGGTCAACCATTCTGTCACCGAGAACCTGACCCTCACCGTTTGCCAAAGCGAACTGCCTTACACCTGGCGCGACAAGACCTTCGGTACAGAGACCACTGTGGGTGAACATCAATTCACCTACGGAATGGAAACAGTTCAAGGCTGCGACAGCATCGTGAACCTCACCCTGATTGTCAACCCCAACAACGAATACTATGACAATCCTGTGACATTCTGCGAAGGCGGCTCTTACATCTGGAACGGCCAGACCATCACCCAATCAGGTATTTACACCGACACAGTGGACAATGATTTTGGTTGCTACGATGTGTTCAAGGTGGTAGTCACCGTCAATCCAGTATATTCCTTCACTGAATACGACACGGTTTGCGACAACGAACTGCCGATTGTATGGCAAGAAAGAACCATTGGTCAAGGCGGCACTCATACAGCCGACTATCACACTGTCAACGGATGCGACAGTATCTATACGCTGATACTGACTGTCAACCCGATATATCTCATTCCTGAAACCGCCACAGTTTGCGACAATGAGGAATATGTTTGGGAAGGCCACAATGTGGAAATCGGCATCCTGTCCGAAGGCACTTACACCATTTGGGACAGCCTGCATACCATCAATGGTTGCGACAGCGTTTATCAACTTACCCTGATCGTCACCCCGACCTTCTATGCGGAGAACACAGGCATCACCTGCGACAACGAAGCCTACGTTTGGGAAGGCCACAACGTGGAGATCGGCATTCTGCCCGCTGGCACCTACACCATCTGGGACAGCCTGAATACCACTACCTACGGCTGCGACAGTGTCTATAAACTCACGCTGACCGTCACCCCGACCTTCTATGCTGAAAGCACAGGTATCACCTGCGACAACGAAGCCTACGTTTGGGAAGGCCACAATGTGGAAATCGGCACCCTGCAAGCCGGAACTTACACCATCTGGGATAGCCTGACCACTGCCACCTACGGCTGTGACAGCGTTTACAAACTCACGCTCACCGTCACTCCCTCTTTCTATGACGAAGTGGAAGCTACCGTATGCGACAACGAAGAATATGTATGGGAAGGCCACGATGTGGAAATCGGCATCCTGCCCGCTGGCACCTACACCATCTGGGACAGCCTGACCAC
>JAFXSR010000007.1 GCA_017525505.1 Bacteroidales bacterium
CTAATTAATTTCTTCTCTTTTTTTGTCTGTCCCGACTTTATCGCTTGCGAATCTCTCAAAAGTCTTTTTGAGCCATTTGCTACATCATTCCATTCTTTCAAAGAACTTCCCAAAACCTCTCGCTTTTCCTCTCGCCCCGTTCCGTTCGTTTTGGGATTGCAAAAGTACTACCTTTTTTTTATCTGGCAATACCTTTTCAAACTTTTTTTTCATTTTTCCATTATCTTGCTGATTATCAGTGAGAAAAAATTTATTTTAGGGTCATTTTTTTTGAAAAAAGGGGTAAAAAAAGGTGTTTTTTGGGACTTTTTTGGGTGTTTTTGGAAGCGGTTTTGGAAACTTTTCTGGAAAATTCGCACAAAACCGTGTTTTAAACCGCAATTTTGAGACCCAAAAATCGCATCCAAATACCCCTCCAGACGCATGCAAAAAACAAAAAAAAAGGTACAATTTCCCCTCTGGACGTATGCGATGTGTCCAAAAATTGCCACTCCCCATCTCCACATCACCGGATCTCCACGCCCCCACATTTATATATATAGACGTAAAGATATGCATTTCGTGCATTCGTTAAGACGATATCCGCCTCTCCGTCTTCACGACTTCACGCCACACAAGTCCTCCTCTACAAACAAAAAAATCCGCCCCTTTATCGGAAGCGGATTTTCCAGCCATAAATAATATATTATTTATTGCGTTCTTTCTCCTTGCTTTTCACCAACTGCTTCTTGATAGCCTCGATGGCCTGGTCGGTGGCTTCTTCGAAAGTCTTAGCCACTTTCGATGCCATGGCATCATTGCCTCTGATCTTTACCCGAATGTCCACCTCTTTATTTTCAGGTTTATCTGTATTATCCAATTTCAAGGTTACCTCGGAACCGATGATGCCATCGTGCAGCTTCGAAAGTTTTTCCAGTTTGTCCGTGATGAAAGCCTCTAATTTTTGATCGGCTTTGAATTTGATTGCAGAAATCGTTACATTCATAATGAACCTCCTTTTTTATGCCCTTGGATGGGCTTGTTGATAAATGGATTTTAATTTCTCTATTGAATTATGGGTATATACCTGGGTAGCGGCCAGACTGCTGTGGCCAAGGATCTCCTTGATGGCGTTGATGTCGGCCCCATTGTTCAGCATGTGGGTGGCAAAAGTATGCCGCAACACATGCGGACTACGCTTGTCGATGGTGGTGACCGCATCCAGATATTTCCTTACAATATTATATATAGCCTTCGGATACAATTTTCTATTTTTTGACGTAACAAATATACAACTATTTTTGTTGAGTTCGCCAAATTCCCGTTCATAAATCGCCAAATATTTTTCAATTGCTTCAATAGCAACATGATTCAATGGGATGATACGCTCCTTGTTGCGTTTTCCGAGCACCTTCACCGTCCGCTCGTAGAAGTCAATGTCGGCCAGTTTGATATTCAGCAGTTCCGACAGACGCATTCCGGTGGAATAAAACAGCTCCATGATTGCCTGGTCGCGGCGGCCTTCGAAGCCTTCGTCAAACATATCGGAGGTGAAAAGCCGTTCCATGTCGCGTTCTTCCACAAAATGCGGCAAGCGTTTGGACATCTTCGGCGACACCACCTGCCGCATGATGTTATCCTCTACCTTGCCCATCTTGTGCTGATAATTATAGAAAGACTTCAGGCAACTGATTTTGCGATTGATACTGCGGGTAGTCACCCCTTCCTCCATCAGGGTCAGCGTCCAGGTGCGCACCACATCCGCATCCGCATCAATCAGATCCTGCAGTTGGAAATTCTGTTCAGCATAAAGCTCAAACTGCTCCAAGTCGGTTTGATAAGCCACAATAGTATTCGGCGACATACGCTTCTCATAGCGCAGATAATCCAAATATGCTGTTACAGATGCCGTATTCACGTCTTTTCCTCCCTATATACCTATAACGCAAAAATACAAAAATTATTATGCGGTTTTCACAAGCCGACGGGGAATTTTGTTCACAGGCTGTTGTTGAGACGGGGAGACATGAAGGCGGGGAGACACTCGCTTGGTTCGTTCGTGGAGGCAGAATTTCTTATCGTCTCAACGAATGAGCGCAGCGAATGACTTAACGTCTTGACGTATAACCATGGCGGCCTGAAGCTGTGAGGGCGAATTTCGTCTTAACGAATGCACGAAGTGCATGACTTCACGCCTTAACGCCTAAACGAATAACAATTTGCTCATCAACCAATTTATTTTCGTAATTTTGCATTTTAAAATAAAAGGAAATGGGAAAACGTCTGCTTATACCATTATTGTTTCTGATCAGTTGCATCGCCATCATGCTGGTTGTAACTATTTTCCAATTGTACAAAGAGGCGGAAAAGGTTCAGCGCAGCATCTTCGTAAACGAGGTTCTCATCGCAGGCGAGACTGTGGTAAACAAGATTGACGCCACCTTGAAAAACGACACCATCGCCTTGTCGTCCATCCACCAAATCAGTTCCGACTCGGTACCAATGTCCACCGTCTATAAACGGTTCACCAACAAATTCCTTTTGGACTCCGCCACCCAGCGTCCTGTAGGTATCATCAACACCACCTTCGATTTTGACAAGGACAACACCATATACGCCATCGTGGACACGCTCTATTTCGACACCAATTACTTGGCCTCCATCCAGCAGTTTGACGAGCTGTGGAGCAGCAGCAATGTTCACGAATCCGGTCAGGCAAAAATAAACAAGAACCAGGCACAGTTGGTGGAGATGGACAGCAATGACGTAATGCTGCTCAACCGCGACTTTCTGTATCGCATTATCAAAGAAGCCCTTGCGGAAGAGAAAATTTTCAGTTCTTTCGATTTCGCTTTGTACAATGCCTACACTGCACAATTCGTAGTGAGTCCCATGCTTGTTGAAAAAGAGAAAATTCTGCAAAGCGAATACCTGTTCAAGCTGAAAAACAACGACAAATTCATTGCCCCCCATTACCTGATTATCTATTTTCCCTCCGAAAGAAGCATCTTCTTCCAGCGAATGAGCACCATCGTTATCCTGATAGTCTGCTTTATCATTCTGATAGTGCTGATATGCGGGGGCACGCTAACCGCCCTGTACCGGCAGAAGCGGGCTGCCGACGTGAAGAACGACTTCATCAACAACATGACACACGAGTTCAAAACTCCCATATCCACGATTTCACTGGCTTGCGAAGCGATAGCGGACAAAAGCGTGAACGATTTCGACGCCAAAATGGCATACGCCTCTATCATCAGGGATGAGAACGTGCGCCTGCAGAAAATGGTGGAGAATATCCTGCTCACCGCCCAGCTCAACAAGGGTCAGTTGCGGATGAATGTGGAACTGGTGGATGTGCGAGCGCTCATCGAAAAAGTGCTGAACAGTCTCTCCTTGCAAGTCATCAGCCGGGGCGGAAAAATCTCCACCAAACTCAATGCGGAGGAGCACAGCATCTTCGCCGACCCGGTCCATATTGAAAATATCATTGTGAACTTGCTGGAGAACGCCTTGAAATACTCTCCCGGCAGACCTTTCATCGAAATCAGAACGCAGAACGAGGGCAAAAACCTGATCATCGAAGTGGAGGATCATGGTATAGGCATCGCCAAGAAAGAGACCAAACGCATATTCAACGAATTTTACCGTGTGTCGCAAGGCAACCGCCACGACACAAAAGGTTTCGGACTGGGGTTAGGATATGTCAAAAAAATTGTATCTTTGCACCACGGAAGTGTGTCGGTGAAAAGCGAGCTGGGAAAGGGAAGCACTTTTATTGTATCATTGCCAATTAAAATGTAAAACTATGGATAAACCCATCAGAATTTTGTTAGCCGAAGACGACGTCAACCTCGGCAAGGTACTGACCACCTATCTTGAAGTCAAAGGTTATGTAGTGGGACACGCCAGCAACGGCGAAATGGCCTACGATATGTTCTGCTCCGACGACTACAACATTTGTGTCGTGGACGTAATGATGCCGCTCAAGGATGGTTTCACCCTGGCCAAGGAAATACGGAAAATGGACAAGAAAATTCCCATTATTTTCCTGACCGCCAAAAACCAGCAGGAGGATATCATCGAGGGTTTGTCTATCGGCGACGACTACGTAACCAAGCCCTTCACCATGGAGGTGCTCTTGGCCCGTGTGCAAGCGTTGCTGCGCCGTACCATAGAAGCCGACCATGAGGAGGAACCCACTATCATCAACCTCGGCAGCATCACTTTCGACAAAATGCGCCAGATTCTCACCATCCAAGGCGAGGAGAAAAAGCTGACCACCCGCGAAACCGAACTATTGATGATGCTGATCAACAAGAAAAACGAAGTGCTTGAAAGAGGCTTCGCCCTAAAGAAAATCTGGGGTGACGACAGCTACTACAACGCCCGTAGCATGGATGTCTATATTACCAAACTCCGCAAGTATTTCCTGTCAGAACCGCAAGTGCAAATCATCAACGTTCACGGCGTGGGCTTCAAACTGGTGATGTAACACACTCTCTCGCTTACCGCTGTCAGCGACACAACCGACGTAACCACATCGGTGGATTCGGATTTTTAAAAGCGAACTATTTCACCCAGCCTTTGGCGCAAATCAACTGGGCAATCTGAATGGCATTGGTTGCCGCACCTTTGCGCAGATTGTCAGCCACCACCCACAAATTCAATGTCTTTTCCTGGGATTCGTCACGACGGATACGCCCCACGAAAACCTCATCTTTGTCCTTGGCGAAATACGGCATGGGGTACTTGTTTTCGGCTGGATTGTCCAATACCACCACGCCCGGCATTTCCTGCAACAGACGCACAATATCCTTTAATTCATAATCCTGCTCGAACTCGGCATTCACCGCTTCGGAATGACCGCCCGTGACGGGTACACGCACCACTGTGGCAGTAACACGAATGCTGTCGTCACGCAGAATCTTGCGGGTTTCCTTCACCAGCTTCATCTCCTCGGTCGTGTATCCGTTGTCCTCGAAAGTTCCGCCATGAGGCAGCAAGTTCAGGTCTATACGGTATGGATATGCCATCTCGCACTCCTTGTCCGCGCGCTCGGAAAACAACTGGTTGAGCGCTTTCACTCCCGTACCGCTCACCGACTGGTAAGTGGAAATCACCAAACGCTTGATTTTATAAGCTTTATGCAGTGGTGCCAAAGCCATTACCATCTGGATGGTAGAGCAGTTAGGATTGGCTATGATATGGTCGTTTTCAGTAATGACATCGCCATTGATTTCGGGCACCACCAGGGGAATGTTTTTCTCGTAGCGCCACGCTGACGAATTGTCGATGACGTAAGTGCCCTGTTCGGCGAATTTCGGCGCATATTGCAACGAAGCACCGCTTCCGGCAGAGAAAATGGCAAGGGCCGGACGCTGGGCAATAGCATCCTCCACACTCACCACCGCGAGCTCTCTGCCCGCAAACTTGACCATTTTTCCAACCGATCGGGAAGAGGCAGCCGGTATCAATTCGCAATTACCAAAACCTCTTTCTTCCAATACTTGCAGCATCACACTGCCGACTAATCCTGTGGCTCCAACCAATGCAATTTTCATCTTTGTTACAATTTTATAAAAAGTTATTAACAATAGCATTTTTGATGATGCAAAAATACTATTTTTGTGGACTTGAAAAACCAAAGCAAAGAAAAAAAACTGAACAGATGACGAAGAAGTTACTTATTTTACTGATTTTGAATATTTTATATTCTGAAATTTTGTTCTCACAAATCAGCGAGAACTTCTCTTCAGCCTACTTCGGAGCGCAAACCATCTGGCATGGAGACACCACGGATTTCATCTTCAACGGCAACGGGCAGCTCCAGCTGAATGCAATGCAAGCGGGAATCTCCGCTTTGAGTGTCGGCTTGGACAGCATGGATATCTGGAACCAGCGCATGGAGTGGGACATTCAGATACGGCTCTCGTTTTCGCCATCGGCCAACAATTTCGCACGTATTTACCTTTTGGCGGATACTATGGACTTGAAAAATGGAAATTTGACGGGCTTTTACTTGCAATTCGGCGAAAATCTAAGCCAAGACGCGATAGAACTGTTTTTCACAGATGGCCAGCAAAACGTTTCCGTGTTTCGGGGTCCCGATGCCATGATTGCCAACAGTTTTGAATTGAAAGTCAAGGTCATCAAAAGCGAAAACGACCGCTGGCAGCTGTGGGTTGACGAGCGGAATATCGGCTGGTACCAACAAGTAGCTGAGACAGATTTTTCCCGGCATTTTCAGGCCAAATCGGCGGGAATTTACTGCAAATACACGGTGGGCAATGTCAACAAATTCTATTTTGACAATATCTATATTGGCCCACAGCGGATAGATACAATTCCGCCCGCAGTGAATTTCTGCCATGGCTACGATAACCTCCGGACTGTAAGTATCGGATTCTCCGAAATCGTGGAAGAAAGCAGTCTTTCCCCTTCCAACTACCGTATGGAAGAAAACGGCATGACTCCGATAGCCTGCGAATACATGTTCCCGAATTACGACAAGCTGATGTTGTTTTTTGCAGACGACCTGGAAGAAGATGTGAACTACCATCTCCGACTCAGCGGGATTCGCGACCATGCCAGCAACGTGCTTCCTGACACCATCGTAACTTTCCTTTGCCACAAAGTCAAGCGGAATGATGTGCTGATTGATGAGATCATGGCGGATCCCACCCCCGTGATGGGCCTTCCCCCAGCGGAATACATAGAGTTGTACAACCGAACCGGAGGAGAATTGCTATTGGAAAACTGGAAACTTCAATTGGGCAAAACACTGAAAACCCTGCCCGACATCGTGCTGTCCGGACACGGTTTCGCAGTCATCACCGCAGCTGCTGACGTTCCTCTGCTCCACGCTTATTGTGACAACGTTTACGCCCTCCCTTCACTGAGCATCACTGATGGAGGGCAGGAATTAACACTTTTTAATAGCTATGAAGAAGCTGTTCATTTTGTAAAATTCAGCAACAATTGGCATCGCCAGAGCATTAAAAAAGACGGGGGCTGGTCGCTGGAGATGATTGACACAGGGAATCCCTGCGCTGGCGAGGAAAACTGGGACTCATCGGACGATGCCAAAGGAGGAACGCCCGGCCAGCGCAACTCCATCGCAGCGGAAAATCCTGACATAGAGCCGCCTGCCATCATTGCCGCCACCGTGATGGACAGCAATTGCCTACGGGTGCGTTTCTCCGAAACCGTGCTGATAAACCCTCTGCAAGTGGAGTTCACCCTTGACCACCACCTCAACATCATTTCAATACAGCCCGTTCCTCCCTGCCAAAATGCAGTGGATCTGTTTTTCGACCATGCCTTTCAAGCAGGCATAGTGTACCAACTCACATTGGACAGAGGTATTTGCGACTGTGCCGGGTTGACTGCATGGGAAGGGCAAAACTATTCATTCGGCTTGGATGTTCAACCATATTACAAAAATTTGATAATCAACGAAATACTTTTCAACCCTCCCAATAGTGAGGATGCCGATTACGTGGAGATTTACAACCGTTCGGAACAGATTATCGACCTAAAAAACGTTAAAATCGGCAGTGGCGGTGACGCTTTTCCTGAGAAGACAGCCATTGCCGTGAGCGAGGGTTACCAGCTTTTCCCCGGCCAAATGACAGCTTTATGCAAAAACCGCAAATTGACGGAAAAGCACTACCATCCTCCATATCCGCAAAACCTGCTACAATGCGACTCTCTTCCAGCTTTTGCCAATGCGGAAGGTGTGGTGCAACTCACCGACCTCTCGCTGCGCACCCTCGACCGGCTGAACTATAGCGACGACATGCACTACTCCATGCTTTCCTCCACCGATGGTGTAGCCTTGGAACGAGTTCATTATGAAGGAGAAACACAGGACAATAGCAATTGGAAATCGGCGGCGGCCAGCGTGAATTACGGCACTCCCGGCTACGTGAACTCGCAATATGCGGAATGGCTGACCAATGAGGATGTGTTGCGAATAGAACCGGATATTTTCTCCCCCGACAATGACGGTGTAGAGGACTTCACGGAAATCCATTGCCGCTTCAGCGACCTAGAGAACCGTGTGACCATAAGTGTGTATGACCGCCAAGGAAGGTTAGTCAGAAATCTGACCAATAATGAATTATGCGGAAACGAAGTACGGCATTTATGGGATGGGACTGATGACAATGGACGGAAAGTGCCGCCAGCCTTGTATGTGGTTAAACTCAGTTATTGGAATTTGTCAGGGAAAAAACGGGGGAAACAGGCAGTTGTGGGCTTACGTTAAGACGTGGAGGCGTGGAGACACTCGCTTCGCTCGTTCGTGGAGGCGGAATTTCTTATCGTCTTAACGAATGCACGAAGTGCATGTCTCCACGTCTTCACGTCTTCACGAAAAAATTCACCACTTTGTATTTCAAAAAAAATTTTTTCGTATTTTTGCACAAATGTTCCCTACATGAAAATCCATAATTCAAATAATAACCCAATAAACTAAAGGAGGACCTTATAGTGTTAAAAAACAGATGCCTTATAGACCCTTCGGATTTCACGCGCGAAGAATTTCGTGAAATATTTGATTTGGCTCATCAAATCGTGGCAGATCCGGAAAAGTTCAGTAAGAGTTGTGAAGGTAAAATCTTGGCAACTCTTTTTTATGAACCGAGCACGCGTACACGATTCAGTTTCGAGGCAGCCATGCTGCGTTTGGGCGGAAAAGTGATCGGTTTCTCCGAACCGAACTCCAGTTCCACCGCCAAAGGTGAAAGCATTGCCGACACCATCCGCACCATCGAGTGCTACGCTGACATTGCCGCCATGAGGCATCCCAAGGAGGGAGCCCCGCGCGTGGCGAGCCATTACATCCACATGCCCCTCATCAATGCCGGCGACGGCGGTCACCAGCATCCGACCCAGACGCTGACCGACATCCTGACCATCGAGCGACTGAGAGGCAATGTTGAGAACAAGACCTACGGTTTCTGCGGCGACCTCAAATTCGGCCGCACCGTGCATTCCCTCATCAAATTCCTCAGCAACTACGAGGGTGTGAAATTCATCCTGATTTCGCCCGAGGAACTGAGAGTGCCGGAATACATCCGCGAGGAAATCATCAAGAAAAAAGGCATTCCGTTCCAGGAAGTGCAAGAGATGGAACCCTACATGGGCCAGCTCGATTTCCTGTACATGACCCGTGTGCAGCGCGAGCGTTTCTTCAACGAGGAAGACTACATCCGCCTGAAAGACCGCTTCATCCTGGATATGGAAAAAATGTCGTATGCCCGTCCCGACACCTACGTGCTGCATCCCCTCCCGCGCGTGAACGAAATCAGCGTGGAAGTTGACGCCGACCCGCGCGCCCAGTATTTCGCCCAGGCCAAAAACGGCATGTATGTCCGTATGGCATTGATATTGAAATTATTAGGAATCTATTAAAATCGAGAGTCATGTTAGAAATCACCAGTATAGACAAAGGTATTGTCATCGACCATATCAAAGCAGGTTTCGGCTTCAAGGTTTACAATTATCTGAACCTCGACAAAGCCGAATACAATGTTGCCCTCATCACCAACGCCTACAGCGAGAAGATGGGCAAAAAAGACATCATCAAAATCAACAATGTCATCGATATAGACTACACTTTCCTGGGCCTGATTGATCCGGACATCACTGTGAACATCATCGACAACGGAAAAACCGTGAAGAAGGTGAAACTGGAAGTTCCCCAGGTGGTGCGCAACATCATCAAATGCAAAAACCCGCGCTGCGTGACCTCCGTGGAACACTATTTCGACCATGTTTTCCACTTGGTGGACAAAAGCAAGAGATCCTATCGCTGCGAATATTGCGATGATATTGTCATTCCATACCCCGCAAAATAAGAATGTTCGTTAATTCCACCTATTAACATTCGCCTGTTTATTATATCTTGACTCCTTCTTAATTTGGCGCGCAAATATGTAATATTTTTGTACGCTATCGAAAAGAGTCAAAAATATAATGAAAATATTCCGTCTTGTTACAGCTATCATCCTATGCCTTGCCGTTTTGGCAGGCATAGTTTTTGCTGCTGTCAACATGCCCAAACGCCCCTGTTCGGGCTACGAACTGGTGGTAAATTACGACGGAAAGTACCCTGCGGTGAAAGAAACCGACATCCAGCAGATGATTGAAGACAACCATATCGAAACCATCGGGGTGCCAATGAAAGATGTCGATTTGGAACAGATCGCGCAGCATCTGCAGGAAAACCCCTACATTGAGAAGGTCAACGAAGTACGGTTCTCAAGCACAAGGCTTCGCATTGCGGTTACACTGAAAAAAATCCTGCTGCACATATATGCCCAGGACGGCAGCCAGTACTTTGTTGACGAGAACGGGTTCATGCTTCCGTTCTCCATGGCGGTGACCGAAAACGTGCCCGTCGCCAATGGCAAAATCCCCGACACCTTTGTCCCAGGAAGAAATGTCAAAGACAGTAACAGCAACCTTCACCGCGCATTCAGAATCGCCGCTTATATGAACAACGACGATTTCTATCGCGCTCAATTCCGCCAACTGTACGTGACCAACACCAACGAGGTGATATTGATACCCACCATCGGGCGCCATAAAATCATCTTCGGCACCGACAAAGACATGGAGGAGAAACTGTTCAACCTGAAACAAGCCTACCAGCAAGGACTGGCCTACATGGGTATGGACCAATACGCCACACTGGATGTGAGATATAAAAACCGAGTGATCGCCAAGAAAAGATAATCAGCCATGAAAGAAGAAGAAATGACAGACCTGCCGAACATTGTGGTCGGCCTTGACATAGGAACAACCAAAATAGCAACCATCATCGGTTACCAGGGCGATGACAAGATTGATGTTATCGGTCATGGCAAAGGCGATTCCACCGGTGTGCAGCACGGACTGATATACAACATCAACAAAACCGTTGACGGCATCAACATTTCCAAGGAACAAGCCGAGAAACGCACCGACTGTTTCAAGGTCAACAAGGTGTTTGTGGGTGTGGCCGGCCGGCATATCAAAAGCATCGAATACAAGCATGTGCTGACCCGCATCAACGGCAAGAACTTCGTCATCAAGCAGGAAGAAATCGACCAGATGCTGAAAGACCTGTACAACATCTCCGTTCCTTCCGGCGAGCGCATCATCACGGTTATTCCGCAGCATTACGTGGTGGACAGGGAAATTGACACCACCGAACCCGTGGGCATGCTGGGAGAACTGATAGAAGGGTATTTCCAGCTGATTACAGGCAACGAAAGCGAGATCAAGAAAATCCTGCTCTGCGTGGAAAGTGCCGGTTTGAAAGCGGAAGACATTATCCTGGAACCCATCGCCTCCGGGCTGTCATGTCTGAGCGAAGAGGAGAAAAACCAAGGTGTGGCCCTGGTGGACATTGGCGGCGGCACCACCGACCTGGCCATCTATTACGACGGAAGCCCTGTATTCACGAAGGTTATCCCCATTGGCGGCACCATCATCACCCGCGACATCGCCACGGTATGCAAAATCACGGAAGAGCTGGCTGAGAAGCTGAAAATCACCTGCGGCACCTGCATTGTGGAAAAGAGCAACTCCAACCACTACATCACGCTGCCGCAATTCCACGCCGCACAGCCGCCCCAGCAAATCAACGAAACCTACCTGGCCAAAATCATCAACATGCGGGTGCAGAACGACATCCTGGACCAGGTGAAACGCGAAATAGAAAACTCGGGCTATGCCGACAAACTGAGAGCCGGTGTGGTACTGACCGGTGGTGGCGCCACCCTCAGACACATCAAGGAATTGTGCCAGTACACCCTGCAAAAACCTGTGCGTATCGGCATCCCGGAATACGGCTTCATGCGCAATATCCCCAACGACCTGAAACATCCGATGTACGCCACCGCTTTGGGCTTGCTGAAATATGGCATCATGAAAACCAAGCAGGCCGAAGAGGAAGACAATGGCAAAAGCACCCCGGAAATCGAGGAACCAGTTGTAAAGGTCAAAAAGACAGAGAAAAAAAACGAAGCCGAAAAGAAACCCAAGAAAAAGAAAAACGAGGACGATGAGTCCAGTTCAGGCATAACCAATTTTATCATGCGAAAGATCCAAGAATTCTTTGACGGCCTGCTGGACAAAACCTCCTAAGGATCCGCACATAATTATCGCCTATTTTCATTCAGAATATAAATAAAACAATATAACTATGAGAGACAGAATTGATTTTACACCTGACTATGGCACCAAGCAAAACACCTCCATCATCAAGGTAATCGGTGTCGGTGGCGGCGGAAGCAACGCTGTGAAACACATGTACAGTGAAGGTATTGTAGGTGTGGATTTCCTGATTTGCAACACAGATGCCCAAGCATTGATGAAAAACGTGGTACCTTCCAAGCTTGTTTTGGGAGACACGGGTCTGGGTGCCGGCGCAAAACCCGAAGTGGGCCGCGAATTGGCAGAGCAGAGCATCGACAAAATCAAAGAGTTCATCGGTGAGGAAACCCAGATGCTGTTCATCACCGCCGGCATGGGCAAAGGTACCGGTACCGGTGCCGCCCCAGTGGTGGCGAAAGTGGCCAATGAAATGGGCATCCTGACCATCGGTGTGGTAACCTTCCCCTTCAGATTCGAAGGCCAAGTGCGTGAGAAATACGCCCAGGAAGGTATCGCTGAAATGGA
The DNA here is from genome assembly GCA_017525505.1 of Bacteroidales bacterium. Taxonomy (GTDB): domain Bacteria; phylum Bacteroidota; class Bacteroidia; order Bacteroidales; family WCHB1-69; genus RUG11690. Next base: position 12,655 of record JAFXSR010000007.1, read on the forward strand.
AAAATATGTTGATTCCCTCATCGTGGTGAAGAATCAACTCATTATGAAATATTATAACGATGAAGACGTTGACGCCGGTTTCGCATACGCCGACGATGTGCTGAAAAACGCTGTCAAGTGTATCGCCGAGTTGATTACCGTCAATGCTGACCAGAACATCGACTTCAACGATATCAAAACCATCATGAAGAATAGCGGTCATGCCATGTTAGGCTTGGCAGAAGCCGGTGGTGAGAACCGTGTCGAAAAAGTGGTGGAAGAGGCCTTGGCTTGCCCGCTGTTGAGCGAAGACGTAATCACCAGAGCTCAGAACTTCCTTTTCTTCATCAGCTATGGTCCTGAAAAAGTGTTGAAAATCTCTGAACTCGAAGCGCTCACCGAGAAATTCAACAAGCTCAAAACCAGTGAGTCTGACGTTATTTGGGGCCGTGCCAAAGATCAAAATCTGGGCGACAAGATACGTCTGTCGGTAATCATCACCAACTACGAACACGAAAACCAGTTTGTTAATCCTGAACAGAAAACAGACTTGAAAAAGGATCCCGAATGGCCTTTCGGAGACGATGACGTAGAAAAACTCTTTGGAAATAAAAAAACTGAAAATCAGGCAAATACTCCAGACGACTTCTCAAATATAAGCAGTCAGAACGAGACCTCTTTCACTGCTGAGGCTCAACAGCGTCACGCAACGCAGCAGAAACCTGTTGACCAAGAGCCTGTGCTGGAGTCGGTTTTGGCGCCTGAGCCTGCTTATGGCGGCGGTGTTCACATGCAGCAATACGGCCCTCAACGCATCGGAAACGCTGACTCACAGTACGAGAACAACGACTTCTTCAACAACCTGGTCAACACCCCTGCCATCTTAAGAAACAAGCGTCAGGAGGATTTCGAGGTGCAGAACAACCGTGCCTTTGAATTGGACAATGACATGTCCGATTTCTTCAAGGATATTCCCGACTAAACACTTTTCCATTTTATAGATTTGGTTATCCCCTGCTGTTTTTTTTGCGACAGCGGGGGTTTTTATTTCCGAAAAGTCAACATTCCCATTTCGACGAATGTTCCAAAAAGTGACATTTTCAACACAGAAAGAAGTTAAAAAAACACTCTTTATTTTAATAATTGAACAAATTTGCATGAATTCTCCATATTATTGCAGTTTTTCTAACAAAATATGTTAATTATTCAGAAAAACATGGACAGATAACACTTTTTTAAAGATTTTATTGTTTTGAGGAAGATAAATTTCTATATTTGCAGTCAAATAATTTGCTAATTTTTGATGCAGAAGACATGAATATACTTACATGTACTATTTTTGTTTATAACAAAGAAGTAGAAAACCGGTTAACCGACCAATTAAAGAAAACCTCGAGTATTGAACTGTTACACATTCTGAAAAACAATATGGATTTGGTGGAGAAAATGCACCAAAACCCGACAGACATCCTGTTCATCAGCGATGTCTATTGCGGGATGCTGCAAAACATCAACCAGCCGCCATTCGTGATTGTCATTGAGGAGCATGGGCTTCCCCCGGAACAGAACAAAAGGAATCTGTATTTTGACACCTTGAGCCTGCCCATCCAGGAACAGAACCTCTGCGATGTGTTCGGCAAAGTGTTCAAGATCGCCAATGCATACCGATACGCGTCCCCTTCCGGTCCTTCGGCAGCAGAGGATTCACTCAAGTACCAGACCAATGAAGCCAGCGTAAGCGACGAGCAAATGTTCATCAAAAATGGCAAAGTATCCTACAAAATCGTGTTTGACGAAGTACTGTTTATCAAAAACGTGGGCAACAGTCTGCAAATCGTCATGGAGAACGGGAAGAACCTGTTTTATCGCTCCACCCTGCGGAAATTCTTCCTGCTGCTGCCCGCCAAGCGTTTCGCCCGCGTGAACAAGTCGGTGGTGGTAAATTACACCAAAATCAGCCGTTTCCAGAACCAGGAGATCTGGATTCACAATGAACGCTTCAGCGTATCAAGGATCTATATCGTGCGGCTGAGGGAGCTGTTGCGGCTGAAAAGGATGTGAAAAAAAGGGGCTGTCTTTCGGCAACCCCTGATTTTTCTTTGGGAAAAAATTCCGATTAGGCATACAGCTCTTCGAAGATTTTTCTCAATTCGGGACTTTCACGCAGTTCCTGAAGTGTGAATTCGGCGTGGCCCTTGGTATAACCGTTACCCATGATCATGTTCACATCGCTGCCAATACCTTCGGCACCCAAGCTGGCCTTGGTGAAACTGGTAGCCATGGAGAAGAAGTAAACGATACCGTCGTCCTTGGTGCAGAGCACAGCGGTCATTTCCTGATCGGGAACGTTGACGCAGTTGATGGTCACATCAGCCATCTTGCCATCGGTCAGTTTCTCCACGAGTTCGTAAACCTGAACGGGAGTCATGCCAGCGGCGCTTTCCACCACGTCGCAGAAACCGAGGTCTTTGATACGCTGGGTTGATTTGGGGCTGTTGGCGATACCGATAACCTTACCGGTGACACCGACGCGCTTTTTAGCCTCGTAGCAGCAAAGCATACCGCTCTTGCCACCAGCACCGAGGATCAAAACAGTCTGGCCATACTGGCACAGTTTGGCGGTCTGGGCGGGAGCACCGGCAACATCCAATGCGCTCAAAGCCAGTTTCTCGGGCATGTCGGTCGGGATCTTGGCATAGATACCGCTCTCGAAAAGGATAGCCTTACCCTTGATATCGACCTGGTCAACATCGGGACGGATTTCCAGAATCTCGTCGATACGCAGCGGGGTCAGAGAGAGGCTCACGAGGGTAGCGATGCGGTCGCCCTCCTTGAGGTCGATTTTGCCCTTCAGAGCGTCGCCGATTTTCTCCACCTTGCCGAGGAGCATACCACCAGAACCGGTACGACGGTTACGGTGCTTGCCTTGCAACTCAACATTGAGGAACATCTCTTTTTTCACCTCTTCCATGATTTTCTCTTCGCTTGCGCCGGGACCAGCTTGCTCCTTGGCATAGTTGTGGATGTCGGTAAACGAAGCGGAGTCGATGTTCAGGGTCTGCACATCGATCAGGATCTCGTTGTCGTAGATCTCGTCCATGTTGTTATCAATCTTGTTGGCGGGTTGGGGAAGAACACCCTTGGGTTCAATCACACGGTGCGTGCCGTATTTGTTTCCTTTTTTCTGCATAAAACTCCTTATATTTTAAAGGTTAATAATTTTTATTTTGAGACTGCAAAGATAAAAAAAATTTGTATTTTTGCAGCCCCAAAATGAAGATAACTGTTTAAATAAATTATCAACCCCAAAAACCAACAAAAACAATGAAAAAATTAATGTTATTGATCGCTGCCGCATGTTTCGTATTTGTATCATGCAACAACAAACCCGCAGAAGAACAGGTTGCCACTGAAGAAAACACCGAAGTTACCGAAGAGCACCACTGCTGCCACGAAATGACCGAAGAACAGAAAGCTTTCAAGGCTGACTGGGAAAACTGGGAAAACCAGACTGCTGAAAGAAAAGCCGAACTGATTGCCCAGGCTAAGGAATGCTTCGACAAGAAGATGGCTGAATGTGAAGCTCACAAAGCTGAATGCGAAGCCAACAAGCCCGAATGCGAAGCCAAGAAGGCTGAGTGCGAGGCTAAGAAAGCCGAAATCGAAAAAGTTATGGCCAACTGGAACAATATGACCGTTGAAGAGCAGAAAGCTTTCTTCGATGAAAACGCCCCCTGCTGCAAAGAACACAAATGCTGCCACAAAGGCGAAGGTGAAGGTTGCTGCAAGAAAGAAGGCGAGAAACCTTGCTGCAAAGGCGAACAGAAATAATCAGGTTTCACATGATGAATAAAAAACGGTGGAAATTACCCCACCGTTTTTTTTTTGCGCGTTATTCCGGAAATTTATGTAATTTTGCAAGGATAATCTGTAAAAAAATGAAACACTTTATATTCGCCATTTTCTTCTTGTTATTGAATGCCATAGCATTTAGCCAGATTCAGGTGCGCTACGACAAGGAAGCCGTTATCGACTCTGTAGATCAAGCCTACCAAAACGCATGGAAAACGGTGAAATATTGCGAGGGCTACCGCATACAATTGGTAGCGGTATCCAATAAAAGCGGAGCTCAAAAAGTCTATAACGACTTCAAAGCCGCCTTTCCCGAAGCAAACGCCTATCTCTCCTATACCGAACCTACCTTCCGCGTGCGTGTGGGCAATTTCAAGAACCGCATTGACGCCTACCGCTTCCTGATGAAAATTCAAGGACAGTTCCCCGGGGCGTTTATTACGAGGGATAAGATTTCGTTTAGGGAAATATAGGGTATTAGTTCCCTTTGCTATAGTTCGGTGACTCACTGGTGATGGTGACATCGTGCGGATGGCTTTCGAGCACACCGGCGTTGCTGATACGGCAGAAGCGGGCTTCGTGCAGTTTTTCGATATTCTCGGCACCGCAATAGCCCATGCCTGCACGCAAACCGCCAGCCATCTGATAGATGACCTCATACAAGTTGCCTTTGAACGGCACACGGCCTGAAATGCCCTCGGGCACCAGTTTCTTCACATCGTCCACATCATTCTGTAGGTAACGGTCCTTGGAACCGCGCTGCATGGCCTCCAATGAGCCCATGCCACGGTAAGCCTTGAACTTACGGCCATTGTACAGGATGGTTTCGCCCGGAGACTCTTCCACACCAGCCAACAAGCCGCCCAGCATGACACTGCTGCCGCCAGCGGCCAGAGCCTTCACAATGTCGCCCGAATAGCGGATACCACCGTCGGCAATCAAAGGCACACCTGTCCCTTTCAGGGCTTTGTACACCGCATAGATGGCGCTCAGCTGGGGCACACCCACACCGGCCACCACACGGGTGGTGCAGATGGAACCGGGGCCTATACCGACTTTCACAGCATCGGCGCCTGCCTTGACCAGACGCAAAGCGGCATCGCCAGTGGCAATGTTACCCACCACAATGTCCACATTCGGAAAATGATGGCGAACCTCTACCAAAGCGTCCAAAACGCCTTTGGAATGGCCATGGGCGGAGTCTAACACGATGGCGTCCACACCTGCTTCAATCAAAGCTTCGGCACGGGGCAGCGTTTCCTTGGAGATGCCGATACCGGCCGCCACACGCAAACGTCCCTGCGAATCCTTGCAGGCATTGGGTTTGTCTTTGGCTTTGGTAATATCTTTATAGGTAATCAATCCCAGCAGCACACCATGCTCGTCAATCACCGGCAGCTTCTCGATTTTGTACTGCTGCAGAATGTCAGCGGCCTTGTTCAGGTCGGTGGAGCGGGACGTGGTGATCAGGTTTTCACGCGTCATCACCAGGTCGATACGTTTGTTGAAATCCCTCTCAAAACGCAGGTCACGGTTGGTAACAATGCCGATGAGCACATGGTCCTCTGTCACCACGGGAATACCGCCAATTTTGTATTCCGCCATGATAGACAAGGCGTCGCCCACAGTTTTGTGGGGCAGAATCGTGATGGGATTGTTAATCATGCCATTTTCCGCACGTTTTACCGACGCCACTTGCTTGGCCTGTTCCGCGATAGGCATATTTTTGTGAATCACGCCTATACCACCCTCACGGGCGATGGCAATAGCCATGGTCGCCTCGGTCACCGTATCCATGGCGGCCGAAATAAAAGGCGTGTTCAGCGTAATGTTACGGGTGAATTTTGTGGTTAAGGAAACTTCTTTGGGCAGAACTTCGGAATAGGAAGGAATAAGCAGAACATCGTCAAAGGTCAAACCTTCCAACTGTACTCTATCTTCAATAAATGACATGATTATGAAATTTTAATACTCGAAAAAAATTTCGTGCAAAGATAGTAAAAAATCTCGAATTACACACCAATATGCGAATTTTCTTACGAAAACGAAATGCGCTTCTTCTTAACAACAAAAATTCGTTATTCCACTGTCACGGTGTTGATTTTTTTCAAAGCGGTGACAATTCTGTCGGCCTCGCGCCTTCTGATTTTGAAACTGATCAGGTAGCGGTCCTCGTAACCCTGTCCCAAGATGCTCACGTAGGGGTCTTTCAGCAGCTGCATCACACTGTTCATCACACTGTAATCGAAGCTCACCTTGTAGGTCTCGTCCACCGTTTTCTCAATGATGGTGGCATGGTCCAACGCATCCTTGGCGGCGGTTTTGTAGGCATTTATCAACCCGCTGACCCCTAATTTGATGCCACCGAAATAGCGGACCACGATCACCAGCGTGTTGGTAAGATCTTTCGAAAGCAGCTGCCCGTGGATAGGTCGGCCCGCGGTGCCCGAGGGCTCGCCATTATCATTCAGGCGGTAGGCATCCTTGTTGGGACCCAAAATATAGCTGTAACAATGGTGCCGCGCGTCAAAATACTGCTTCTGGATTTCGGCCAGCTTCTCCTTGATCTGCGCCTCACTCTCCACAGGGAAAGCCAGGGCGATGAATTTGCTGCCCTTCTCGCGGTATATTCCCTCTGCCGGTCCCGCTATGGTTTTATAGGTATCTTCGAACATAGCGGATGGTATTGTCGTGAATACTTTCTTCTTTGACACAGATGCCGTCAAGCAATGGGGCTTTCACTCCGGATTGCCACAGCTGCATGCCCACCAAAATGCGGGCCTCGTCCCATAACTGGCTGTCGATAAAGCGTTGCAAGGTCTTGCATCCGCCTTCCACAATCACCGACTGGATTTTCAACTCATACAACTGCCGCAAAGCCTCGGCGGGGTTTTCCGGAAGCGCACGATAATATGCTGTCTCTGAAGACAGCGGATTTCGCTGGCAGGCAAAGCGTTGCGGGTCTTTGCCAGGAAACAGCCGAGTGGTCAGTTGCGGTTTGTCATTGATTATGGTATTGTAGCCCACCAAGATAGCGTCTTCCTCGCTACGCCATTGGTGCACCAAAGTTTTCAACTCGGGATTGGTAATCCAGTACTGTCCGTCAGGCTGCTGCTGGCGGTCAATATCCATGTAACCGTTGCGGGTCATGGCCCACTTCAGGATGACGTATGGCCTTTTCTGTTCGTGATAAGTGAAAAAACGTCGGTTCAGCTCTTTGCACTGGCTGGCCAAAACACCGGTAACCACCTCAACACCGGCTTCTTGCAACTTCCTGATACCCCCTCCGTTCACTTTGGCGTTGCTATCGACCGTTCCGATGACCACCTTCGGAACACCGTGGCGTATGATGGCATCAGCGCAGGGCGGTGTTTTGCCAAAATGCGAGCAGGGTTCCAGACTGACGTACATGGTGGCTTCTTTCAACAGCTCGGGTTGTGTAACCGAGGCAAATGCGTTCACTTCGGCATGGGCCTGGCCATACTGACGGTGCCAACCCTCCCCTATAATCCTGTCGTTACACACAATCACCGCCCCCACCATGGGATTGGGTTGCACTTTTCCCAAGCCCAAAGCGGCCAGTTGCAGGCAGCGTGACATGTACATTTCATCACGGGTCATAGGCCTTTATTTTTGAGCGGCAGTCAGGGCAAAATACGAAAGCGGCTGCACCTGTCGGTCAAAATGGAAGAACTGGCACAGGTACATCTGCTGGTAATTTTTGTTGATGATGCCATAGAAATTATCCTCATCGACTTCTGTAACAGGATTTCCCTCCTCATCCACCAGCTGGTTCAGTTTGTGGCAAAGCTCCAGTGTGGTCTGGTGGCCTTCAATATCAGTCAGAACAATGGTTTTGAAATGCTGCTCCTGATAGATGGAATCAATTTTTTCAGGAGAAAAAGAAAGAATGATATCCTCAAAATTCTTGTCTCTGAATTCAGAAAGCATGTCAACCAGTTTCAAAGTGTCATACGCCAGCTTATTATTCTGGTAATCATATACATCGAAGAATCTGGCGCCTGTTTTCACTGCCTTGAAAGACTCTTCAGGGTGAAGCAGGTCAATAAATTCCACGGACTGGATACGGGTGATTTTGGTCTGGAAAATGTCATGGTTGATCCAGTCGGCATAGTTGGTGGAATAAATCGGAGTGGCGAAACCGCGGAAACCGGGCACATACACAATGTAAGGATCCTCAGAGCCTTCGAGGAGGGCGAAATTGGACAGATTGTCCATGGTAGCCGGTCCCATATAGTAAGTCTTGGTTTTGCGTTCCTTATTGCCGAAAGCGATTCCGAAGAGTTTGAATTTCGGTTTTGTCTGATAGATATCCACCTTGACGGAACCAGTGGAGAGCACCTTGTTGATGGTGTTCTGGCCGGTTTTGGGCACCACCTGCTTCACCGTCAGGCTTGCAATGGTGGTCAGGAATTCGTCCATGATGGGCTTCATCACCAGAATGCTGTCGTGAACCATCCAGCCGGCATCGGTACGCTGCAACAGCACATACTCACCCTGCATGTCCGCCAGAAAGATTTTGGTGATGTTATTGGTATCCTTGATGGCGAATGCGTCGTACGACAGATGGTCGTCGGAGTTTCCGAAAACACCGGTTTTGAACAATACGGCGACAAGAGAGGCAAGCACCAATGCGGATGCAATAATGATATATAACGTGTTTTTCTTCATAGCTTGAAATTTGGGAATGCAAAAGTACGGGAATTTTTCGAGATATGAGCAATTATCTGAAATTTGGTTTCCACTACCCCACACTGCGCACTGTCGTGCTTGTGCGGGGTTGATAGGATATTGTGCCTTCGGCACATTCTGAATTCATTAATAGCACATTGATAATTAGCACATCGGCACAATTACACACCAGTACATTAACACATTGATAATTAACACATTAACACATTAGCAAATTAGCACATTAAAAATTTGTGCAACGTATTGAAAAAAAGTGTATTTTTGCATTCCCAAAAAATTATAGTATTAACTTTTAAAAGAAAGAGGTATTTTTTATGATCGTTGTTCCCGTTAAAGAAGGCGAAACCATCGAAAGAGCGCTGAAAAAACTGAAAAGAAAATTTGAGAAAACCGGTGTTGTACGTGAATTGCGCGCAAGACAAAAATTCACCAAACCCAGTGTTATCAAGAGGGAGCAGAAGCTGAAAGCTATCTATGTACAGCAACTTCAATCCAAAGAAGCTGACAAATAATAGCGAAAGCTTTCATAAACAATCGAAACAAAAAAAGCACCCAGACGGGTGCTTTTTTTGTTATCCATATACCAAAGGCCTTTGTCACTTTTGGTGGTCATATTGTTCGAAAACAGAGTTCTTGCTGATATATTCGGGCACAATATCCTTCATTTTGATCACCATTTCCGGAATTTTCACATCCACGGCCAATTTCTCCAAATCGACAACATCGGGAAGCACCTGGTCATAATCATACTTGCGCACCTTGGCGATGAAAATACGTTTGTGCTCCGTCTCAATGGTATTCTCCTTATTGGACAGCACCTCCTCATACAATTTCTCGCCCGGACGGAGGCCGGTATATTCGATGTCAATATCCACACCCGGCTTCAAGCCCGCCAATTCAATCATCCTACGGGCCAGATTCACAATCTTGACAGACTTGCCCATGTCGAAGACAAAAATCTGCGTCTGCTCGCCCAGGGTAGCGGCTTCCATCACCAGACGGCACGCCTCGGGGATGGTCATAAAGAAACGGGTGATATCAGGATGGGTCACCGTCACCGGACCACCCTTTTCAATCTGCTCTCTGAACCGAGGAATTACCGAGCCATTGGAACCCAGCACATTGCCGAAACGGGTGGTGACAAACTTGGTGACACCAGGCCTTTTGCCCGCCTCAATGGCCAAACCCAGCGACTGCACGTAAATCTCAGCCAGACGCTTGGTGCAACCCATGATATTGGTCGGATTCACCGCCTTGTCGGTCGAAATCATGATCATCTTCTCCACTCCGTATTCTATGCACTTGTCCGCCACATTGTGCGTGCCGTAAAGGTTCACGCGCACAGCCTCGCAGGGATTTTCCTCCATCAGCGGCACATGCTTGTAGGCCGCCGCATGGAACACCACCTGGGGATGATGGGTTCTGAATGCGAAATCCAAGCGCGAAGGATGACGCACATCACCGATGATAGGCACAAAATCCAATTCCGGGAAACGCTCCTCCAACTCCAGCCTGATACTGTGCATGGGGCTCTCCGCATTGTCGAAAAGCACTAATTTTTTCACCTCAAAGCTGGCCAGCTGGCGGCACAACTCCGAACCGATAGAACCTGCGGCACCAGTCACCATCACCACTTTTCCCTTGAAATGAGACGACACTTCCTTCAAGTCAATGTCAATCTCGTCTCTGCCCAGCAAGTCCTCGATACGTACCTGGCGCACCATGTTCTTCATGGACTTTCCCTGAACATATTCGTCAATAATGGGAGTCACCAGCGGGGTAACCCCGTTCTGATTACAGAAGTCTATCAATCCCGTGTTTTCCTCATAGGCGTCTTTCTCGCTGGCAAAAAGAATCGCATCGATATCATATTCCTGCACCACATTCTCCACATCCTCATAGTGGAACACGGGCAAATCCAACACCGTGATATTCTTCAACTTGTTTTCTTTATCAATGAAACCTACAATTCTATAAACCATTGAAGGTTTCAGTCTCAGAACCACAGCCAACGATTTCTCGGAAAGACCGTAGATCAGGATTCTCTGTTTTTTCTTCTCCACTTTTCTTCTGTAGAAGTAGTATCTATATACGGAAATCATGATCAAACGTACCGACATCAGCAGGCACAGGGTCAGCATGGCATCTACCCCCAGGGCAATTAAAAGGCCTCGGTGAAAACCACTCCACAGCAAAATAAACACCACAAAAAGCACTTCCTTACCAACAACCTCAAACGCAAAGCGCATAATATCATTGAAGGATGTATGACGGATCACAATCTTGTAGCTCCTGAAAACAAACTTGGCCACAATGGTAGAGACCAATGCGCCCAAAAGCCACATAAGGACGAATTCAGATTGGGAATAAACCACATTATTCGCAAAGAAACCGATGAGCAGCAAAGTGATCAAAGAAGCCAGCTCTGACAGCAGAGTATCCATCAGATAGATAACTCTTACATCCAAAAACTTGCTAAACCGACGTACCATTCTAGAAGTAAACGACATATTCCTAGTTTTTTTCCATTTAAACTGCAAAAATAACTAAATTTGCAATTACTCTGACATTTTTTCACTTTTTTTTGTTTTTTTGCTAAAAGTGTGGCAGCAAGCTTAACACCCATTCCAGAGCAGACGAGAGGAAGGAGGTATTAGAGGAACTGGGCGATTTGGGCAGCCAAGCGGGCGTTGTTCAGCACCAGCTGGATATTGGAGTCCAGCGAGTCCCCGCCAGTGATGTCCTTGACCCTCGCCAACAAGAACGGTGTGATGTCTTTGCCCTTGACACCCTTTTCGTTGCACTCTTTAACGGCCTGGTCAATGGCCGCATTAATCCGTTCTGGATCCATGGAATACTCCTCCGGAATGGGGTTTGTGACCAACATACCGCCCCGGAGCCTCATCTCCAGCTTGGCACGGAAGGCAGCGGCCAGCTCTTCGGGGGTGTCAATTCTGTAATCTACCTTAAAGCCGCTCTTACGGGTATAGAATGCCGGTAATTCCCCGGTACCATATCCAATGACAGGCACACCTTTGGTCTCCAGGTACTCCAGAGTAAGTCCCAAATCCAGAATACTTTTCACACCGGCACAGACAACCATCACAGGGGTCATGGCCAGTTCCTCAAGGTCAGCCGAGATGTCCATGGAGGTCTCTGCCCCTCTGTGCACACCACCGACGCCGCCCGTGGCAAAGACTTTGATTCCAGCCATGTGGGCGATAATCATGGTAGTGGTGACGGTAGTGGCACCATCTTCCCCACGGGCCACCAGCACAGGCAAGTCCCGTCTGGATGCCTTTGCCACTCCCCTGCCCTTCTGACCCAGATACTCAATCTCCGAAGGCGTCAGACCCGCTTTCAGCCGTCCCTTGATAATGGCGATAGTAGCGGGTACCGCCCCGTTTTCACGGATGGTCTGTTCCACCCTGAGCGCCGTCTCCACATTCTGCGGATAAGGCATCCCATGCGAGATAATCGTCGATTCCAAGGCCACCACGGGTCTCCCCGCCACCAGTGCTGCCGTCACTTCGGGCAAACAATCCAAGTATTTATTCATATCGTAATTTCTTAATCTCATCACTCACCGCATGCGGGCTTTCCACCGCACAGCGGGCACATTCCAGGCCCCATCGGGCCGATACCTCGATGCCAGACAAAGGGCCTGCATGCACGATTCCCGCCAACAGCGCATCCCCTCCGCCCGTCACACTCCTGACCACCATACACGGCAGTGCAGGAAACTCATACAAGCGCTCGCCAGCCTCCACTTGCAATCCCTTGGCACCAAGGCTCACATACCGCCTTTCACAGCAACGCACATCAGCAAGTTCTTCATTTTCAATGGCATTACATTTCAATGCAAAGAAATTCTTTTTCTGCGAAAGCGTCACTGCTTTCCTTATACGCCCCGCTTTCGCAAACGAAACGGCATCCAAAAAAAGCGGTCTCTCGCAATGGTCAATCAGCCATGCGAGGGTCTCTGCGGAGCTATTGGCATCTGCCACCACGGCATCGGAATCATTAATCACCTCCAGGCGCTTTGCCAGCCACTCCGGCGTCATTTTGTCCATAGCGTTCATGTCGGCCACCCCACCAACCAATTCGCCATCGGCATTACCAATAGAAACGAAAAACGAGTGGGTTCCTTCGTCTGCAATCTCGCTATGAGCGATTCCGATTCCCAAGTCCTTACAGGACTGTGCGATCACCGGTCCGAAGAATCCGCCACCGAAAATAGTGAGGAGTTCCACCTGATCGCCCAGCAGCGCCAGGTTATGGGCTATATTGCGTCCTACGCCTCCCCATGAGAACACAACGCGTCCCGGATTGGAATCCCCCATCCGGAACGCCTTGGCCGATGTGGCCGTAATGTCCACATTCGCTCCGCCTATAACACAGATTTTCACTATAAGTTGTTCTTCTCGATATCCTTGAAGTATTTCACCGTACCGTAGGTGATTTCGTCGCAGGCGGCATCGTCGCACACAATGATGCCCTTGGGATGAAGCTGGAGAACGCTGACGGTGCACATCTGGCTCACTCCGCCTTCAATAGCCTGTGCCAAAGCGCGGGCTTTGCCGTGGCCGTTGGCCAAAATCATCACCTCGTGGCTGTCCATCACGGTACCCACACCAACGGTAAGAGCGGTTTTGGGAACCTTGTTGATGTCGTTGTCGAAGAAACGCGAGTTGGCAATCACCGTGTCCATGGTCAAGGTTTTCACGCGGGTGCGGGAAGTCAGTGAGGAACCCGGCTCGTTGAAGGCGATGTGGCCGTCGGGACCAATACCGCCCATGAACAGGTCGATACCGCCATAGCTTTTGATTTTGGCCTCATAGCGGGCGCACTCGGCCTCCAGGTCTTCGGCATTGCCATTGAGGATGTTCACATTTTCTTTCTTGATGTCGATATGGCTGAAGAAATTGCTCCACATGAAGGAATGATAGCTTTCGGGATGGTTTTCCGGAATCTTCACATACTCATCCATATTGAAGGTCACCACATTCTGGAAGGAAATCTTCCCTTCCTTGTGCAGGCGTACCAATTCGCGGTAAGTGCCAATAGGAGTGGAACCCGTGGGCAAACCAAGGATAAAGGGTTTTTCAGCTGTCGGCTTGAAGGCATTGATACGTTCAACAATATGGTTGGCAGCCCAACGCGACATGGCTTCATAATTTTGTTCAATAATTACTCTCATGGGTTTATGGTTTAATTGATGATTGAAGATGCAAAAGTAATTTTTTTTTTAATATAGTGCGAAAACTTTTTCTGTTTTTTTTGAGAGAAGAAAGAGAGCGGTCAGCAAGCGGATGTATCATTTCTCTCTGAATTTCAGGAACTCCTGATAATCTCTGATATAGTCGTCGGCTTTATACACTTCGCTGGCCAAAACCATGCAAACGGCACCAGAAGAAAAATCCTCAAGATCTCGCCACATGCCCGGTTTTACATAGAGGCCCTGGTAAGGGCGATTGAGAAAGAACGAGCGTTTGCACTTGCCGTCATCTAAAGTTACGGTAAAGGAGCCTGACGCCGCGACAATCAGCTGGCTCAACTCTTTGTGGGCATGGGAGCCACGGTTCTCGCCGCCAGGGACATCGTAGAGATAATACACCCTCTTGACGTCGAACGGGAGTGTTTTGCCGTTTTCCACCACTGTGAGATTGCCCTTGCGGTCGCTGTGGTGACGGTCAAGCTCAACCATAGAGCAGTCTGAGACACTATATTTTTCCATCCTTTTTAAGTTTTAAGAAATCTTCATATTCGTAAACATAATCGGCCTCGTCATAGTGTTCCGATCCGAATTCCAACGCAAGCGAGTTGGTGGAAAAGTTATTTATTTCACGCCATAAACCGGCAGGGACATACAAACCGTAGTAGGAGCGATTGAGCGTATAGGTGATTTTGTTTTGACCATCATCCACCACCACGTCAAAAGAGCCGGACAATGCCACAATAAACTCCTGGTTCTGATAGAATGCGTGGGCACCGCGGGCCTCACCCCCCGGAACGTCGTAAATCCAGTAGGTACGCTTAATCTCGAACGGAATATGCTTATTCTGCTCTACAAAGGAGAGATTGCCCCGGGCATCGAGGAACTTTGGAAGTTCAATTATCTTTACATCGTCGATTGAAGCCATAGATTGATTTGGATTAAATATGAACTAATGTACCATTGTTGTTTTTCTTTTTTTCAAATGTGTCATCCCCACCGTATTCCCTGTTTTTTCATATACCCTCCTCTTCCCCTTCCATCAACTTTATGGAGGTTCGCAAGGGCAAAAGATTACAAAAATCTGAAAACCAAATTCTTATGAATCCAACAAGAATATCTGTGATCTTCCCCTTACTTTATTCATAAAAATGGCAAATATAAAAATTTTTCCCCTTCCATTCGCCACTCTCCCCAAAAAATTTTGTATGCTTAGAGATAAGATATTCGCCATTCACCATACTTCCAAGCTCTGCCCTCTCCTTTCGGTTAATCCCCCCGGGATTAGGGGGTTACGGGATTAGGAGGGTTAGGTAGGTGAGGGGGGGTGCAGCGCGCAGAGGATGTGCGGGCTCTGCCTGAGGGTGACGAGAAGCGTGCCGGAGGCACGATATCCTATTAACCCCATACAAGCCCAACAAAGTGGAGCGCAGTGTGGGGTGAGGGCTGCAGACTCCTCTCCAACGTTTTAGGCAGGGGCAGTGACTGGGATAATTACAATTAAAAAACTTCTTGTATGTCAGAAAAAAAATGTATCTTTGCATTCGAAATTGACAGTTCCGAACTGTGGGTTTCGGTAATAATATTCTGATTATGAAGTTTTTTGATAGAGAATACGAAATCAACAAGCTGCGGGAGATAAGGTCTCTGTCGCATAATGCGGCGCAGTTCACGGTGCTGACCGGACGGAGACGCATAGGCAAGACTTCGCTTGTGATGAAAGCCCATGAGGATGAGACCTTGCTGTATTTTTTCGTGACAAGAAGCACTGAGAGCGTACTTTGCGAGGAGTTTGCTGACGAGTTGACGCAAAAGCTAAATATTCCCCTCTTGGGCAGGGTGGAACGATTTGCCGACATCTTCGACTATCGAAATGATAGGATTACAATAATATAGTTTTGAGAAACTCAACGTATGGCAGGAGGCCAAGAAGAACTAAAAACCTTAACGATAACCTTAACCTTAACTATGGCTGGAGCAAGAAATTTTAGAGAATATTCGGTATGGAAAGAAGCGGTGAGTTTTGCCAC
>JAFXSR010000071.1 GCA_017525505.1 Bacteroidales bacterium
AAAAAAATCTCTTACCGTCAAAGACTGGGACGAAGCAGACAAACCTCGGGAAAAACTACTCACACTCGGCAAAAAGGCCCTTACCAACGCTGAATTGATTGCCATTCTGCTACGCACCGGCGTAAAAGGCAGCAGTGTCGTCGAAATGGCCAAAGAGGTGCTGGCCAGTGCGGGCAACCGACTGACAACCCTTTCGCGCCTTGAAGCCTCACAACTGACAGCCATCAACGGCATGGCCAAAGCCAAGGCTGCCACCCTGATAGCCGCTCTCGAACTGGGATGGCGTATGCAAGGGGAATTCAGTGAGGATAATATCCTGATTCTAAACGACAGTAAAGCACTTTTCAACTATATGTCCCCGTTGGTAGCCGATATCGATCATGAAGAATTCTGGGCAATCTACTTGAACAACGCAAAAAAAGTCATTGGTCGGCAACGAATAGCCTCAGGGGGGCAAACCTCCACTGCAGTCGATATCCGAATGGTTTTCCGAGGAGCCTTGGAATGCAAAGCCGTGGCCCTGATGGTGGTACACAATCACCCTTCTGGATCGCTCCGGCCAAGTCCGGAAGACAAACACCTTACACAACAACTGTCCGAAGCAGGCAACCTGCTTCAAATCAAGCTATATGAACACCTGATCATTGGCCTCTCACCGACTGGACAAGTGTCCTACTACAGCTTCCACGACGAAGGACACCTCTAACGCGTCAAGGTAAGCTCCACAGAGACAGACTGCATCTGTCCGCCAAGCGGAGGATTCAGCTTATACAATTTCACCCCGACACTCTTGATACCAGGAAATTGCGACAGCAACCGATCCCCCACCCTGCGTGCAATATGTTCAAGCAAATGTGACGATTGTCCCATTTCCTGCGCCACCGCTTGATACACTTCCAGATAATTAACCGTATCTCCTATACTATCAGACACTTCTGCCACCGACGTATCGACATCGAACCATAAGTCAACACGAAAATGCGTGCCTATAACACGTTCCTGGTCAAAACAACCATGATGCGCATAAAAACGCATGTCGTTGATTGCGATTCTACCCATCAGATAATGTTGTCGAACTGGTGCAGGAACCGGAGATCATTCTCAAAATAGAGACGCAAGTCTCGAATCTGGTACTTCAGCATGGCCATACGCTCCACACCCATACCCAAAGCAAAACCCGTATATTCCTTACTATCAATACCACACGCCTCAAGGACATTGGGATCCACCATACCGCAACCGAGAATTTCGAGCCACCCCGTACCCTTACAGATGTTACATCCCTTTCCGCCACAGATATTACACGAAATATCCATTTCCGCACTCGGCTCTGTAAATGGGAAATAGCTGGGACGCAGGCGAATCTGGGTTGCCTCGCCAAACATCTCCTTGGCGAAATAGAGCAACGTCTGTTTCAAATCGGCAAAGGTAACCTTCTTATCCACATAGAGCGCTTCCACTTGGTGGAAAATACAATGTGCACGAGCACTAATTGCCTCATTCCTAAACACTCTGCCTGGCGCAATAATACGAATAGGGGGCTTGTGGGTTTCCATCACACGCACTTGAACCGATGACGTATGAGTACGCAACGCCACATCCGTCTTACCTTCCTCTTTCTGAACGAAAAAAGTATCCTGCATGTCACGAGCCGGATGGTCGGGCGGGAAGTTGAGTGCCGAGAACAGGTGCCAGTCATCCTCAATCTCGACCGACTCCTCAACCGTGAATCCAATACGGGCAAAAATTTCAGCTATCTCATTCATCGTCACCGATAGAACGTGCCGACTGCCCCGCTGATAAAGATCAGCCGGCATTGTGAGGTCATGGGTATCATTCAGTTCTGGAGACTGCTCCACATAGTTTTTCCACTCCTCCACCTTAGCCAAAGCAGCGGTTTTCAATTCATTGAGAGCAATACCCATTTCTTTTTTCTGTTCATTGGGCAATGCCTTGAACTGCTCGAAAAGTTCGTTCATCACACCTTTGCGGCCAAGAAAACGCACCCTGAACTGCTCCACCTCGGCGGCCTTGTCCTTAAAGTCCTCGATACGAGCGTTTCGTATCTCATCAATGTACTTGGAAATTAGACTTTTCATCTATTTTAGTAGTTATTTAATCACTTTCACTTTGAGAATACGCACATCCTTCACCGGCCTATCTGCCATACCAGTTTCCACCGAGGCAATCTTATCCACAACATCCATACCTTCAACAAGTTCACCAAAGACAGTGTAGTCCCCGTCCAAATGCGGAGTACCTCCGATGGTGGTATAGATTTTCCGTTGTTCCTCGCTGAATTTGCGACCAAAACGCTGTTCCATCATATTGAGGGACCTCTCGTCCCATACCTGACCTTGAACCACATAGAATTGGGATGCCGAGGACTCTTTCCTTGGATTCACATTATCACCCTGGCGTGCAGCACACAAAGCACCCTTTTTATGGATATGGTTGGAGCGGAACTCGGCGGGTATTGTATAGCCCAAAGTGCCGTCACCCAGCATCTGGTTGGGTTTTGCCTTACGCGAATTCGGGTCACCGGCTTGAATCATGAAGTTTTTGATCACTCGGTGGAAAAGCAAACTGTCATATGTATGTGATTTTACCAATTTCAAGAAATTGTCACGATGAAGTGGTGTGTCATTATAAAGGACAAACACCATTTTTCCCAACGAAGTTGTCATTTCAACCTTGACCGGCTTATCCGTCTTTCTATTCTGATATCCAGCTGCTTGAGACCATCCAAGAGTCAGCATCAGTAAAAAAAATGCAAGAATTGTTATTTTTTTCATCCTATTATAGAATTTTTTACTAATTTTGCAATGCAAAAATAAGAAGAAAATTAGATATAACAAGACAAAAAAACATCTTTTATGAAGAAAAAAATCCACATTCTCCCCGTCATCCTGGTTTTCAGTCTCTTATCCATACCTCTTTTCAGTTCCTGCGACAAGGACACCAACAGCTATCTCGACGTTTTGGTCATCAATGAGGGCGACCGCACCCCTGTTCCCGGCGTAAAAGTGGAGCTTTATCAGAACAACTGCGACCCTAGCGACCTCAATTATTCCACGGGCGTCACCGACGGCAATGGCTCCTATTCTGCCAAATTCACCGCACCGGCCATCATCAACATCAAAGCCACATTGGCAGTGGAAAACGAAGGGGTACGCATCGGCACCGGCAGTGCCCGACTGATTGAAGGGGAAACCAAGACAGCCCAAGTAATCCTCAAGACAGAAATCGAATACTAACAATCATATACCATGATTTTTAACCCCACCTCTGAAGACCTAACCCAGCTCGCTGAGTTGGGTCTTTCTGTTGAACAGGTACAGCACCAGATAGACCATTTCAAAGAAGGGTTCCCCAAGACCCGACTTGATGCTCCAGCCACCCCCGACAATGGCGGCATAAAGGTGTTGGACGACAAGGAAATCGCCCGCTATGAAAAACTGTATCGCACACTCGGCAAGGGACAACGCCTCCTGAAGTTCGTCCCTGCCTCCGGTGCGGCAACTCGCATGTTCAAGAGCCTCTACGAATTCTCCGCCACCTATTTCGGTGTCGCCGGCAATTTTGCCAAAGAGTTTCCCGAGGTGAAAGAATTCCTGGAGAACATTCACTCCTTCGCTTTCTTCAACGACCTGAAGACATGCATGATGGCCTCTGATTTGGACATCGAGGACTACCTGCAGCGCGGCG
>JAFXSR010000072.1 GCA_017525505.1 Bacteroidales bacterium
CGGCAAGGACGAAAAGGTGTTGCTCTACCGTAAAAAAGTTCAGCTTTGGCCCGCCGAATTGGCCAAGGCCAGTCCCTATCCGCTCCGTGGCATTAACGACATTCTGCGTTACAACATCACGGAATACACCCGCAAGATGGACAACCCGAGCTTCCCGCTTTCGGGCACATGGGAAGACAACGGATACAAGCCCATCGAAGGCAAGAAAGTTTATCACCTCACTTTCGTCATCCAATGCGTCTACGAAGGCAAGACCGAATACAAGCGCATTGTGGTGCGGTGTGATAAGAAAGGGATTGTTAATGTGAAGGTGAGTTAAGGCTAAAACCTAAGAATATCCTCCTCGGAATCGGAGAAGGCATTGGCCCGCTCCAGTTGAAGCTTCATGACATCGAAATTGTCCGCTTGCAGGGTTGCGCTGAAACGCCGTACCCTATCCATCGCCTTGACAAGCACCGATGGATCGTCTTGCCGTGTCAGTTTCCGCAAAGCCTCTAAATAATCCGTCCGAAAGACGGTTGGAATAAGGATTTTGGTTTCACTGGCATGGGTCAGTTCGGCGTTCATCATAATGCGCGACATGCGGCCATTCCCATCATCAAAAGGATGTACCTCACTGACCATGAACAACATGAAAACCGCACGAGCGAAAGGTGACCGAAGTGCCTGATAAAAATCGAATCCTTTTTTTAAGGTTCCTCTGACAAGCTCGTAATCAACAAAATAGCTATTGCCCGCACGGTTGTTTTGCATCTTGAACTGCCCAGGATGTTTTTCGAGTCGTGCTGAAAGCAACAGTCTATGCCGAGTTTGTAACAAATCCAACAATTCATCCGAGGTAGCGGGAATCCGTGACATTTCTCTCCTGTCTGACACAATGGAGAAGGTACCCAAAACATCGTGGGAATCTTCATTGCGCGACGGCAAAGGCTGGTTGGACTCGACGATTTGCCTGGCATCTTCAAGGGTGAACTCTGTGCCTTCGATATAGTTGGAGAAATAGCTCTCGAAAAACGCGAAATTGCGATAGGTAATATTAGACACCTCACCCTCAGGATAAGCAGCAAAAGTGTCGGAATTCAAGGCAGAAAACAGGATTTGGAACAATTCGTACCGATGTGGGTCGTAAGGCTCGCCGAAAGCCCTTGCCGCGGCCAACGGAGAAGTGAGCACCTTGGCATCGCGAGTGGAAAGCAACGCTCCGACAATCTTATCCAACCGCTCATATTCCCTCATCATATCCAATCGATTTGCCAACACACAAGCTTTGTCGCGCAAAGCGTTGATGGCTGCTTCACCATGAATTCTGATGACCTTTTCCAAGCGGTTTT
Organism: Bacteroidales bacterium; assembly: GCA_017525505.1. GTDB lineage: Bacteria > Bacteroidota > Bacteroidia > Bacteroidales > WCHB1-69 > RUG11690. The sequence continues at coordinate 1,332 of JAFXSR010000072.1, forward strand.
CAATGTCGGATTGAGACAGACACTTCGCCCCATCCCCTTTTTGATAAGTGGTTTGCAAGTTTTCCAAAAAAGCCCTTTCGGGACAAGCGATAAACAAACCATTGACAAACGGCGTGTCCTCCACCAGCCCTGATGCTCCTTCCAAAAGATGGACAACCACCCCTGGCAGCCTAACTTTTTTGGTGTATTTGTAGGTCAGGAAAAAGTCGCCTGTTGCGGTAGGTTTCATCTCGAATGCTGAGCGATGACTGACTACAGCTTCGGGAAACAGCCTACCAAAAATAAGAAACAGGTTTCTCCTCACGATGTTCTCATCCGAATCTAACAAGTTAGAAGTGTAAATCTTCTGTGCGACTTTCCTAATTTGTCCTTTCTTCACCAAAGCTGACAAATAATAAGAGTATTTCTTGTCCCCATTGGCAATCAAAATCTCGGGCAATCTCTCATTTGTTTTCGGATTTTTTTCCATTTCTTTGCTTATTTTCTGCAAAAATACGGAAATTTTTCCAAAATCTCATTGGTTTTTCGGAAATTTTTCGATTTCTCGGTTTGTTTTTGGGATTTTCTTCCAATTAATTTCCACCATTATTATTTTCGGCAGGGGTTTACACCGCCTGCTTTGTTTTCGTGTCACCCCTACGGGGTTCCGATGGCACCCCCAAGTCCCGTAGGGACGAAGGACAATAGGCAGGCGGTGGAATACAATGAAACCCCTGCCGAAAAACGAACCATATTCCGCTTAGCCCCAGCGGGGCGATAGGATGACCGACAATGCGGCCATAGTAATACAACAGCTATACAGCCATTCTTGTAAGGCTGTCACACTACGCAGCCGCAAAAACTGGATTATTCCGCATCGCGGACAAGGCGGACACTTGCGCCATCATATCGCCAATTGAAAGAAGTACAAATGGAATTAAATGAAAAACGTAGATCCTGAGCATCATAAGCGTATTCAATATTATAGGTTGTTGACCAATACGATCCAACACCAAAATGAAGCGCAACTCCCTGTCTCATCCCTGCGGCTGGCAAGAAAACAACACCTTTTGCTTCCAGAATATCCCAATCATCAATAGTGACAACATTACTGTTAAATTGAGCGTCACTTTGATTGGTGTTGTTCAGCGGATAATCGTCAAAATTCCAATCATCGGGCAAAAGAATCGCTCCATTAACGCCATTGACTTGAGCTTTTGCATATCTAATTCCTGAACTTGTATTTCTGGTTTCAATAATATAACTCCATTCATTTTTTGTCAGTGTCCGCCAACCAGAATGCTCTTGGTTACCGCCATTGACGATAGGATTATAACCCCAATCTGCTTTGCCAGTTTGGTTATGCAAATTGTAATATCTAGACCCATATGCAAAATAATCATAATAATTTGTACTTGTTGACCAAGGTTGATAACAAATGGCACCATGATCATAGCCACTCGTGCCCCAACCAAATAAATCTATCCAACCATCGTATGTTGAGGAAATATTATTATTACTGCTACCGAATACATTTCCATATTGATTCCCGTTATATGTTCCACCCACATAGTTCCATTGGTTCTCAGCAAATCGCCAAGTGTTTGTTGATGCTTGATATTGCAAGTTGCCCCGCGAGAAATACACTTGGTCGCCATTTTCGTTAATGGTAAACTTGCCGTTGATGGCACCTGTGGGGGCGTTGCTCTGCGGTGCAGAACACACTGCTCGGACAGAGAGTCCACAACAGCGAGCGCGATAACTCACGGCATAATTGTCTGAACGGAAATAAACACCACCTGCACTAGCTGGGTTTTCTAAATTGAGTGAACTTGACCAATAGTTTCCATTATAGCCAGCACCAGAATGTTCACTACCCCAAAGGTCGCCTGCAGAGGGCAGGAAGAGAGTGTTGCCATTAGTGGCTGTGAATAGTTTTCCGTTCACGTCGTTCTGGGTCGTCCATGTGTTTGTTGTGTTTTGATATAACTCTAGCCACTCCTCGTCTGTGGGCATGCGCCAAATCCCTCCCCAGTTAGCCGTAGCTGCATCGTCCTCGGTCAATAAGGTAGTCAGGTTATCTGAATAGCCATTGTAGCCGTATTGTGAATTGTTGCAATACTTGGTTAACCATAGTAGATAGCCGTTGTTGCAATATTGATAAGTACTCCAATTATAAACACTCTTAGGTTCGGTCTCGCCCCATGCAAAATAGTCGCCATATTCCTCAGGAGCATTCGCACCCACATTGCAGGTCGCCCACAAGAGGCCGCTCGGCAGGCCGAGGTCAACATAAGGGCAAGTGGTTTTGATACAAATCGTGGTTGTCTCTTCCACCTTCACAAAGAAACCCTGCATCGGGGCAATGGAACTGCATGAGCAACGCACCAACTCACCATCTGCATTATACACCATAAATTCCTTCGGGACACACGACCCATTCTCAAAGGCATAGACGTATGCATTGCAAGTATACGGATTGCCCAAAAGTGCCCATCCATTGAAGATGTTGCTTGAGCCCTCGGTGTATGGAACCTCCACGGTGACGATAGCCTCACCGTATGACTGATAGGTGCTGCCTGTCAGCGAAAGCTCGATGTCCTCAGAATTGGCGTAGAGATAGCCTGTAGTGCCGCCAACGGTGGTGATGACATGCTGCTTGTTGTTGCGCCACTCGGCGTAGGGATAGTCTGGGTCAAAGATGTAGAAGTCGTTGTCCTCGGCGGCGGTCATCGTTGCTGGGACAGCGACATCCTCATTGAAGGGGAAAGCCAACAAATAGTAATTGCTCCAGCTGTTTACCTCGTTGAAAGCTGCAATGCTCTTCTCCATCGTCACCACAAGACCTTGGGTGTTGTGTTTCAGTTGACCACCGTCGGCCACGGTAACGCTGCCGCCTTGGAGGCATACCTGGTCGGCGATGGCTGTGTAGCCTGCTGGAATGACGGCATCGGCCATAATGATGACATCACAGCCTTCGGGAGGCACTTCGCCCGTGTTCCAGTGAGTGCCGTCGTTCCAATTGCCGCTGCTGATAAAGAAATAATTTGACACGGCCTGAGACTGATTTTCCTGCCCGAAACTCAGTGCAGACAGGGAAATCAGCATTATCATAAGTAGAATCTTCTTCATATTATTGAGATTTGATTTGTGTTTTCAACTTTCTTGCTCTTCCCATGCGGGCAATAAAAAACATGGACTTTTACTTGAGTCGGTTAACGGAGGCCTTAGACTGCCTAACACCACAACTACATACAGTAAAGCCCATGTAAAAACACATGGACATTGACTTTACTGCCTGTGGTGTTATGAAATTGTCTAAGTTCCGCTAACACAAGCCTTAAGCTAATGCTTTTGTTCTAATATTCAGCTTTCCGTTGGTGCGCTTGGTGCGCTATAATCATTCGATAGGGGTTTGGTTAGACTTTTGGGTTATTTGTTCGAGGCAAAAATAGAGAGTTTTTGGCATAAAAGCAAAAGAAAACTTTTTTATTGCTCAGCCTTCAACTC